>NZ_JHZS01000004.1 GCF_000620865.1 Exiguobacterium sibiricum 7-3
ACGCCGAAAGTAGTTGGGGGCTTCCCCCTGTGAGGATAGGACGTTGCCAGGCAAGTAAGAGACCGATCTGCATCTGCAGGTCGGTCTTTTTGTGTACACAAAATGAAAAGCCTAAATGTTTGCATTTCACTTTTAAGATGATTACTATTAAATCAAACAATAGTCAAAGATGGTCAGAGAGGTGGTGCCCATGCAAAACATCACAGATATCATCGAAGCCTATTTAAAGCAGATTTTACATGATGAGAAAAAAATTGAAATCAAGCGTCAGGAAATTGCAGAACGTTTTGATTGTGTACCCTCACAAATCAATTATGTCATCAACACCCGTTTTACGATTGAAAAAGGTTATTTTGTTGAAAGTAAACGTGGTGGCGGTGGGTATATCCGCATTCAAAAGATTGTCATTTTAGATAGTCATGATCTGTTAGATGAGATCAGCCGGTGGGTTGGAAACGATTTAACAGAACAAGCTGCAGAAGATTACCTGATTCGTTTAGTAAATGAACAGCTTTTGACACGACGAGAAGCGATTTTGATTCAATCGTTGTTGCAGAAGGAAAGTCTACCAATGGCACTTGAGGATCAACGTCGGATGCGGGCTCATTTGATGCAGACCGTCTTGCAAACCATTAAACGACTGTGACACGGGAGGAATGTGTATGCGTTGTCAGCGGTGTGGTGAACGAGAAGCTGTCGTCCGTGTCAAACTCCCACAAGATCAAGAGGGAACTGAACAAGTCCTTTGTTCGGTTTGTGTAAAAGAATTGGCAAAAGCCTATCAAGAAACTGCTTGTCCTTCATGTGGGATGACACGTCACCAACTTTTACATTTACGAAAAGTTGGTTGTGCAACATGCTATTCGTTTTTTAAAGAAGAAGTAGATGGGATGATTCGTCAGTTTCAACACGGTCATACGAAACATTATGGCTCACGTCCTGAAGAAGAGTCGGTCGAGAAACGATTGGCACAACAGTTGAGTCGACTCAAAGAACAATTAAACCGTAAGATCTTATCGGAAGACTATGAAGAAGCAGAACTCATCAAGCAGCAGATTGTGAATGTGGAGGAGGATTTGCGCCATGTTTGAAGAACTATTGACGCAACCTCTTAGTCAAAAGATGGATCAGCAGGCACCTTACGATGATATCGTCGTTTCGACACGGATTCGCTTAGCGCGTAATGTGGCCCATTATCCATTTTCGACAAGAATGACAGAAAATCAGGCAAATGCGTTAATCAACGAAACAGAACGTCAATTATCCGGACTAAAAGGATTTCAATTCGGGCGAGTCGATCAAGTCGATGCCTTAACACGAACTGCTTTAGTGGAAAAACATTTGATCAGTCCTGCTCTTGCGACGCATCCCCGAACCGGACTTTTTATAAGCGAAGATGAGCAAATCAGTGTCATGGTGAATGAAGAAGACCATTTCCGTATTCAAACTCTTTTACCGGGTCTGCAGTTAGAAGAAGCATTTCGGGTGGCAAAGCAAGTCGACCGTTTAATCAGTGAACGTTTCAAGATAGCTTTTGATGATACGCTGGGGTATTTGACGACTTGTCCGAGTAACGTCGGCACAGGTTTACGGGCTTCGGTCATGTTGCATTTACCGGGACTCGTTCTGACAAATCAAATCCAAGGGTATATTAAACACCTGCGGCAGCTAGGTTTTGCGATTCGTGGGCGTTACGGCGAAGGAAGCGATGCTTCAGGCCGAATGTTTCAATTGTCGAATCAACGGACACTTGGAGCCAGTGAAGATATGCTGATTACGGATTATCAATTTGCAGTTGAAGCATTAATTGAAGCAGAACAGGCTGCAAGAAAAGGATTATTGGAGACGTATCAAGAAGAACTAGAAGACCGGCTCTACCGGTCATCCGGAATTTTACGATCGGCCCGATTAATTACGGCACGGGAAGCAACAGAACGTTTATCAGATGTCCGGTTAGCCGATAGCCTAGGTTTGGCAGTCGAACTTCCGCCAAACTTATTCCATCATTTGCTTGTATCGCTACAAACAGGTTTTCTACAAAAGCATTTCGGGAAACAATTAACATCAAGAGAACGGGACATCGAACGAGCGAGCACCATTCGTCAGATGTTAACCGAACAGACAAACAGGGATCACACACAAGGAGGTTTTGCGTAATGATGTTTGGACGATTCACAGAACGTGCTCAACGCGTACTCGCACTTGCACAAGAAGAAGCGGTACGTCTTGGTCACCATAATATCGGGACAGAACACATTTTACTCGGACTTGTACGTGAAGGAGACGGGATTGCTGCGAAAGCCTTGACAGCACTTGGACTCAGTTCAGATAAGATTCAAATGGAAGTTGAAGCTTTAATCGGTCGCGGTCAAGACGGTGCGACAACGATTCACTATACACCACGCGCGAAAAAAGTCATCGAGCTGTCGATGGATGAGGCCCGTAAACTAGGCCATTCGTACGTTGGTACAGAACACCTCCTACTTGGTTTAATCCGTGAAGGAGAAGGCGTCGCAGCACGTGTCTTAAACAACCTTGGCATCAGTCTCTCTAAAGCCCGTCAGCAAGTACTCCAATTGCTTGGCAACAGCGAAACGACAGCCAATGCGTCGCAAGCGGGCTCTGGTGTCGCGACACCGACGCTTGATGGTCTCGCACGCGACTTGACACAACAAGCACGGGAGACACGTCTTGATCCAGTCATCGGTCGTGCGAAAGAAATCCAACGTGTCATTGAAGTCTTAAGCCGTCGGACGAAAAACAATCCGGTCTTAATCGGAGAGCCGGGTGTTGGTAAAACAGCCGTCGTCGAAGGGCTTGCCCAACAAATCATCAACAATGAAGTACCGGAGACGTTACGGAATAAACGCGTCATGGTTCTCGATATGGGAACACTCGTCGCCGGAACAAAATACCGTGGTGAGTTCGAAGACCGTTTGAAAAAAGTCATGGACGAGATTCGTCAGGCTGGAAACATCATTCTCTTCATCGACGAATTGCACACATTAATTGGTGCCGGTGGAGCAGAAGGAGCAATTGATGCATCAAACATCCTCAAGCCGTCACTTGCCCGTGGTGAATTGCAATGTATCGGTGCGACAACACTGGATGAGTACCGGAAGTACATCGAAAAAGATGCGGCACTCGAACGTCGTTTCCAACCGATTCAAGTTGCTGAACCAACAACAGATGAAGCGACACAAATCTTGTTTGGTCTTCGCGACCGTTATGAAGCACACCACCGTGTGACGATTACGGATGAAGCGATTCAAGAAGCCGTAACACTTTCGGACCGTTACATCTCAGACCGTTTCCTACCGGATAAAGCAATCGACTTGGTTGATGAAGCCGCTTCAAAAGTTCGTTTACGCTCATATACAGCACCACCGAACTTAAAAGAAGTCGAAGCGAAGCTTGAAGGTATTCGTAAAGACAAAGACGAAGCCGTTCAAAGCCAGGAATTCGAAAAAGCAGCCAGTCTCCGTGATACAGAACAAAAATTGCGTGATGAATTGGAACGCTTAAAAGAAGAATGGCAGAACAAGCAAGGCAACGAAAAATTAGAAGTGACAAAAGACGATATCGCACAAGTCGTCGCCAACTGGACAGGTGTTCCGGTCACGAAGATTGCAGAAGAAGAAACCGACCGCTTATTACGTCTTGAAGAAATTCTTCATGGACGTGTCATCGGTCAAAATGAAGCCGTTAAATCGATTTCAAAAGCAATCCGTCGTGCACGCGCTGGTTTAAAAGATCCAAAACGTCCAATTGGTTCATTTATTTTCCTCGGACCAACCGGTGTCGGTAAAACGGAACTTGCCCGGGCTGTCGCGGAAGCGATGTTCGGTGACGAAGATGCCATCATCCGAATCGATATGTCCGAGTACATGGAGAAACATGCGACAAGTCGCCTTGTAGGTTCTCCTCCGGGATATGTCGGATATGAAGAAGGCGGTCAGTTAACGGAGAAAGTACGCCGGAAACCATACTCTGTTATCTTGCTTGATGAAATTGAGAAAGCACACCCTGAAGTCTTCAACATTTTGCTTCAAGTGCTAGACGACGGTCGCTTGACGGATTCAAAAGGTCGGACAGTCGACTTCCGAAATACGATCATCGTCATGACGTCAAATGTCGGAGCAAGTGCACTCAAACGCAACAAATACGTTGGCTTTGCAGTCTCGGATGATACGGATCGTGAGTACAAAGATATGAAGGGGAAAGTCATGGATGAGCTGAAAAAAGCCTTCCGTCCTGAATTCTTGAACCGGATTGACGAAACGATCGTCTTCCACTCACTTGAGAAAAAACACATCGAGGAAATCGTCAAATTAATGGCAAAAACACTTGAAAAACGTCTGGCGGAACAACAAGTGCATTTCGAGTTGACGCCGGCCGCGCTCTCGAAAATCGCGGATATCGGATATGATCCGGAATACGGAGCCCGTCCAATCCGTCGTGCTCTTCAACGGGAAGCAGAGGATCGTTTGTCAGAAGCCTTGCTTGCTGGTGATATTCAAAAAGGTGAGCGGGTGGCACTTGATGTCGAAGATGGTGAATTTATCGTCCGCCGTCATCAAGCTGAACCAGCAACGACCGAATAATTGATCAACAGGGTCCAGCTTTCGCAAGTATGAGGCGAAAGCTGGATTTTTTTCTTGATAAAAAGAAAGGATGAATCAATTGGCTAAACTAAAGACGAAGTTTGTTTGCCAAAGTTGTGGAACGGAATCTCCGAAATGGATGGGCCGTTGCTCCGGCTGTGGGGAATGGAACACGATGGTCGAAGAAGTCATAGAAGAGAAAAAGGCACGGCGGGGTTCTGCCTTCGTGCACACGACGACAAAACAATTAAAACCGGAACGGTTATCGAATATCTTGTCACAGGAAGAAAGCCGCGTCTTTACGGGTAGCGGTGAATTTGACCGGGTTCTCGGCGGTGGGATTGTACCGGGCTCGATGGTTCTTGTCGGTGGAGATCCCGGAATCGGGAAGTCGACGATTTTACTTCAGACAAGTGCACGACTCGCCGCGCGTGGAGAGAAAGTCTTGTATATTTCAGGGGAAGAATCGCTTAAACAAACAAAATTACGGGCGGAACGACTCGGCTTACCGACACAGGACCTGTTTGTCTTGAGCGAGACGGACATGAATATGATCGAACGGGTCGTCGATGAAGAAAACCCGGCCTTCCTGATTATCGACTCGATTCAGACCGTCTATATTGATGAGATTCAGTCGGCTCCAGGCAGTGTCACGCAAGTCCGGGAATGTACAGCGATGCTGATGAAAATTGCCAAGAGTCGTGGTATTGCGATCTTCATCGTCGGTCATGTGACCAAACAGGGATCGATTGCCGGACCGCGTCTGCTTGAGCATATGGTCGATGCCGTGCTGTACTTTGAAGGGGAACGCCACCATACGTTCCGGATTTTACGTGCCGTCAAAAACCGCTTTGGTTCGACGAATGAAATCGGCATTTTTGAAATGCGGGAATCAGGTCTTGAAGAAGTCTTGAATCCATCTGAGATTTTCCTGGAAGAACGGACATCCGGTGTGTCCGGTTCGACCATCGTCGCCTCAATGGAAGGAACGCGGACAGTTCTTGTGGAACTACAAGCTTTGATTTCTCCGACATCGTTCGGTAATCCACGCCGTATGGCGACCGGAATCGATCAGAATAAAGTCGCTTTGCTGATGGCTGTTTTAGAAAAACGGTCGGGCTTGTTGCTCCAGACGCAAGATGCGTATCTCAAGGCGGCAGGTGGAGTCAAACTCGATGAACCGGCGATCGATTTAGCAATTTGTGTCGCAGTCGCATCCAGTTTCCGCGATAAGCCGACGCGACCGACAGATGTCGTCATCGGAGAAGTCGGATTGACCGGAGAAGTCAGACGCGTATCACGGATCGAACAACGGGTCGCGGAAGCGGCGAAGCTTGGTTTCACCCGTGCGATCATTCCGAAAAACAATCTGGGTGGCTGGACGTATCCGCCCGGCATCACGGTAATCGGTGTTGAAAGTGTCGATGAAGCGTTACGGGAAACGATTCCGTTTTAAGCGGTTTCAACTATGGCAAAAGATGGGGAAGGTGTAACAGACCTGTAAACAGTTTCCCCATCTTAAGGCGTAGGTGATTCAAATAAATACATGTTACAATGAACTTAAAATAATAAAAGGAGGTGGGAAGATTGAAAATCGTCATCAGGATCTTTTTTGCATTACTAGGTCTTGCGCTTGGTATCTTGTTGCTTCCTCAATTATTTCAGCTGATTGAAGCGGCGACGAAGATGGCTTTCCCGGAATGGTTGATGACCACATATGTAACAGGAACGATTGGTGCACTCATATTTTTATTAATTGGATTATTCATTACGGATTCTGTGATTCGACTTCTCCGGTTTTTAGAAGAAAAGTTAGTGAAAGCACCGGTCGCCGATTTATTTTTCGGCACATTCGGCTTATTGGTTGGTCTTGTCATGGCATTTCTTGTCAGCATGCTGATTGAACTAGTCGGTATTCCATTACTCAGTAATGTGTTAACCGTGATTGTCGCAGTTTTGTTCGGTTACCTCGGATTCACGGTCGGTTACCGGAAGCGTCACGAACTGACAAAAGTCTTCTTGCGTAACAGTAACAATCAGACGGAGAAAAAAGCAGCTGAGCCTGTTATTGTGGCAAAATCGAACAGTAAAGTTCTCGATACGAGTGTCATCATCGACGGCCGGATTACCGATATCGCGAAAACCGGATTTGTGGAAGGTAAACTGATTGTTCCGCAATTCGTCATCGGTGAGTTGCAGTATATTGCGGATTCATCAGATACACTGAAGCGAAACCGCGGACGTCGTGGACTCGATGTGCTGAAGGAATTGCAATCGATTCCCGGGATGGAAGTTGAAATTTATGACGGTGATTTTGAGGATGTTCCGGAAGTTGACATCAAGTTGATTAAACTGGCAGAACTGATCAAAGGAATCGTCGTCACGAACGACTACAACTTAAATAAGGTCTGTGAAGTGCGGAACGTACCCGTCTTGAACATTAACGATTTGGCGAATGCCGTCAAACAGGTGGTGATTCCCGGTGAAGAGATGACGGTTCTTGTCATCAAAGAAGGAAAAGAGCAAAAACAGGGAATTGCGTACCTCGAGGATGGAACGATGGTCGTCGTTGAAGAGGGAAAACATTTGATTTCGAAAACGATTGGTGTTGTCGTGACAAGTGTGCTGCAGACGTCTGCAGGACGAATGATTTTCGCGAAACCCCAGGAAAAATAAACAGCGGACTGCCAAATCTATTTTGGCAGTCTTTACTTATGGGAAAAGAGGGAATTAGATGAAAGAGCACACATATCGGATTGTCATTCCGGCCGCCGGAGCAGGGAAACGGATGGGGGCCGATCGAAACAAGTTGATGCTGACGTTACGAAACCGTTCCATCATCGAATGGACACTGGATGTCTTTGAGCAGGATCCGGCTTGTCTTGAAATTATTCTTGCGATTAATCCAGCGGAGCAATCGTGGTTCGAACGTATCACGGCACAATACAAGACATCGATCCGTCTCGTCCCGGGTGGGCGGGAACGCCAGGAAAGTGTGCAGCGTGGACTAGAGGCGGTGACAGAACCGGGTATCGTCTTGATTCATGACGGAGCACGACCGTTCGTGACTGTCGAATCGATTCAGCAGGTCGTCGAAGCAGCTGAACAGACCGGAGCTGCGATTTTAGGGGTGCCGATTAAGGATACCGTCAAACGGATTGACGGCGACGTGATTGTCGAGACGGTCCCCCGCGATCAGCTGATGGCAGCCCAAACACCGCAAGCCTTTGATTTAGAGAAGATTCGAAGCATTCATGCCAAAGCGGCGACGGAATTTTTAGGTACGGATGACGCAAGTTTGATAGAATGGGACGGAGGAACGGTGACTTGGGTCACCGGACAATATGAGAACATTAAAGTGACGACACCGGACGATTTACTGTTTGGAGAAGCCATTCTAACGAAACGAGGGAAATGATGATGATTCGAATTGGACAAGGATTTGATGTACATGCCTTTGCAGAGGATCGCAAACTGATTTTAGGTGGAATCGAGATTCCGCATACGAAAGGGTTACTCGGTCATTCGGATGCTGACGTCCTGTTACATACGATTGCTGACGCGGCTCTTGGTGCGATCGCAGCGGGCGATATCGGAAAACACTTCCCCGATACGGACCCGGAATTTAAAGACGCCGACTCAGCAAAATTGTTGCAGCACGTTTATGCACTCGTCAAAGCACAAGGTTATGAACTGGGCAATTTAGACGCGACCGTCATTGCACAAGCTCCAAAGTTACGTCCATACATCGATACGATGCGGGCACGGATCGCGGAACTTCTTGACGCGGATATCGAACAAATCAACGTCAAGGCGACGACGACGGAATGGCTCGGCTTTACGGGACGTGAAGAAGGAATCGCATGTCAGGCTGTGATTTTGCTGAAACGAATCGAAGAATAAGGTATACTAGGTAAGCGAATTTTAGACTAAAGGAGTGGATCGGTAATGGCAGAAGTACGTGTACGTTATGCACCAAGTCCAACGGGACACCTTCATATTGGAAACGCACGAACAGCATTGTTTAACTACCTGTTTGCACGACATGCAGGCGGCAAGATGATTTTACGGATTGAGGATACGGATCAGAAACGAAACATCGATGGTGGTGTGGAAAGTCAGATGAAGTACCTCGAATGGCTCGGCATCGACTGGGATGAAGGTCCGGGTCGCGGTGGCGACTATGGTCCTTACTTCCAAATGGAGCGACTCGATCTGTACAAAAAATACACAGACGAGTTACTTGAAAAAGGACTGGCTTACCGCTGTTATATGACATCGGAAGAGCTCGAAGCAGAACGGGAAGCGCAAATCGCCCGTGGGGAAGCACCACGTTATTCAGGTGCACACCGCAACCTGACGCAAGAACAAGAAGAGGCGTTCGTTGCAGAAGGACGGACACCGTCGATTCGGATCCGTGTTCCGGAAAGCGTCACCTACACATGGAACGATATCGTCAAAGAAGACGTCTCGTTCGAATCAAAAGACTTCGGCGATTGGGTCATCGTTAAAAAAGACGGGATTCCGACGTACAACTTTGCTGTCGTCGTTGATGATCACTTGATGGAAATCAGCCACGTCCTGCGTGGAGACGACCATATCTCGAACACACCGAAGCAGATGATGATTTATGATGCGTTCGGTTGGGACTATCCGACATTCGGTCACATGACATTGATTGTCAACGAAGAACACAAAAAACTCTCGAAACGTGATCAGTCGATCATCCAATACATCGAGCAGTATAAAGATCTCGGTTACTTGCCGGAAGCGTTACTTAACTTCGTGACGTTACTTGGGTGGTCGCCGGTCGGTGAACAGGAAATCTTCACAAAAGAAGAGTTCATCGAAATTTTCGATGCGTCCCGTCTTTCAAAAAGTCCAGCTGTCTTTGACCAACAAAAACTGGCTTGGATTAACGGTCAATACATGAAACACCAATCGTTCGAAGAAGTATTCGAAGCAAGCCTGCCATTCCTGCAAGACGCGGGACGTGTGTCAAGCGAACCGACGGAAGAAGAACTTGTCTGGGCACAAAACCTGGTCGGATTATACCGGGAACAGATGACACATGGCGCAGAAATCGTCGAGCTTTCAGAGATGTTCTTTGAGGATGAACTGGTGTATGATGAAGAGGCAAACACTGTCTTGGCAGGAGAAACCGTTCCTGCAGTCTTGAGTGAATTCGCGAACCAGTTGCGGACACTTGAAGAATGGACACCGGAAGCCATTAAAGGGGCAATCAAAGCAACCCAAAAAGCAACCGGACAAAAAGGGAAAAATCTGTTCATGCCAATCCGTGTCGCAACGACCGGACAAACACACGGACCAGAGCTTCCGAACACGATTCAATTATTAGGAAAAGACCGCGTACTTGCGCGTCTAGACGCATAAAATAAAGCGTAGATGAGGAAAGTAGGAACGATGTCCGTTGTACAGAGACAAGCTTGAGTGGTGAGAAAGCTTGAACGGACGCGCTTTCGAAATGCCCCTCTGAGTGCTACCCGAAATCAGTGAGAGTAGGCGTAGACGTATCTCCGGCGTTAACGGACCGGAGAGGGATGATTCAGTTCATCCAAACAGAGTGGGACCGCGCTGATTGGCGTCTCTGTGCAGCGATGCACGGGGGCGCTTTTTCTTATGGAGAGGAGAACGAACATGACACGGATGCGTGAAGATATCCGCAATGTATTTAAACAGGATCCGGCAGCCCGGAGTACGATGGAAGTCGTCTTGACCTATCCGGGATTACATGCCGTCTGGATGCACCGGTTGGCTCATCGTATGTGGAAGATGAATTTGCATCTTGCCGCACGGCTGTTGTCGCAATTCAGCCGGTTCCTGACGGGAATTGAGATTCATCCCGGTGCGACAATCGGCCGGCGTCTCTTCATCGACCATGGTATGGGAGTCGTCATTGGGGAAACGGCGATTATCGGCGACGATGTCACCCTGTTCCAAGGTGTGACACTGGGGGGAACAGGGAAAGAAACGGGCAAACGGCATCCGACACTCGGAAATGGTGTCCTCGTATCAGCCGGAGCACGCGTACTCGGTGATATCACGATTGGTGATTCATCGAAGATTGGCGCAAGCTCCGTTGTTCTAAAAAATGTACCGTCAAATGCGACAGTTGTCGGAATTCCCGGACGTGTCGTGATACAAGACGGAATAAAAGTCGATGCACCGCTTGATCATCAATTACCCGATCCGGTTCGTGAATGCCAGGAACGGGTTGAACTGGAACTTGAACAATTAAAACGTGAGATTGAACGAATAAAAGGAGGACACCGCCATGATACAACTTTACAACAGCATGACCGGAAAAAAGGAACCGTTTAAACCGCTCGAAGAAGGAAAGGTCAAGATGTATGTTTGTGGACCAACCGTCTATAACTACATCCATATCGGGAATGCCCGTCCGGCCATCGTCTTTGATACGGTCCGCCGCTACTTTACGTACCGGGGCTATGACGTTAAATATGTCTCGAACTTCACGGATGTCGACGATAAAATCATCCGGACAGCGAATGAGCTCGGAGAAGATTACCATGCACTGACGAAACGATTCATCGAAGCCTATCACGCGGATACAGGTGCGTTGAATGTCCAAAAAGCGGATATTCATCCGCTCGTCACGGAAACGATGGACGATATCATCGCTTTCATCGAAGTGCTCGTCGAAAAAGGGAATGCCTATGCGTCAAGCGGAGATGTCTACTTCCGGACACGCAGCTTTAAAGATTACGGTCAGCTAAGTCAACAGTCGATTGATGAACTCCGCTCGGGTGCGCGGATCGAAGTCGGCGAGAAAAAAGAAGATCCGCTCGATTTCGTCCTATGGAAAGCAGCGAAACCGGGTGAACCGGCATGGACGAGTCCATGGGGAGAAGGCCGTCCCGGCTGGCACATCGAGTGCTCAGCGATGGCGAAAAAGTATCTCGGGGATACGATTGATATTCATGCGGGCGGACAAGACCTTAAATTCCCGCACCATGAAAATGAGATTGCTCAATCGGAAGCTTGCAACTCACAGAAGTTTGCGAACTACTGGATGCATAACGGGTTCCTTAACATCGAAAATGAAAAGATGTCAAAATCACTGGGCAACTTCTTAACGGTCCACGAAGCGATTCAAGCCGTCGATCCGATGGTCTTACGTTTCTTCATGCTGTCGGTCCAGTACCGTCATCCGATCAACTACAGTCGTGACCTGATTGATCAGGCAGCAAACGGGTTGGCACGAATCCGTGAATCGGTCGCAAACGTTGAACATCGTTTGACGATGACGGCTAATCTTGGAACAGCAACTGACAAATGGTTGAACCGGATCGAAGAAATCAAACAGCACTTCATCACATCGATGGATGATGATTTCAATACGGCGAACGCTGTGACCGATTTGTTTGATCTGTCGAAGGAAGCGAACCTCTACCTTGGAGAAGACCAGGTCGCAACAGACGTGCTGGAACGATTCTTGGCAGTGTTCCATGAACTGTCGACGGTCCTCGGTGTCACGTTGACGATTGAAAAAGGGTTGCTCGATGAAGAAGTCGAACAGTTGATTCGCGATCGTGACACAGCACGAAAAGAACGGGACTTCGCCCGGGCAGACGCGATCCGTGATCAACTGCGTGACCAAGGCATCCTGCTTGAGGATACAGCGCAAGGGATGCGGTGGAAGCGCGGATGAAGAACTACAAACAATTAAATGCCCTGGCACTCGCTTATATGGGCGATGTTGTCTACGAGATGCACGTCCGGGAACGGTTGCTTGAAAAGGGATATGTCAAACCGGGTGAGTTGCATCAGGCTGCCATCCGCTATGTCCGCGCTCAGGCGCAAGCCTTCGTCGTGACACACTGGTTAAATGAAAATACGTTAACAGAAGAAGAACAAGCCGTCGTCCGGCGTGGGAAGAACGCGAAATCCGGTTCTGTCCCGAAAAGTACGGATGTTCATACGTACCGTTATGCAACGGCGTTTGAAGCATTGCTCGGATATATCTATCTTGCAGAAGGAGGGGATCGTCTTGAAGAACTCATCGGACAAGCGTTCGAATTACTCGAAGCCGAAGCAACGGACGGAAAATAAACCGTTCCAACCGGCGCGTAAACCAAAAGATAAGTCACATGGCGAAAAAACGAGACAGAAGAAAGTTGAAGCAAAACAAGAAGAGACCATCGTGATCGAGCCGCTTGAGGAAGGACAGGATTTCTTATACGGACGGAATCCCGTTCTCGAAGCCTTACGGACAGGGCGTGAGATGAACAAGCTCTTTATCCAGGAAGGGCAGCAGAAAGGACCGCTTGCCGTCATTCATGCGATGGCAAAAGAAGCAGGTGTCCAAACGCAAATCGTTCCGCGCTCGAAATTACACGGTCTGACGGGAAGTGACAATCACCAGGGTGTCGTGGCTGCCGTCGCGGCATACGAGTATGCGGAACTCGACGATATTTTTGCACTGGCAGAAAAGAAGGACGAGACACCGTTGATGATTTTACTCGATGAACTTGAAGACCCGCATAATCTCGGATCGATTCTCCGGACGGCAGATGCCGTCGGTGCCCACGGGATCATCATTCCGAAACGCCGGTCGGTCGGATTGACACAGGTCGTCGCGAAAGCTTCGACCGGTGCAATCGAACATATCCCGGTCGTTCGTGTGACGAACCTGACACGGACGATGGAAGACTTAAAGAAAAAAGGGATCTGGTTCGTTGGAACGGATGCCCGCGAGAGCGACGACTACCGGACGCTCGACGGAACGATGCCGCTTGGAATCGTCATCGGCAGCGAAGGAAAAGGTATGAGCCGGCTCGTCCGCGAAAAATGTGATTTCCTTGTCCATCTCCCGATGGCAGGACATGTCACGTCACTCAACGCATCAGTTGCCGCCTCGTTGTTGTTATATGAGGTCTACCGGACAAGAAAGCCGTATTCGCGATGAAATACGACCGTCTGATCGTTGATGGCTACAATATCATTGGCGCATGGCCGGAGTTTCGGACATTGCGGGAGCAGGATTTTGAATTAGCACGGGAACGATTGGTCGATGCGATGGCCGAGTACCAAGCCGTGACAGGAATCAGTGTGACGATTGTCTTTGATGCCTATCTCCAACCGGGAAGAGAATCCCGGATTAAGAAAAGCGGCATCGAAGTCATTTATACACGGGAAAACGAAACGGCGGATGAATGGATTGAGAAAACGGCGGCGGACTGGTTACAGGATATCCGGGTCAAGCTGACGGTTGCGACAAACGATTTCACCGAACAGTGGGTCATCTTTACACTCGGTGCCCTCCGCGTCTCGGCGCAGGAATTACGCCGGGACTGGAAAGCGGCAGTCGCCGTCATCCGCGGTCAGACGATTACGTCGAAGACCAGTAAAAAACCACGTTCGACAATCGATCTGCCGACTGACGTCATTGAACGCCTCGAAGAAATCCGGCGTCGTAAAAATTCAGATTCATGAAAAAAGGAAAAGCGGGTTCACGATTCAATCGTGGAATCCGCTTTTTTTGACCTTCAGGTGTCGACTCGTCACAAGATCAACAGCGTAAAAAAAGAGGTCATGCCAATTTTCATTGTCGCAGGACAGGAAATTATTGTATAATTAGAAACAATCGATTAGTTTGTTAGAGAAGCTTGGAGGGATGACGGATGAGTTTGGTTTCGTTCGACCAGTTTGAGTGCATGACCGATGAGGCGCTTGTGGAACAAGCGAAGGTGTTTGACAACAGTGATGCGCTCGAATTTCTGATCGAGCGGTATCGCAACTTCGTGCGCGCAAAAGCACGGTCTTACTTCTTAATCGGAGCGGACCGGGAAGATATCATCCAGGAAGGGATGATCGGTCTGTATAAGGCAGTCCGGGATTACCGGACGGATAAGCTGGCTTCCTTCAAAGGATTTGCTGAGCTCTGTATTACCCGACAAATGATTACGGCGATCAAAACTGCGACACGTCAAAAACATATTCCGCTTAATTCATACATTTCGCTCGATAAACCGATTTACGATGATGAATCGGAACGGACGTTACTCGATATCATCACATCGACTGCTCCGTCAGATCCACAAATCTTGATCGTCAACCGGGAAGAGTATGCGGATATTGAAAATAAGATGGATGAAATCCTCAGTGATCTGGAACGAAAGGTGCTGGCACTATATCTCGACGGAAGAACCTATCAGGAAATTTCGGATGATCTCGATCGTCATGTCAAGTCAATCGATAACGCCCTTCAACGTGTGAAGAAAAAGCTGGAACGGTATCTAGAAGCACGAAAACTGACCGTCTGATCGAGAGGTGGATTGACCCCGGTATCCGGGTGTGCTACTGTATAAATAGCGCCTTACTAGCGAGACGCCGCTCATAGGCGTTTTTTTTTACGCTCTTTTTTGGAGAGAGGATTCTCTTCTTGAAGAGAAGGAGTGGCAAAGAAGGAGGTCGTTTGAGATGGCGAAGAAAGTAGGCCTTGCTTGTGATATTTGCGGTGCCCGCGACTACACGACGATGAAAAAAGAGGATGTCAGCATCCGCTTGGAACTGAAGAAGTTCTGTCGCCGCTGTAACGCGCATACGATTCATAAAGAAGCGAAATAAGGCTTCATCTATCCCCATTTACTACATCCTGGAGGGAAAGTACGATGAAATTTTTGCGTGACGTATGGAATGAACTGAAAAAGACGAGCTGGCCGAAACGAAAAGAACTGACGAAGTATACACTGACTGTAATCGGTATGGTCATTTTTATGGGTGTCTTCATCTTCGGTATCGATTCAGGGCTCAGCGCATTCATGAGTTGGTTGATTAAGTAAAAAGAAGAGGTGACGTACCATGGATAAGCAGTGGTTTGTTGTCCAAACGTACTCTGGATTCGAAAATAACGTCAAGGCAAATCTTGAACGTCGGATTGAATCCATGAACATGGACGAGAAAATCTTCCGTGTACTCGTTCCAATCGAAACGGTACAGGAAGAAGTAACAAACAAAAAAGGTGAAACGAAAATCAAAGAACGTGAAATCAAGATCTTCCCGGGGTATGTCCTCGTGGAAATGGTCATGACGGATGATTCTTGGTATGTCGTCCGTAACACACCGAACGTCACGGGATTCCTCGGTTCGGTCGGCGGCGGTTCAAAACCGACACCACTTCTTCCTGAAGAAGCAGAAAACATCCTTGGATCAATGGGACTTGTCGACATGAAGAGTCGTTATGACTTTACAATGGGACAAATCGTACGGATCAAAGAAGGTGTCTTTGCGAACCTGGAAGGTACGATCGAAGAACTTGAAACAGAAACAGAAAAAATGAAGGTTTCTGTCGATATGTTCGGTCGTGAAACGAAAGTAGAGCTTGATTTCTCACAAGTTGAGAAAATAGATTAAGTTTCCTATTGCGAAACTTTTATTTTAATGGTACAATTTTTCCTGTTTGATGTTGTGCTTATTTCGGTAAATTACTCGTCGAATAGAATGAGTGGGAGGACGCGCAACGTCCAATTAAACCACATTAAAGAATTAAGGAGGTGTGTCTCGTGGCGAAGAAGGTTATGAAACTAGTTAAACTTCAAATTCCTGCGGGCAAAGCAAACCCAGCTCCACCAGTTGGACCGGCACTCGGTCAAGCAGGTGTGAACATCATGGGCTTCTGTAAAGAGTTCAACGCTCGTACACAAGACCAAGCCGGCTTGATTATTCCTGTAGTCATCACGGTTTTTGAAGATCGTTCATTTACGTTTATTACTAAAACTCCACCAGCAGCAGTTCTCTTGAAGAAAGCAGCTGGAATCGAGAGCGGTTCAGGCGAGCCTAACCGTAAGAAAGTAGCGACTGTCAAACGTGACAAAGTTCGCGAAATCGCTGAAACGAAAATGCCAGACCTCAACGCAGCATCTGTTGAAACAGCGATGTTGATGGTTGAAGGTACTGCACGTTCTATGGGTATCGTAATCGAAGACTGAGTCTTTTGATTGCAATGAACAACGATGAGGGTCGCAGGCGGATAGTTACTTGAAGCCTTGCTACCCTTTCATTATGTGGGAGGATTTTCCGCACAACCACAAAGGAGGAACCTAAAATGGGTAAGAAGTATAAAGAAGCTGCTAAACTTATCGATCGTACGGTTTCATACGAACTCGCTGAAGCTGTAGATCTTACTAAAAAGTCTGCAACTGCGAAATTCGATGAAACAATCGAACTTGCTGTTCGCCTCGGAGTCGATCCGAAGAAAGCAGATCAACAAATCCGTGGAGCAGTCGTATTGCCACACGGTACTGGTAAAACACAAAAAGTTCTCGTCTTTGCTAAAGGTGAGAAATTAAAAGAAGCGGAAGCTGCTGGAGCAGACTTCGCTGGTGATTCTGAGTACATCACTAAAATCCAACAAGGATGGTTCGACTTCGATGTTATCGTTGCGACACCTGACATGATGGGTGAAGTTGGTAAACTCGGCCGTGTTCTCGGACCTAAAGGCCTCATGCCTAACCCGAAAACAGGAACAGTTACATTTGACGTCACGAAAGCAATCAACGATATCAAAGCTGGTAAAGTTGAGTACCGTGTCGACAAATCTGGTAACATCCACGTTCCAGTCGGTAAAAAATCATTTGATGACGCTAAATTGGTTGAGAACATCAACACAGTCATCGAAACTCTCGTTAAAGTTAAGCCTGCTACTGCTAAAGGTATCTACCTTAAGAACATCGCGATCGCTTCAACAATGGGTCCTGGTGTAAAAGTATCTTCAGCTGACTTTGCGAAATAATTTCGTCTAAAACGAACTTGACAACGTTCTAAGAACGCTGTTACAGTATAAAACGTTGATATATTCGACATACCGTAGACAGAAGGTGCTCATCGATTGAGCATAAACCCTTCCGAGGTGTTCTTGCTCAGAGAGCCTGTTTGTTCAGGTATCCTTTTTGACGATTACGCCTCCTCTGCTTCGCAGACGGAGGCTTTTTATTTGAAATCGAGCAGCCCCTCGCGCCGGTACATTCCATTTACCAGGAGGTGCAACAGAAATGGCAAACGAAAAAGTTATCGCTGTCAAAGCGGATCTCGTATCTGAGATCGCTGAGAAAATGCAAGCGAGCGCTGGAACAATCGTCGTCGACTACCGTGGTCTCACAGTAGACGAAGTAACAGAACTTCGTAAACAACTCCGCGAAGCGGGTGTTGAATTCAAAGTTTACAAAAACGGTCTCCTCCGCCGTGCTGCAGTTCAAAGCAATCTTGAGGGTCTTGATGAAGTCTTTACAGGTCCTACTGCGATCGCCTTCAGCAATGAAGACGTTATCGCTCCAGCTAAGATCTTAAACAACTTCTCGAAAGACCACAAAGCTCTTGAGCTTAAAGGTGGTATCATCGAAGGCAAAGTCACTTCAGTAGAAGATGTCAAAGCCCTTGCGGAACTTCCATCACGCGAAGGTCTCCTTTCGATGCTTCTCAGCGTGCTTCAAGCGCCAATCCGTGGTCTTGCGGTGGCAACGAACGCAATTGCAGAGCAAAAAGAAGAACAATCTGCTTAATGTCCGCTTAGCGGGATAGGCAAACACACAATTTTTCACACCCCAACGCGGGTTAAATCAAAGGAGGAAAACCATAATGGCTTTCAACAAAGAGCAATTTATCGAAGACCTCAAGGGCATGACTGTTCTTGAACTTAACGAACTCGTAAAAACAATCGAAGAAGAATTCGGCGTATCAGCAGCAGCTCCAGTAGCAGCAGCAGGTGCAGGCGCAGCAGCAGCTGAAGAGCAAACTGAATTCGACGTAATCCTTACTAGCGCAGGTTCTGGTAAAATCAACGTAATCAAAGCAGTTCGCGAATTGACAGGCCTCGGTCTTAAAGAAGCGAAAGCACTCGTTGACGGAACTCCAGCTCCAGTTAAAGAAGGCGTTTCGAAAGAAGACGCTGACGCAATCAAAGCTAAGCTTGAAGAAGCTGGCGCAAGCGTAGAAGTTAAGTAATTTTCTTCTTCACGTAAAACAAAAGAAGCTCGCTTTGCGGGCTTCTTTTGTTTTCAACTTTAATATAGAGAGGGGAAGGAAACATGGCAGATCATTATTACACAAATGATCCCTCCTCGAAACGGGATCCAAAGTCGTGGGAATTCGTCTTACGTGGTGAAACGTTCCGCTTCACTTCGGATCATGGAGTGTTTTCAAAAGGCGGCGTTGATTTCGGTTCGCGTTTACTGATTGAAGCCTTCGTGGAGCCGGATGTACCAGGGGCAATCTTGGATGTCGGGTGCGGATATGGTCCGATGGGCATTTCGCTTGCGAAAACGACCGGACGAGAAGCAGTTTTAGTAGATGTAAACGAGCGGGCGCTTGAGCTTGCGGCTGACAATGCACGTGCGAATGGTGTTTCCGTGACGACCGGTGTAAGTGACGGATATGCTGGCGTGGCTGAACAGACGTTTGCAGCGATCGTGACGAATCCACCGATTCGGGCGGGAAAGAATGTCGTTCACCGGATTTTACGGGAAGCGTATGACCATTTGGAAGTTGGCGGTGCCTTATGGGTCGTCATTCAAAAGAAACAAGGTGGCCCATCAGCGAAGAAGTTGATGGAAGAAGTATTTGGTTCATGTGAGACGGTTACCCGCGATAAAGGGTATTCGATATTTAAATCAATTCGGTCTTGACAAATCGAGTGATTTGTCGTTGACCTTGTCTAATGTCTATGATAGTATTATAAAATGCCATTGGAGTGATTTTTGGATAAGCAGTTTGAAGCAGCTGGCGTTCTCGACTACAGATGATTGAGTAGACAAGACGTCGCTTTTTTGCGCTTATCGGTCAAAAAATGGCTTCAATGTTCGATATTACACCCGTCCTTCTCAAGAAGAAGAACTGGGTCTGAGAGGTGAATCAGTTGACTGGTCAACTTGTTCAGTACGGTCGTCACCGTCAGAGAAGAAGCTATGCACGTATCAGCGAAGTTTTAGAACTTCCAAACCTAATTGAGATTCAAACGAATTCATACGAATGGTTCCTACGGGAAGGTCTTCGTGAGATGTTTCATGATATCTCGCCGATTTCCGACTTCACGGGAAATCTCGTATTAGAATTCATCGACTACTCGCTCGGAGAGCCGAAGTATTCGATTGATGAATCAAAAGAACGCGATGTGACCTATTCGGCACCACTACGCGTAAAAGTCCGTCTTCAAAACAAAGAGACGGGTGAATTGAAGGAACAAGAAGTCTTTATGGGTGACTTCCCGCTTATGACGGAGTCGGGAACATTCATTATTAATGGTGCGGAACGAGTTATCGTTTCTCAGCTTGTTCGTTCGCCAAGTGTGTATTACAACAATAAGTTAGATAAAAACGGTAAACGTGGATTTTCGGCAACGGTCATCCCGAACCGTGGAGCATGGCTCGAACTTGAGACAGATGCGAAAGATATCGTATACGTCCGAATCGACCGCACGCGTAAGATTCCAGTAACGGTTCTTTTACGTGCTCTTGGTTTCGGTACGGATCAGGAAATCATCGATCTCCTTGGAGATGATGAGTACCTCCGTAACTCCCTTGAAAAAGATAATACAGAAACAACGGAAAAAGCCCTCATCGAGATTTATGAGCGTCTACGTCCGGGAGAGCCACCGACTGTCGAAAATGCGAAAGCACTTCTCGTGTCACGGTTCTTTGACCCGAAACGTTATGATTTGGCAAACGTTGGTCGTTATAAAATCAATAAGAAGCTTCATCTGAAGAATCGTCTGTTCGGGCAGAAACTCGCGGAAACGCTTGTGGATCCGGAAACAGGGGAAGTAATCGCAGAAGAAGGAACGGTTCTTGACCGTCGTATGCTCGATAAAGTCTTGCCATTCCTTGAAGGATCTGTCGGTTACATCGAAGCGACGCCAACTGGCGGCGTAACGCAAGGCGAAGCCTTCAACTTACAATCGATCAAGGTGTTCGCACCGGACGATGCTGAAGGTGAACGCATCATCAATATCATCGGTAACGGTAACATCGATCGTGACATCAAGCACATCACGCCTGCTGACATGATTGCTGCCATCAACTATTTCTTCAACTTGTTGCATGAAGTAGGAACGACAGACGATATCGACCACCTCGGTAACCGTCGTCTCCGTTCAGTCGGTGAATTGCTCCAAAACCAGTTCCGGATCGGGCTTTCTCGTATGGAACGTGTCGTCAAGGAGCGGATGTCGATTCAAGACCAGAATGCGATCACGCCACAGGCATTGATCAACATTCGTCCTGTTATCGCATCGATTAAAGAGTTCTTCGGTAGCTCGCAGTTATCACAGTTCATGGACCAAACGAATCCGCTTGCTGAGTTGACGCACAAACGTCGTCTATCTGCACTTGGACCCGGTGGTCTCACACGTGAGCGCGCTGGTTTTGAAGTCCGAGATGTTCACTACTCGCATTATTCCCGTATGTGTCCGATTGAAACGCCTGAGGGTCCGAACATCGGGCTGATCAACTCACTGTCTTCGTTCGCGAAAGTCAATGAGTATGGTTTCATCGAAGCACCATACCGTCGTGTCGATCCGGAAACGGGTGTCGTCACGAATGAAATTCACTACATGACGGCCGACGAAGAGGATCTCTACGTCGTCGCACAGGCAAACATGTTGTTGACGGAAGAGAAGACGTTCCAAGATACACACGTCTTGTCACGTTTCCGCGGACAAAACTTATCTGTCGAACCACCTCGTGTCGATTACATGGACGTTTCACCGAAACAGGTTGTTTCGGCAGCGACGGCATGTATCCCGTTCCTAGAGAACGATGACTCGAACCGTGCCCTCATGGGAGCGAACATGCAACGTCAGGCCGTACCTCTTCTTGATCCGGAATCACCGATTGTCGGTACTGGGATGGAGTACGTGTCTGCAAAAGACTCAGGTGCTGCTGTTGTTGCAAAACATTCAGGTATCGCTGAGCGTGTAACGGCACGTGAAATCCTTGTCCGTCGTACGACGGAAGTCGATGGCAACATCGTTCAAGGTGAACTTGACCGTTACAAGATCCAAAAATTCATTCGTTCTAACCAAGGAACGTGCTATAACCAAAAACCAATCATCAAAGTAGGAGATCCTGTCGATAAAGGCGAGATTCTTGCAGATGGTCCATCGATGGACGGTGGGGAACTTGCGCTTGGTCGTAACGTACTCGTCGGTTTCATGACATGGGATGGTTACAACTACGAGGATGCTGTCATCATGAGCGAACGTCTCGTGAAAGACGACGTCTACACATCGATTCACATTGAAGAATATGAGTGTGAATCACGTGATACAAAACTCGGACCGGAAGAGATCACTCGTGACATTCCAAACGTCGGCGACGACGCCCTGAAAAACCTCGACGACCGCGGAATCATCCGTGTCGGTGCTGAAGTTAAAGACGGGGATATCTTAGTCGGTAAAGTTACACCTAAGGGCGTAACGGAATTGACAGCTGAAGAACGTCTGCTTCATGCAATCTTCGGTGAAAAAGCACGTGAAGTTCGTGATACGTCACTTCGTGTTCCACACGGCGGCGACGGAATCATCCTTGACGTGAAAATCTTCGATCGTGATAACGGCGACGAACTGTCACCTGGTGTCAACCAGTTGATCCGTGCGTACATCGTTCAGAAGCGTAAGATTCACGAAGGAGATAAAATGGCGGGACGTCACGGTAACAAAGGTGTTATCTCACGTATCCTGCCAGAAGAAGACATGCCGTACATGCCAGACGGCACACCAATCGACATCATGTTGAATCCACTTGGTGTACCATCACGGATGAACATCGGGCAGTTGCTCGAGCTTCACCTTGGTATGGCTGCACGCCAACTCGGAATCAAAGTTGCATCGCCGGTATTCGATGGTGCACGTGAGGAAGATGTTTGGGCAACGATTGAAGAGGCCGGTATGGACCGCGACGCTAAGACGATCCTGTATGATGGACGTTCTGGTGAAGCCTTCGATAACCGCATCTCGGTTGGTGTCATGTATATGATCAAACTCGCCCACATGGTCGATGATAAACTTCACGCACGTTCGACGGGTCCTTACTCGCTCGTTACGCAGCAGCCGCTCGGTGGTAAAGCCCAGTTCGGTGGACAGCGTTTCGGTGAGATGGAAGTATGGGCACTGGAAGCATACGGTGCCGCTTATACGCTCCAAGAGATCCTGACAATCAAGTCCGATGATACAATCGGTCGTGTTAAAGCATATGAAGCGATCGTTAAAGGCGAAAATGTACCACAACCGGGCGTGCCGGAATCGTTCCGAGTCCTCATTAAAGAGCTTCAATCCCTTGGTATGGATGTTAAGATGATGTCTGCCGAAGATGAAGAGATCGAAATGAAAGACGACGACGACGACAACATCCCGAACGCGACTCCAGCACTAGAAGAAGTTCAAGCGCCTGTCGCACCAGTTGTTACTGAAGAGGAATAAGCGAAAGGGAGGTCCACCCCTTGGTAGATGTTAATAGATTTGAATATATGAAAATCGGCCTCGCTTCCCCTGAAAAGATCCGTTCGTGGTCTTTCGGGGAAGTGAAGAAGCCGGAAACGATCAACTATCGTACGCTCAAGCCAGAGAAAGACGGCTTGTTCTGTGAACGGATTTTTGGTCCAACAAAAGACTGGGAATGTTACTGCGGGAAATACAAGCGAATCCGTTATAAAGGAATCATTTGTGACCGTTGTGGCGTTGAAGTAACCAAGTCGAAAGTCCGTCGTGAACGCATGGGTCATATTGAACTTGCAGCACCGGTTTCGCACATCTGGTACTTTAAAGGAATCCCAAGTCGTATGGGTCTCGTCCTTGATATGTCACCACGTGCACTCGAAGAGATCATTTACTTCGCGTCGTACGTCGTCACAGATCCAGGCGAATCGACACTCGAGAAAAAACAACTTCTTTCAGAAAAAGAGTACCGCGCATATCGCGAGAAATTCGGTAGTTCGTTTACCGCTGAAATGGGTGCGGAAGCAGTTCGCAAATTGCTCCGTGACGTTGAACTCGAAAAAGAAGTAGCTGGCTTACGTGAAGATCTTCGAATGATTCAAGGACAACGTCGTACACGTGCGATCAAACGTCTTGAAGTCCTCGATGCTTTCCGCAACTCAGGCAACAATCCGGAGTGGATGGTTCTTGAAGTACTTCCTGTCATCCCGCCGGAACTCCGTCCGATGGTCCAGCTTGATGGTGGACGTTTCGCGACATCTGACTTAAACGACTTATACCGTCGTGTCATCAACCGTAACAACCGTCTCAAGCGTCTTCTTGACCTTGGCGCTCCGAACATCATCGTTCAGAATGAAAAACGGATGTTGCAAGAAGCGGTCGATGCCTTGATCGATAACGGTCGTCGTGGTCGTCCGGTTACTGGACCGGGTAACCGTCCATTAAAATCTCTTTCACACATGCTGAAAGGGAAACAAGGACGTTTCCGTCAAAACTTACTCGGTAAACGAGTCGACTATTCTGGTCGTTCGGTTATCGTCGTTGGTCCAAACCTGAAGATGTATCAATGTGGTCTTCCGAAAGAAATGGCCCTTGAACTCTTCAAACCGTTTGTCATGAAAGAGCTCGTCTCACGTGGCATCGCACCAAACATCAAGAGTGCAAAACGGAAAATCGAACGTGTTCAACCTGAAATTTGGGATGTGTTAGAAGAAGTCATCCGTGAGCACCCGGTTCTCTTGAACCGTGCCCCGACTCTTCACCGTCTCGGTATCCAGGCGTTCGAACCGACACTCGTCGAAGGTCGCGCGATTCGCCTTCACCCACTCGTATGTACGGCATACAATGCCGATTTCGATGGTGACCAAATGGCGGTTCACGTACCACTTTCAGCAGAAGCACAAGCAGAAGCCCGTCTTCTCATGCTCGCTGCACAAAACATCTTGAACCCGAAAGACGGTAAGCCTGTTGTTACACCATCGCAGGATATGGTCCTCGGTAACTACTACCTGACGCTTGAGCGTGAAAACGCAATCGGCGAAGGGAAAACTTTCTCGACGGTGAACGAAGCGTTGATTGCCTACCAAAATGGGTATGTCCACTTCCACACACGTGTTGCGATTCCAGCCGGCGTTCTGAAGAACCCGACATTCACTGAAGCGCAAAACGAGAAATTATTGGTTACGACGGTCGGTAAGTTGATCTTCAACGAGATCCTCCCAACGACGTTCCCATACTTGAATGAACCATCGATGAACAATCTGCAGGAAGCAACGCCTGATCAGTACTTCCTTGAAAAAGGAACGGATATCGTGGCTGAAATCAAGAGCCGTCCGATCATCGAACCATTCAAAAAAGGATTCCTCGGAAATGTCATCGCAGAAGTCTTCAAGCGTTTTGAAACGACTGAGACGAGCCGCATGCTTGACCGAATGAAAAACCTTGGTTTCAAACACTCGACACGTGCGGGTATTACGGTTGGTATCGCGGATATCATCGTACTTCCGGATAAACAGGAAATCCTGGTCGAAGCACAAGATAATGTTGACCGCGTTATGAAATCGTATCGCCGTGGTCTCATCACAGAAGAAGAGCGCTATGAGCGTGTCGTTAAATCGTGGAATGACGCGAAGGATGAAATTCAGTCTCGTCTGATGAAATCCCTCAACCGTTTGAACCCGATCTTCATGATGAGTGACTCTGGTGCCCGTGGTAACGCGTCAAACTTTACGCAGCTTGCAGGGATGCGTGGACTCATGGCCGCTCCAAGTGGACGGATCATCGAGCTCCCGATCAAATCTTCGTTCCGTGAGGGTCTGACGGTTCAGGAATACTTCATCTCGACGCACGGTGCACGTAAAGGTCTTGCCGATACAGCCTTGAAGACTGCCGATTCAGGTTACCTGACTCGTCGTCTCGTTGACGTCGCGCAAGATGTTATCATTCGCGAAGATGATTGTGGAACGGATCGTGGTATCCGTGTTACAGCACTCCGCGAAGGAACGGAAGAAATCGAAAACCTCTACGACCGACTCGTTGGCCGTACGGCGTTCGAAAAAGTCGTTCACCCGGAAACAGGAGCAGTCCTTGTTTCAACAAACGAACTTATCGACGAAGATATCGCGCGTGCTATCACGGACGCAGGCATCGACAACGTTGAGATTCGTACAGCCTTCACTTGTAACACAAGTCATGGTGTCTGTAAGAAATGTTATGGACGTAACCTTGCGACTGGTAATGACGTCGAGGTCGGCGAAGCAGTCGGAATCATCGCGGCACAATCAATCGGTGAGCCAGGAACGCAGCTTACAATGCGTACCTTCCACACAGGTGGGGTTGCCGGAGACGATATCACACAAGGTCTCCCGCGTATCCAGGAGTTGTTCGAGGCCCGTAACCCGAAAGGTCAAGCGGTCATCTCGGAAATCGACGGACAAGTCATCGACTTTACGGAGTCGCGTGATAAGCGTGAGTTGACGATTCAAGGTCTGAGCGAAACACGGACATACACGATTCCTTTCGGATCACGTCTTCGTGTTCAACTCGGTGAAGAAGTCATTGCCGGACAAGTGTTCACAGAGGGTTCAATCGACCCGAAAGAACTCTTGAACGTCAAAGGTGTATCAGGCGTACAGAACTATCTTCTTCAAGAAGTTCAAAAAGTATACCGGATGCAAGGGGTTGAGATTGGTGACAAGCACGTCGAGGTCATGGTACGTCAGATGATCCGTCGCGTCCGCGTCATCGAGTCTGGTGAGACATCACTCTTACCAGGTTCGCTAGTCGATATCAGCACATTCAAAGAAGCATGTAAAGAAGCGCTCCGTGCCGGTAAAGCACTCGCTTCGGCTAAACCAGTTCTCCTCGGTATCACAAAAGCGTCGCTTGAGACGGATTCGTTCCTATCAGCTGCTTCGTTCCAGGAAACTACTCGTGTCCTTACGGATGCGGCGATTAAAGGGAAGAGCGACTACCTTCGCGGCTTGAAAGAGAACGTTATTATCGGTAAACTTGTTCCAGCTGGTACAGGAATGACACGTTACCGCCAAATCGGTCTCGAGATCGCAGGCGAAGCACCTGTAGAAGCAGATTCTCCTGTAGAATAAAACGCCTTGACACGCCGGTATGGCGGTGCTACTATGATATAGTGTTGCCAACCGGCTGTGTTATTTTGGAGGATATCTTCATGTCTTACAAAAAAGTAGTCGGCGCAGATTTGAAGTTTGTCGGTCAAAAGCAAACGCTCAAAGCATTGCGATCTGGCAAGGCGTCGGAAGTGATCATCGCAGATGACGCAGATGAACACGTAAAGCAAGCATTGCTCGATGCGGCGAAACAAGCAAACGTTCCAGTCGTGAACGTTCCTTCTAAGCTTGAGCTTGGTAAGGCTTGTGGAATCGACGTTGCAGCAACTGCTGTTGCTATTAAGAAAGTTTGATAATACGTTTTGTGTGGCGATGGAATGCCTGAGCCACGCAAAACGTTTCATTATGACTTTCGATGAACCACCCGGCTCGGTGGTTTTGAAACTTGTCATGAATTCAGGAAGGGAGGATCTCAAAGATGCCTACTATCAACCAATTAGTCCGTAAAGGACGTCAATCAAAAGTTGTGAAATCAGATTCGCCAGCGCTGAACAAAGGGTACAACAGCTTTATCAAAGCTCGTACTGACATCAGCTCACCACAAAAACGTGGTGTTTGTACTCGTGTAGGTACAATGACTCCGAAGAAACCGAACTCGGCTCTTCGTAAGTACGCACGTGTACGTTTAACGAACACAATGGAAGTAACAGCTTACATCCCAGGTATCGGCCACAACTTGCAAGAGCACAGTGTTGTTCTTATTCGCGGCGGTCGCGTAAAAGACTTACCAGGGGTACGTTACCACATCGTTCGTGGTGCACTCGATACAGCTGGAGTTGACGGCCGTATGCAAGGTCGTTCGAAATATGGTACTAAACGTCCAAAAGCAGCAAAAAAATAATCTAGATATCAGAAGATATCACCTCACTATATGAAAGGAGGGACTCGGAATGCCACGTAAAGGTCAAGTAGAACGCCGTGATGTAATGGCTGATCCGATCTACAACTCTAAACTCGTTACCCGCCTTATCAACCGTCTTATGTTAGATGGTAAAAAAGGTACTGCTCAACAAATCTTATACAAAGCTTTTGAAGCTGTCGCTGAACGTTCAGGTCGCGATGCAATGGAAGTTTTTGAAGAGGCGATGAACAACATCATGCCAGTTCTTGAAGTTAAAGCACGCCGTGTAGGTGGAGCTAACTATCAAGTTCCTGTCGAAGTCCGCCCTGAGCGCCGTACGACACTTGCACTTCGTTACCTCGTGAACTACTCACGTCTCCGTAACGAAAAAACAATGGATGCTCGTCTTGCTAATGAAATCATGGACGCTGCAAACAACACTGGTGCTTCAGTTAAGAAGCGCGAAGATATGCACAAAATGGCGGAAGCGAACAAAGCGTTTGCTCACTACCGCTGGTAAATCCGGAATCAACCACCTCATCTATGCCATTTTGTATGGAAATATGAGGTGGCTTTCGGGTATAGTCATGACGTGTGGCAACACACGGACACTAAACTAAAATGCGAAAGGAGAATGTTTAAAGATGGCAAGAGAATTCTCCCTTAAGAACACCCGTAATATCGGGATCATGGCCCACATCGATGCTGGTAAAACAACAACGACTGAGCGTATCCTCTATTACACGGGTCGTATCCACAAGATTGGTGAAACGCACGAAGGTGCTTCACAGATGGACTGGATGGAGCAAGAGCAAGAGCGTGGAATCACGATTACATCTGCAGCAACAACTGCACAATGGAAAGGTAACCGCGTAAACATCATCGATACACCTGGACACGTAGACTTCACTGTTGAAGTTGAACGTTCACTCCGTGTACTTGATGGTGCGGTAGCAGTACTTGATGCTCAGTCTGGTGTTGAGCCACAAACTGAGACAGTATGGCGCCAAGCTACAACTTACGGCGTACCACGTATCGTTTTCGTTAACAAAATGGATAAAATCGGTGCAGACTTCCTGTACTCGGTTGGAACGCTTCGCGACCGCCTTCAAGCGAACGCACACGCAATCCAAATCCCGATCGGCGCAGAAGATGAATTCAAAGGAATCATCGACCTCGTTGAAAAGAAAACATACATGTACGGTAACGACCTCGGTACTGATATCGAAGAAATCGAAGGGTTCCCTGCAGAATTCGCAGAAGAAGCTGAAGAACTTCGTGCATCACTTATCGAAGCAGTTGCAGATTACGAAGAAGAAATGATGATGAAATACCTCGAGGGCGAGGAAATCACAATTGAAGAGCTTAAAGCGGGTATCCGTAAAGCGACTCTTACAGTTGATTTCTACCCAGTTCTCGTTGGTTCGGCATTCAAGAACAAAGGTGTTCAGCTTATGCTTGACGCAGTCCTTGACTACCTCCCATCACCAGTCGACGTAAAAGCAATCACAGGAATTAACATGGATACAGATGAAGAGATCATTCGTGAGTCAACTGACGAAGCGCCATTCTCTGCACTTGCATTCAAAGTTATGACTGACCCGTATGTTGGTAAATTGACGTTCTTCCGTGTGTACTCAGGTACAGCTACGGCAGGATCTTACGTCAAGAACTCAACAAAAGGGAAACGTGAGCGTCTTGGACGTATCCTTCAAATGCACGCGAACAGCCGTGAGGAGATCCCAATGGTCTTCGCTGGTGACATCGCAGCAGCTGTAGGTCTTAAAGATACTACTACTGGAGATACGCTTTGTGCAGAGAAAGACAACGTCGTTCTCGAATCAATGACATTCCCAGAACCAGTTATCTCGGTCGCAATCGAACCAAAAACGAAAGCTGACCAAGATAAAATGGGTCAAGCACTCGCTAAGCTTGCTGAAGAGGATCCAACATTCCGTACTGAAACAAACCCAGAGACTGGTCAAACGATCATCTCAGGTATGGGTGAGCTTCACCTCGACATCATCGTTGACCGTATGCGTCGCGAATTCAAAGTCGAAGCAAATGTTGGTGCTCCACAAGTAGCTTACCGTGAAACGATTCGCCAAGCGGCGAAAATCGATTCTAAGTTTGCTCGTCAATCAGGTGGTCGTGGTCAGTATGGTCACGTCGTCGTAGAATTCGAGCCAAACGAAGAAGGTGCTGGCTTTGAGTTCAACAACAAAATCGTCGGTGGTGTTGTTCCACGTGAATACATCCCAGCGGTTGAACACGGAATCGAAGAAGCGCTTCAAAACGGTATCCTTGCTGGTTATCCAGTAGTTGACGTTAAAGCGGCACTCGTTTTCGGATCGTACCACGATGTCGACTCAAACGAGATGGCATTTAAAATCGCGGCTTCAATGGCCGTCAAACAACTTAAAGATAAGAGCGGCGCTGTTATCCTTGAGCCAATGATGAAAGTTGAAATCGTCATCCCAGATGAATACATGGGAGACATCATGGGTGATGTTACATCACGCCGTGGACGCGTTGAAGGTATGGAAGCTCGCGGGAACGCTCAAGTCGTTCGTTCGATGATTCCACTTTCAGAGATGTTCGGTTACGCTACTGGTCTTCGTTCACGCACACAAGGTCGCGGAACGTACTCGATGCACTTCGATCACTACGAAGAAGTACCGAAATCAGTTGCTGAAGAAATCATCAAAAAAGCAAACGGCTAATCCTTCACAGGTTGTCACGCTTTTATGATTAGTGTAAGCTAAGGAAGGTGTACGTTATTCGACGATTCACCTTCCTAGTTATAAAATATTATTAGACACATAGAGGAGGAATTCAGAATGGGTAAAGAAAAATTCGACCGTTCTAAACCGCACGTTAACGTTGGTACAATTGGCCACGTCGACCACGGTAAAACAACTTTAACAGCTGCTATTTCAGCTGTACTTGCAAAATCACAAGGTAAAACTGCTACTAAGTTTGACCAAATCGATGGTGCTCCAGAAGAGCGCGAGCGCGGTATCACTATCGCAACAGCTCACATCGAGTACGAAACAGAAAAACGCCACTATGCACACGTTGACTGCCCAGGTCACGCTGACTATGTTAAAAACATGATCACTGGTGCTGCACAAATGGACGGCGCGATCCTCGTTGTTTCTGCAACTGATGGTCCAATGCCACAAACACGTGAGCACATCTTGCTTTCACGTCAAGTAGGTGTTCCTTTCATCGTAGTATTCATGAACAAAGTCGACATGGTTGACGACGAAGAGCTTCTTGAACTCGTTGAAATGGAAATCCGCGAACTTCTTTCTGAGTATGACTTCCCAGGCGATGACCTCCCAGTTATCCAAGGATCTGCTCTCGGCGCGCTTAACGGCGAAGCTAAATGGGAAGAAAAAATCATGGAACTCATGACAGCTGTTGATGAGTACATCCCTGAGCCAACTCGTGACACTGAAAAAGACTTCATGATGCCAGTTGAGGATGTTTTCTCAATCACTGGTCGTGGTACAGTAGCTACTGGCCGCGTTGAGCGTGGAGTTCTTAAAGTCAACGACGAAGTTGAAATCGTTGGTCTTCACGAAGAAACTAAAAAATCAGTATGTACTGGTGTAGAGATGTTCCGTAAGCTTCTTGACTATGCTGAAGCTGGCGACAACATTGGAGCACTTCTCCGTGGTGTATCACGTGACGATATCGAGCGTGGACAAGTTCTCGCGAAACCAAACACAATCACACCGCACAAAACTTTCAAAGCGCAAGTTTACATCCTTTCAAAAGAAGAGGGTGGCCGTCACACGCCATTCTTCGGTAACTACCGTCCACAGTTCTACTTCCGTACAACTGACGTAACTGGTATGTGCCAACTTCCTGAAGGAACTGAAATGGTAATGCCTGGGGACAACATCGAATTGACTGTTGAACTCATCGCGCCAATCGCTCTTGAAAAAGAAACTCGTTTCTCAATCCGTGAAGGTGGCCGTACGGTAGGCGCTGGATCAGTTACAGAAATCGTTGAGTAATTTTTAAGACAAAAAGGTCTTCCGTCTCCCGTGACGGAAGACCTTTTTTCATTTCTTTGAAAACAGTCTTGCAACATGGTCGGACATCTTATATACTGAGGAAAGTGTTTGTGCGAGTGGTGAGAGACTTGAAAACATATTCTATTTTATTTTACTTGCTTTCCTGCGTGGAATTAAGTACACTAGAATATGTTGGTCACAAACACAACGCGATGAAGCGGGAGGTTATGACACACCAGGCGGCATTGCCATGGCTAGTGTGGAAATTTCCGCGGAGAATGTCTATTTATAAAATAGGCGAAAAGGAGGGAAACAACATGGCAAATGAAAAAATTCGGATCCGTTTGAAAGCATACGATCACCGCGTGCTTGATCAATCGGCTGAGAAAATTGTCGAAACAGCAAAACGTTCTGGTGCTACTGTATCTGGTCCGATCCCACTCCCAACAGAGAGAGCGATCTACACAGTACTTCGTGCCGTTCACAAGTATAAAGATGCTCGTGAGCAGTTCGAAATGCGTACACACAAACGTTTGATCGACATCGTTAACCCAACACCGAAAACAGTTGATGCGCTTATGCGTCTTGAACTTCCATCGGGCGTTGACATCGAAATCAAACTTTAATTTTTCTTCTATAAATAGTTGATACTAGCCAGAAGATCAAAATCATTCAATATTAGGAGGTGTATCTCATGGCTAAAGGAATCTTAGGAACTAAACTCGGTATGACACAAATCTTCAACGAGTCAGGCGAAGTAGTACCAGTTACTGTTGTTTCAGTAGAGGGTAACGTTGTTCTTCAATTGAAGACAATGGAAGTGGACGGTTACGAAGCAGTCCAACTCGGCTTTGGTGATATCAAAGAAGGTCGTCAAAACAAACCGCAAAAAGGTCACGCAGCGAAAGCTAGTGCGACACCTAAGCGCTTCATTAAAGAAATCCGTACATCTGTAACAGATTTCGAAATCGGTCAAGAGATTAAAGCAGATACTTTCGCTGCAGGCGAAATGGTTGATGTAACAGGTACGTCGAAAGGTAAAGGTTTCGCTGGAGCAATCAAGCGTCACAACCAATCACGTGGTCCAATGGCTCACGGTTCGCGTTACCACCGTCGCCCAGGTTCAATGGGTCCTGTCGCTCCAAACCGTGTATTCAAAGGGAAATTGCTCCCAGGACGCATGGGTGGAGAGCAAGTCACTGTTCAAAACCTTGAAATCGTAAAAGTTGATGTAGAACGCGGCTTACTCCTCGTCAAGGGTGCTATCCCAGGCGCACGTAAGAGCCAAGTTGTCGTCAAAACTGCGGTAAAAGGCAACTAATTTGTTTGCAAGGAAAGGAGGAATAACGAATGCCTAAAGTAGCTTTGCTTAACCAAACAGGTACACAAGTTGGAGACATCGAGTTGGCAGATGCCGTTTTCGGAATCGAGCCAAACGAAGCAGTCGTATACGATGCAATCGTCATGCAACAAGCTTCACGTCGCCAAGGTACACATGATACAAAAGGTCGCTCGGAAGTTCGCGGTGGCGGCCGTAAACCATGGAAACAAAAAGGTACTGGTCGTGCACGCCAAGGTTCGATCCGTTCGCCACAATGGGTTGGCGGTGGAACAGTCTTCGGTCCAACACCACGTTCGTACGCTTATAAACTTCCTAAAAAGGTTCGTCGTCTCGCATTACGTTCAGCACTTTCTTCGAAAGTCGCTAACAACGAGTTCATCGTTCTTGAAGGATTGACAATCGATGCTCCGAAAACGAAAGATATGATTTCGGTCTTCGCTGCTCTTTCAATCGAACGTAAAGTCCTCGTCGTTACTGCTGATTACAACGAGACAGTCGTTCTTTCAACACGCAACATTCCTGGTGTCACAGTCGTTGACGCTGCTGGAGTAAACGTCCTTGATCTTGTCGCACACGACAAAGTCATCTTCACGAAGGATGCTGTTGCGAGAGTAGAGGAGGTGCTTGCATAATGGCAAACGCACACGACATTATCAAACGTCCTGTAATTACTGAACGCTCAGTGAACCAAATGGCTGAGAAAAAGTACACGTTCGAAGTAGACGTAAAGGCATCTAAGCCACAAATCAAAGATGCAGTTGAAGCGATCTTCGGCGTTAAAGTTGAAAAAATCAACACACTTATCTCAAAACCAAAAGCAAAACGCGTAGGTCGTCACGCTGGTTACACAGCACGCCGCAAAAAAGCGGTCGTCACGCTTACTGCAGATAGCAAAGAACTCGATTACCTCGGTTAATCGGTACTCTGTAGAAAAGGAGGGAACTCTCGATGGGAATTAAAAAGTTTAAACCGACCACTAACGGTCGTCGTAATATGACTGCGCTTGACTTTGCTGAGATTACGGCTTCACGTCCTGAAAAATCGTTAACTGAAAAGCTTTCGAAAAAGGGCGGACGTAACAACCAAGGTCGCTTGACAGTACGTCACCAAGGTGGCGGACACAAACGTAAATACCGTATCATCGACTTCAAACGGAACAAGGATGGCATCGCTGGCCGTATCGCTACAATTGAGTACGATCCGAACCGCTCTGCAAACATCGCGCTTGTCCACTACATCGATGGTGAAAAACGCTACATCCTCGCACCTAAAGGATTGAAAGTTGACATGCAAGTCATGTCAGGAGTTGAGGCTGACATTAAAGTCGGTAACGCTCTTCCACTTTCAAACATCCCAGTTGGTACATTGATCCACAACATCGAACTTAAGCCAGGTAAAGGTGGTCAGCTCGTTCGTTCAGCTGGTACTTCTGCTCAGCTTCTCGGTAAAGATGGTAAATACGCGATCGTTCGTCTCCAATCAGGCGAAACACGTATGATCCTTGCTACTTGCCGTGCAACAGTCGGCGCTGTCGGTAATGAAGAGCACGAGCTCGTCAATATCGGTAAAGCTGGTCGTTCACGCTGGCTCGGAAAACGTCCTACAGTTCGTGGTTCTGTAATGAACCCAGTTGATCACCCACACGGTGGTGGTGAAGGACGTGCTCCAATCGGTCGTTCGGGCCCACTTACTCCTTGGGGTAAACCGGCACTCGGATACAAAACTCGTAAGAAAAACAAAGCGAGCGATAAATATATCGTCCGTCGTTCTAAAAAATAATTACGTGATTTCTGAACGGTTCGCAGGAACCGTTCCTGAATCATGCCAAAGGGAGGTACAACTATGGGTCGCAGCTTGAAAAAAGGTCCATTTGCAGATCACCATTTGCTCGCTAAGGTTGATAAAGCCAACGAAGCTGGTGACAAGCATGTTATCAAAACTTGGTCACGCCGTTCTACAATCTTCCCAGAGTTCATCGGTCACACGATCGCTGTCTACGATGGTCGTAAACACGTACCGGTTTACGTGACAGAAGATATGGTCGGTCACAAACTTGGTGAATTCGCGCCAACACGTTCTTATAAAGGACATGCTGGAAACGATAAGAAGACTAAACGTTAATCTGAGGGGAGGTACTCATTATGCAATCAAAAGCATCGGCTAATATGGTTCGCATTGCTCCTCGTAAGGCACGTCTAGTAGTAGACTTAATCCGCGGGAAGCAAATCGGTGAAGCACTTTCGATTCTTGCTTACACGAACAAGGCAGCAACGCCAATCGTTGAGAAAGTATTGAAATCGGCAATCGCGAACGCTGAGCACAACTTCGACATGAACATCGAAAACCTCGTAGTAACAGAGGCTTACGTCAACGAAGGTCCAACGCTCAAACGTTTCCGCCCACGTGCAATGGGTCGCGCAAGCCGCATCAACAAACGTACGAGCCACGTTCACATCGTGGTATCTGAAAAATAAGGAGGGATTACCGTGGGTCAGAAGATTAACCCAACTGGTCTTCGCGTAGGTATCATCAAAGACTGGGAATCACGTTGGTTCGCAGATAAAGACTATGCTGATCTCCTTCATGAAGACTACGTAGTTCGTGAATATATCGAAAAACGTCTTAAAGACGCTAGTGTCTCTAAAGTTGAAATCGAGCGCGCAGCAAACCGCTTGAACATTTCACTTCACACTGCTAAACCTGGTATGGTTATCGGTAAAGGCGGTTCTGAAATCGAAACACTTCGTACAGACATCACTAACCTTGCAAAAGGCAAACGCGTTCACGTTAACGTCGTTGAAGTGAAAAACCCGGATGCAGTTGCTAAACTTGTCGCTGAGAACATCGCACGCCAACTTGAAGGCCGTGTATCGTTCCGTCGTGCAATGAAGCAATCAATCCAACGCTCTATGCGTTCAGGTATCAAAGGAATCAAGACTGAAGTTTCTGGTCGTCTTGGCGGCGCTGATATCGCTCGTTCAGAGAAGTATTCAGAAGGAACAGTTCCACTTCATACACTCCGTGCAGACATCGATTACGGTACTGCAGAAGCTGATACAACTTACGGCAAAATTGGCGTAAAAGTATGGCTCCACCACGGTGAAGTGCTTCCTACGAAAAAAGCAGCATCTAACGAACAATAATCCACATCCGTCTAGGGAAGGAGGCAACACAACATGTTGTTACCAAAACGTGTAAAATATCGTCGTGTTCACCGCGGCAACATGCGTGGTAAAGCGAAACGTGGTACTACAGTACACTTCGGCGAGTTCGGTATCCAAGCTCAAGAAGCTAGCTGGATTACAAGCCGTCAAATCGAATCAGCGCGTATCGCGATGACTCGTTATATGAAACGTGGTGGTAAAGTGTGGATCAAGATTTTCCCACATAAACCATACACTAAAAAACCTCTTGAAGTCCGAATGGGTTCAGGTAAAGGTGCTCCGGAGGGCTGGGTTGCAGTCGTCAAACCGGGGAAAGTAATGTTTGAAATCGCAGGAGTATCGGAAGAGATCGCACGCGAAGCTCTCCGTCTTGCATCACACAAACTTCCAGTAAAATGTAAGTTCGTAAAACGTGAAGAAAATGGTGGTGATACGAATGAAAGCAACTGATCTCCGTCAGCAAACTACAGAAGAGCTCAACGGTAAAGTCGGTTCGTGGAAAGAAGAGTTGTTCAACCTTCGTTTCCAACTTGCGACTGGTCAGCTTGAGAACCCTGCTCGTATCCGTGAAGTGCGCAAGTCGATTGCACGCGCGAAAACCGTTCTTCGTGAACGCGAACTCGGCATCAACAACGCATAATTCACTCGGATTCTGAGAGGAGGAACACTCAATGGAACGCACTAACAACCGCAAAGTGTTAACTGGACGCGTCGTATCTGACAAAATGGATAAAACGATCGTAGTTACAGTTGAGACTAAAGTAAAGCATAAGCTCTACGGCAAACGCGTAAACTACTCTAAGAAGTACAAAACGCATGATGAAAACAACACAGCTAAAGTCGGTGACGTCGTACGCATTCAAGAAACACGTCCACTTTCTAAAGACAAACGTTTCCGTCTCGTAGAAGTCGTCGAAAAAGCAGTAATCATCTAAACTCTAATTAGTTCGGATGAATAAACATCCGGAGGGAGGTACAATCGTATGATTCAACAAGAATCTCGCTTGAAAGTAGCAGACAACTCAGGAGCTCGTGAAGTCTTGACGATCAAAGTCCTCGGTGGATCTGGTCGCAAAACTGCTAACATCGGTGATGTAATTGTTTGCACAGTTAAACAAGCAACACCAGGTGGCGTTGTCAAAAAAGGTGAAGTTGTACGCGCAGTAGTCGTTCGTACTAAACGTGGCGTTCGTCGTAAAGACGGTTCGTACATCCGTTTTGACGAAAATGCAGCAGTCATCATCAAAGATGATAAAAGCCCACGTGGCACACGTATCTTCGGACCAGTCGCACGCGAACTTCGTGAAAAAGACTTCATGAAGATCGTCTCGTTGGCACCGGAAGTACTTTAATTCCAAAGAATTCCTACAAGGAGGTGCTCTAACGATGCATGTCAAAAAAGGTGATAAAGTTCAGGTTATGACTGGTAAAGATAAAGGCAAACAAGGTGTTGTCCTTACTGCTATGCCTAAAAAAGATCGCATTATCGTCGAAGGCGTTAACATGATCAAAAAACACTCAAAACCTTCTCAACTCAACCCGCAAGGCGGAATTGTCGAGAAAGAAGCACCGATTCACGTATCGAACGTTATGCTCATCGACCCTAAGACAGGAAACCCAACACGCGTTGGTTTCACTGTGGTTGACGGCAAGAAAGTACGTATCGCTAAAAAATCGGGCGAAGCTTTAGATAAATAAGAAGATTTAAAGAAAGGAGGTCCACTTTCTGATGAACCGTTTAAAAGCTAAATACCAAGACGAAATCGTCAAAGTAATGATGGAGAAATTCAACTATACTTCTGTAATGCAAGCGCCGAAAGTCGATAAAATCGTAATCAACATGGGTGTTGGTGACGCTGTTACGAACACGAAAGCACTTGACATGGCAGTTGAAGAGCTTCAGCTCCTCACTGGTCAGAAGCCACTCATCACGAAAGCTAAGAAATCAATCGCTGGTTTCAAACTTCGTGAAGGTATGCCAATCGGCGCGAAGGTAACACTTCGTGGAGAGCGCATGTATGAGTTCCTCGACAAGTTGATCAACGTGTCACTTCCACGTGTACGTGACTTCCGTGGTGTATCGAAGAAATCATTCGATGGCCGTGGTAACTACACGCTAGGCGTGAAGGAACAATTGATCTTCCCAGAGATCGACTACGATCGCGTATCTAAAGTCCGTGGTATGGACATCGTTATCGTTACAACTGCTAATACGGATGAAGAGTCACGTGAGCTTCTCACAGCACTCGGCATGCCATTCCAAAAATAAGGGAGGCCGCACACATGGCTAAGAAATCAATGATCGCACGTGAAGTAAAACGCCAAGCACTCGTAGAGCGCTACGCTGAACAACGCGCAGAATTGAAAGCACAAGGCGACTACATCGGCATGAGCAAACTCCCACGTAACTCTTCAGCGGTTCGTTTACACAACCGTTGCAGTATCACTGGCCGTCCACACGGTTACATTGGTAAATTCGGTATCAGCCGTATTAAGTTCCGTGATCTTGCTCATAAAGGTCAAATCCCTGGTGTTAAAAAAGCAAGCTGGTAATTCATTAAAGTTGTGAAAGGAGGTACATCGCATGGTTATGACAGATCCGATTGCAGATATGCTTACACGCATTCGTAATGCAAACATGGTTCGCCATGAGAAGTTGGAAATGCCAGCTTCTACAATCAAACGTGAAGTCGCTGAAATCCTCAAACGTGAAGGTTTCATCCGCGATGTTGAATATCTCGAGGACAGCAAACAAGGTACGCTCCGCGTATTCCTTAAGTACGGCGCAAGCAACGAACGCGTCATCACTGGACTCAAACGTATCTCGAAACCAGGTCTTCGCGTTTACGCGAAAGCTGATGAAATCCCGAAAGTACTCGGTGGTCTCGGAATCGCTATCGTTTCAACATCTAAAGGTGTTATGACAGACAAAGAAGCTCGCCAACAAAAAGTCGGCGGCGAAGTGATCGCATACATCTGGTAATTCACGCATAAAAAGAACGGAGGTGTCTTAAATGTCACGTATTGGTAAAAAGCCAGTCGTTATCCCAGCAGGCGTTACAGTAACAGTTGAAAACAGCACAGTTACAGTAAAAGGTCCTAAAGGTGAACTCACACGTGAGTTCAACCCGACTATGGCTATCAACGTAGAAGGTAATGAATTGACTGTCACTCGTCCAAACGACGAGAAAGCTAACCGTACAATCCACGGAACGACTCGTGCGCTTATCGCGAACATGGTCGAAGGTGTAAACAACGGTTTCGCTAAGACACTCGATATCCAAGGTGTTGGTTACCGTGCACAAAAGCAAGGTAACAAAATCGTACTCAACCTCGGTTATTCACACCCAATCGAGTACACTCCGGAACAAGGCATTGAAGTCGAAGTTCCTACGAATACGCAAATCATCGTCCGCGGAATCAACAAAGAGCGTGTTGGACACGTTGCTGCATTGATCCGTTCGTACCGTCAGCCTGAACCTTACAAAGGTAAAGGAATTCGTTACAGTGATGAAGTCGTTCGTCGTAAAGAAGGTAAAACAGGTAAGTAATTCGTTGATACGAATTGACCGGAAAGGAGTGGCATAAATGATCTCAAAGGCAAACAAAAATGCTACGCGTAAAAAGCGTCATGGTCGTGTACGTCGTACAATCATCGGGACTGCAGCTCGTCCACGCTTGAATGTATTCCGTTCGAACAAGAACATTTACGTACAAGTCATTGACGATGCAACACATGCAACACTCGCATCTGCATCATCACTCGACCTTGAAAAAGGCAACACGACTGACGCTGCATCAGCAGTTGGTAAGCTTGCAGCTGAACGCGCTCTTGAAAAAGGTATTGAAACAGTCGTTTTCGACCGTGGAGGATATCTCTATCATGGACGTATCAAAGCAGTAGCTGAAGCAGCTCGTGAAGCTGGTCTCAAATTCTAATAGAAAAGGAGGGAACCTCTACATGCGCCAGTTAGAAATTAACATGGATCAACTCGAAGAACGCGTTGTTACTGTAAACCGCGTCGCGAAAGTAGTAAAAGGTGGCCGTCGCTTCCGTTTTGCTGCACTCGTCGTCGTAGGTGACAAGAATGGTCACGTAGGTTTCGGTACGGGTAAAGCTCAGGAAGTGCCTGAAGCGATCCGTAAAGCAATCGAAGATGCAAAGAAAAACATGGTTAACGTTCCAATCGTTAACACTACAATTCCACACGAAATCAACGGAATTTTCGGTGCAGGTCACGTCTTCTTGAAACCTGCTTCTGAAGGTACTGGAGTCATCGCTGGTGGCCCAGTTCGTGCGGTTCTCGAATTAGCGGGAATCAACGACATTCTTTCGAAATCACTTGGATCAAGCACTCCAATCAACATGGTTCGTGCGACTGTTAAAGGTCTCACTTCACTTAAACGTGCTGAAGACGTTGCGAAACTCCGCGGTAAAACCGTCGAAGAACTTCGCGGTTAAGAAAGGGAGGGAATACAGATGGCGAAACTCGCAGTTACCCTCACACGCAGCATGATCGGTCGTCCGGAGAACCAACGCGTTACTACTCGTACGCTTGGTCTCCGTAAGATGCACCAAACTGTTGTCGTACCTGACAACGCTGCTATGCGTGGGATGATTAACCACGTGTCACACTTATTGACAGTAAAAGAAATTCAAGAGTAATACGTTCGATATAATTTTATGAGGAGGTGCCCCACTATGAAACTCCATGAATTGAAACCAGCTGCTGGTTCACGTTCAGAACGCAACCGTGTAGGTCGCGGTATGTCTTCTGGTAACGGTAAGACTTCTGGCCGTGGTCACAAAGGTCAAAAAGCTCGTTCAGGCGGTGGTGTTCGTCCAGGTTTCGAAGGTGGACAAAACCCACTTTTCCGTCGTTTACCAAAACGCGGCTTCAACAACCCAACTCGTAAAGAGTTCGCGGTTATCAACCTTGACACACTTAACCGTTTTGAAGATGGAACGGAAGTAACACCAGAACTTCTTATCGAGACTCGCGCAGTCAAAGGTATGAAGGATGGCGTGAAGATCCTTTCTAACGGTAAGATTGAAAAGAAACTGACAGTAAAAGCTCACAAGTTCTCCGAAGCTGCGAAGCAAGCGATCGAAGCTGCCGGCGGTACGGTTGAGGTGATCTAATGTTTCAAGCGATCTCCAATATGTGGCGCGTAGCCGACATTCGTCGGCGCATTCTCTTTACCTTGGCTCTGATTATCGTGTTCCGTATCGGTGCACATATCCCAGTCCCAATGGTAAACACTGAAGTATTCAAGATTGACCAGAATGGTATTCTTGGTTTCTTGAATTCCTTCGGCGGGAATGCTTTGCAGAATTTCTCACTCTTTGCGATGGGAATCATGCCGTATATCACGGCCTCGATCGTTGTCCAACTCTTACAGATGGACGTTGTTCCAAAGTTTGCCGAATGGGCAAAACAAGGAGAGGCGGGCCGTAAGAAGTTAGCAACGGTAACGCGCTATGGAACGATCGTACTCGGCTTAGTCCAAGCGTTTGGAATCGCGCTTGGATTTAACCGTATCTACCCAGGTCTTGTCGATGAGCAATACGGCACCTGGACGTACGTTATGATTGCACTTGTTTTGACGGCGGGTACCGCATTCTTGATGTTCCTCGGTGAACTCATTACGGAGAAGGGCATTGGTAACGGGATATCAATGATCATCTTCGCTGGGATTGTCGCAGGCTTCCCGAACGCGTTCCGTCAGATTTATGAAACAAAGCTCCAAAATGCAGGGGATGCTTTGTTTGTCAATGTGCTTTATATCGTACTGTTGCTTTTAATCATCATCGCGGTCATCGTCGGAGTCATCTATGTGCAGCAAGCTGCCCGGAAGATTCCGATCCAGTACGCTAAGCGTACGGTGAACCGTGCGCCAGTAGGCGGTCAATCGACACACTTGCCGATTAAACTGAATGCTGCTGGTGTTATCCCAGTTATCTTCGCTGTATCGTTCATGGTGACGCCACCAACGGTTGCAAGTTTCTTTGCAAGTCCGGAAAATGCGACGAAGATCCGTGACATTTTCGACTATACGAGTCCAATCGGTATGTCGATCTATGTGGCACTGATCATTGCATTTTCTTACTTCTATACATTCGTTCAGGTCAATCCGGAACAAATGGCAGAGAACCTTCAAAAACAAGGCGGATACATTCCTGGTATTCGTCCTGGTAAGCAAACGGAACAGTACATCACGAAGATCCTGTACCGTCTGACATTCTTCGGCTCACTCTTCCTCGCTGTCATCGCGGTGACGCCAACGTTCTTTATTAAGTTCGCTGGTTTACCGAACTCGGTGCAGATTGGTGGAACAAGCCTGTTGATCGTCATCGGTGTAGGTCTTGAGACGATGAAACAGATTGAAAGTCAACTGGTTAAACGACACTACAAAGGCTTTATCCGATAAGGCGGGAGGAAGGGGACCATCCCTTTCCTTTCTGTTGTGTCTATAGAGTCTATAGAAGTGGAGGCTACCGACATGAATCTTGTATTGATGGGCTTGCCGGGTGCTGGAAAAGGGACGCAGGCTGCGAAAATTATCGAAGACTACGCCATTCCACACATCTCGACAGGCGACATGTTCCGTGCGGCGATCAAAGATCAAACACCGCTCGGGCAGGAAGCGAAATCGTACATGGATAAAGGGGAACTCGTTCCGGATGAAGTCACAATCGGCATCGTACGTGAACGTCTCGCCAAAGAAGACTGTGCAAATGGTTTTCTTCTTGACGGTTTCCCACGCACAGTGAAACAAGCAGATGCTCTTGAAGTATTGCTTGCGGATCTAAATAAACAAATCGATCACGTCGTTCACATCGGTGTGAACCCGGAGAAACTTGTCCCTCGTTTGACAGGCCGCCGGATTTGCCCGACATGTGGAGCAACGTATCATGTCATCTATAACCCGCCAAAAGTGGAGGGTGTCTGTGATATCGACGGATCAGCACTTGTTCAACGTGAAGATGATCAAGAAGAAACGGTTCGCCGTCGTCTTGAAGTCAACGTCGCTCAAGCGCAACCTTTGATTGACTTTTACGCTGAAAAAGGGTATCTTCGTAATTTGGACGGTGATCGTCCGATTAATGAAGTTTATTCCGATGTTCAAGCACTTCTTGGTGATCAGTAATGATCATTACGAAAGCGCCGCGTGAAATCGACATCATGCGTCAGGCGGGACAAATCGTCGCCCGGACGCATAAGGAGCTGAAAACTCATATTCGTCCAGGGATCACAACGGGGCAACTCGATGCGATTGCTGAACGCTATATTCGAAGTCAAGGGGCAACACCATCGTTTAAAGGTTATAATGGGTTTACTGGCAGCATCTGTGCTTCAGTAAATGAAGAACTTGTCCATGGTATTCCGGGTGACCGCGTACTCCACGATGGAGACATCATCTCGATTGATATCGGGGCGGAGTATAACGGATATCACGGAGATTCAGCCTGGACATATCCGGTAGGTACAATCTCTGAAGAGACGAAGCGGTTACTTGACGTAACTGAAGAATCTCTGTATAAAGGATTGGAGCGCGCCAAAGCTGGCGTGCACCTGACAGATATTTCGCATGCGATTCAGTCACATGTTGAAGCAGCGAATTTTTCTGTAGTCCGCGAATATGTGGGCCACGGCGTGGGACAAAATTTGCATGAAGATCCGCAAATTCCACATTATGGACCACCGGGGAAAGGGCCGCGCCTGAAAACTGGCATGACCTTGGCGATTGAGCCAATGGTTAATGTCGGAAAACGCTATGTTCGCACGCTATCCGACAATTGGACGGTAGTGACAGTGGACGGTAGCATGTGCGCCCACTTTGAGCACACCATCGCCATCACAGACGAAGGCTACGAGATCTTAACGGTCGATGCAGAGTGAGCTGTGCGCGTTATTGGTGTCACCTTTCTATAAGCCGCTATCCACTCGTGTTTGTGACCGATGATTCTCTCACGGCTACTGTAGAAAGCCCCTAAGCGCTACAAATCGTCTGGGCTCCCAATCAACTTTATAGAGAAAGGGGTATAATTGATGGCGAAACAAGATGTAATCGAAGTGGAAGGTACGGTTATCGAACCGCTTCCAAACGCGATGTTTAAGGTGGAGTTAGAAAACGGCCACACGGTCCTCGCGCACGTCTCAGGAAAAATTCGGATGCACTTCATTCGGATCCTACCAGGAGATAAAGTAACGGTTGAGTTGTCACCATACGACTTGACTCGCGGACGGATCACATACCGTTTCAAATAAAAACTCCGATTTTTTCAGGAGGAGGTATTCACAATGAAAGTAAGACCTTCGGTTAAACCGATCTGTGAAAAATGTAAAGTTATCCGCCGTAAAGGCAAAGTAATGGTTATTTGCGAAAACCCTAAGCATAAACAAAAACAAGGGTAATAAACAAGGAGGTGCACACATGGCACGTATTGCTGGTGTAGATATTCCACGTGAGAAACGCATCGTTATCTCACTCACTTACATCTATGGTGTTGGTAAAACGACTGCTCAGAAAGTCTTGAAAGAAGCTGGTATCTCTGAAGATACTCGTACTCGTGAATTGACTGAAGAACAACTCAACCAACTCCGTGATGGATTAGATAAAGTAAAAGTTGAGGGTGACCTTCGTCGTGAAATCTCACTCAACATCAAACGTTTGATCGAAATCGGTTGCTACCGTGGTGTTCGTCACCGTCGTGGTCTTCCAGTTCGTGGTCAAAACACTAAAAACAACTCGCGTACTCGTAAAGGCCCACGCCGTACAGTAGCGAACAAGAAGAAGTAAGGGAGGGTAAACTAAGATGGCAAAACGTAAACAGAATGTTCGTAGTAAACGTAAAGTCAAAAAGAATATTGAATCTGGTATCGTGCATATCCGTTCAACATTCAACAACACAATCGTTACGATCACTGACATGCAAGGGAATGCAATCTCTTGGGCAACTGCAGGTAACATGGGCTTCAAAGGCTCACGTAAATCAACTCCATTTGCTGCGCAACTCGCTTCTGAAACTGCTGCGAAAACAGCAATGGATAACGGTATGCGTACTGTAGAAGTTAACGTTAAAGGTCCTGGTGCAGGTCGTGAAGCTGCAATCCGTGCGCTCCAAGCAATCGGTCTTGAAGTAACAGCGATCCGTGACGTAACTCCAGTTCCACACAACGGTTGCCGCCCTCCAAAACGTCGTCGCGTGTAACCCGTCTTGTACTGCAAAGCGGGAATTCGAGTAGACTTTCGTTGATCGTTTGACCAAGCAAGGCAGTAGAAACGTACACAAGACGGTTGGCGATTGAACGCGATGGCCAACATGACGATATTCAAGGAGGGGTTCAGATGATCGAAATCGAAAAGCCGAAGATTGAAACGGTCGAATTAAGCGATAACGCTACGTTTGGTAAATTCGTGGTAGAACCGCTTGAACGTGGATTCGGTACAACGCTTGGCAACTCATTGCGTCGTATCCTATTATCTTCACTTCCGGGTGCTGCAGTTACTGCAGTCCAAATCGATGGCGTTCTTCATGAGTTCTCGACGATTGATGGCGTTGTAGAAGACGTTACCCAAATCATCTTGAACCTTAAGAAACTCGCCCTCAAAGTTTACTCGGAAGAAGAGAAAACACTTGAGATCGATATTCAAGGCGCCGGCGTTGTTACTGCTGCGAACATTACGCATGACAGCGACGTCGAAATCCTCAACCCAGAACTCCACATCGCAACACTTGCAGAAGGTGCATCACTTCATATGCGTCTGACAGCTCGTCGTGGCCGTGGTTACGTTCAGGCTGAAGATAACAAACGGGACGATATGCCAATCGGCGTCATTCCAATTGATTCGATTTACACGCCAATTCAACGTGTAAACTATCAAGTTGAAAAAACACGTGTTGGTCAAGATGCGAGCTTCGATAAGTTGACGCTTGATGTTTGGACGGACGGTTCAATCCGCCCGGAAGAAGCAGTGTCACTCGGTGCAAAAATCATGACAGAACACTTAAACATCTTTGTTGGTCTTACAGACGAAGCGCTCCATGCCGAAATCATGGTCGAAAAGGAAGAAGATCAGAAAGAAAAAGTACTTGAAATGACGATCGAAGAACTCGATCTTTCAGTTCGTTCGTACAACTGTTTGAAACGTGCCGGCATCAATACGGTTCAAGAACTCGCGAACAAGAGCGAAGACGAGATGATGAAAGTTCGTAACCTCGGACGTAAATCACTCGAAGAAGTTCAAGCGAAGCTCGATGAACTCGGACTGGGCCTACGTAAAGAAGACTAAAACTATTAATTGCACGAAGGAGGGAATCCATCCATGGCATACTCGAAATTAGGCCGTACAAGCTCACAACGTAAGGCACTTTTGCGTGACCTTGCGACTGATCTCATCATCAATGAGCGTATCCAAACTACAGAACAAAAAGCGAAGGAACTTCGTCCAGTCGTTGAGAAACTCATCACTTTAGGTAAACGCGGTGATCTCCACGCTCGTCGTCAAGTTGCATCGTTCGTTCGTCGCGAAGCTGCTGGTCAAAACGAAGCTGGTAAAACACAAGATGCAATCCAAAAATTGTTTGCTGATGTTGCTCCACGTTTTGCTGAGCGTCAAGGTGGTTACACACGTATCATGAAAATGGGACCACGTCGTGGTGACGGCGCAGAAATGGTCATCATCGAACTCGTTTAATTTTTAAATGATTCGAATAAAAGGGCAGTGCGTAACTCGCTTCTGCCCTTTTGTTACAAATGAAATTATTTTGATTTGATGAAGGAGGAGCAGACATGACAAAGCTGATTGAGTTGGAACAGGTGACGTACCGTTACCCGGAACAAGAACAACCAGCCTTACGGAATGTCTCTCTTTCGATTCATTCGCAGGAATGGGTCGCGATCGTTGGACACAACGGCTCTGGAAAATCAACGCTGACGAAGTTGTTTAACGGATTGTTGCTTCCTGAAGAAGGAACGGTTACTGTCAACGAGACATTCTCGAGTGCAGTGCCGGAGCAACTGTGGGAGATGCGCCGTGCAATCGGTATCGTCTTTCAAAATCCGGATAATCAATTCGTTGGCACGACCGTGCGCGACGACGTGGCATTTGCCCTGGAAAACTGGGGTGTGCCACGCGAGGAAATGGTTCGTCGTATCGACGACAGTCTAGCGCGCGTTGGCCTTACGGATTTTGTTGATCGGGAACCTCATCAACTATCCGGCGGACAGAAGCAGCGTGTCGCAATCGCCTCGGCGCTTGCGATGCGCCCTGATGTTCTCGTGCTCGATGAAGCGACATCGATGCTTGATCCGATTGCACGAACTGAGGTTATGTCGACCGTCCAGGAATTATATGAGCAACACCCGATGGCCGTCGTTGCCATTACACATGAACTCGATGAAGTCTTACGGGCCAGTCGTGTCATTGTCATGGATGCGGGGCAAATCGTTTTAGAAGGTACACCGCAAGAGGTGTTTGCACAATCCGCGTTTCTTGAGCAGATTGGACTAGATGTTCCATTCGTCGTCCGGGTGCAGGAGCAACTTTCGGCACGTGGTCTTACTTATGAGGACACGATACTAGATGAAAGAGACTTGGTGAACCGCTTATGCCAATCTTAATCCAGGAATTGAATTATACGTACCAACTCAATAGTCCGTTTGAACGAGTCGCGCTGCGTGATGTGAATCTTGAGATTCCGTCAGGGGCGCTTGTTGCGTTTGTGGGGCATACCGGTTCCGGAAAATCCACGCTCGTCCAACATATTAACGGCTTGTTGAAACCAACTGCCGGTAAGGTACAGGTTGATGACATCATCATCGAACCAAAACGAAAACAAGATTTAAAGGCGCTCCGTAAACGGGTGGGTCTTGTCTTTCAGTATCCGGAATATCAATTGTTCGAAGAAACCGTCTTGAAAGATGTCATGTTTGGTCCAATGAACTTTGGTCATACACCGGCAGAGGCAGAACGGTTAGCGAAAGATGCCTTACGTACCGTGGGACTCGATGAAGTCTTCTGGTCACGTTCTCCGTTTGACCTGTCTGGTGGGCAAATGAGGCGTGTTGCGATTGCGGGCGTACTCGCTAGTCAACCAGACGTGTTGATCGTCGATGAACCAACAGCAGGACTTGATCCACAAGGACGAAAGCAGATGCTGTCTCTTTTCGCTGAGCTGCATGCGCAATCAGGAATGACCTTGCTGTTGATTACACACGATATGGATCAAGTCCTTGAGTATACGAACCGGGTCGTCGTCATGGAAGAGGGACAAGTCGCGTATGACGGAGAACCAATGGGTCTATTCCGTCAAGAAACGTTACTGCGTCAATTCCATCTCGATTTACCCCACGTTTTGGCGTTTGCTTGGAGGATGGCCGATCAATTGAAACAGCCACGCCCGTCGCTTCAGACGGAAGCGGAATTGATTGAATGGATTTTGCATGTACGGGGGGACGGACGATGATCGTAGGACAACATATACCAGGGTCGTCGTATTTACATCGTTCGTCGGCCGTCGCGAAAATCATTTTTGCCTTTTGTTTTATTCCTCTTGTGTTTTTAGCCAATAATGCAGCAACGAATATTTTTTTATTGCTGTTTACGTTTTTTGCTTTAGCGAGTAGTAAATTACCAATCCGTTACGTCTTAAAAGGGCTGCGACCGATTTTATTCTTAATCGTCTTTACGTTTATCATTCAGCTGTTGTTTACGCGTGAAGGGGCCATTCTGTTTGAATTTGGCTGGTTCAAGATTTATGAAGAAGGATTGCGTCTTGCCATCATCGTTTCGCTCCGGTTCTTTTACCTCGTATCGATTACGACACTCGTCACGTTGACGACGTCACCAATCGAACTGACGGATGCGATTGAGTTGTTACTCAAACCATTTAAAGTCGTCCGTGTCCCGACGCACGAGATTGCCTTGATGTTGTCGATTTCCCTTCGTTTCCTGCCGACCTTGGCAGAGGAGACGGAAAAAATCATGAAGGCACAGCAGGCGCGCGGTGTCGATTTATCGGCGGGTCCGATTAAAGAACGCTTACGGGCCATCATTCCTTTGCTGATTCCACTCTTCATCTCGGCGTTTAAACGGGCAGAAGATCTTGCGACAGCGATGGAAGCCCGGGGATACCGGGGGGGCGAAGGACGGACACGACTCCGTGAGTCCAAATGGACAGGTCGCGACACGGGGCTGATTGTCCTTCTGATCGTCCTCGGACTGCTTCTAGTCTATTTACGGGGAGGCTTTTGATGCGACGCTTTAAATGTACGATTCAGTATGACGGGACGGACTATTCCGGGTACCAAGTACAACCGAACGGTCTGACGATTCAGGAAGTCCTCGAGAAGACGCTTGAGCGGATGCATAAGCACCCGGTCAAGGTGATTGGTTCCGGGCGTACGGATGCGCGTGTGCACGCACAGGGACAAGTCATTCATTTTGATACGGAACTGGCGATTGCACCTGCAAGCATGGTGAAGGCCCTAAATACGTTATTACCGGACGATATTCGCGTTCGTGACTGTAAAGAGGTCGCTTCTGACTTCGAAGCAAGGTATGATGTAGTAGGGAAAGAGTATCGGTACTTCGTGCGCCGGACGGAAGATGCGTTTCGACGTCATCAATCCGTCCTGATTCCGTATTCGCTCGATGTTGCGCAAATTCGTCTGGGATTAGCGCATTTAGTCGGGACTCATGACTTCAGTTCGTTCTGTGTCGCGAAGACAGAGACGGACAATCGTGTTCGGACGATTTATGAAGCGGAACTGATTGAACAAGGAGAAGAACTGATTTTTCGTTTTCAGGGAAGCGGTTTTCTCTACAATCAGATTCGGATCATGGTCGGCACGTTGCTTGATGTCGGACGCGGTCGATTTGCCCCGAATGACATCAAACGAATGCTCGAAGCGAAGGATCGAAACGTCGCTGGTGTGACGGCACCACCGCACGGGTTATACCTTTGGGAAGTTTTCTACCCAGAGTCTAAAAAAGGCATTTGACATTAGCCGCTAAAAAACATACAATGTTTATTGGCATTTCATTTATTATGAAACCACAATCTTAGCCCCGTACACCTAAGATTCTGATAGATTCAAACAGTGAATAAATGAAAAATCAAAAAAGAAATTTTTAAATTCCTTAGGAGGTATTTTACATGCGCACAACTTTCATGGCGAAAGCTACTGATGTAGAACGCAAATGGCTCCTTATCGACGCAGAAGGCAAAACACTCGGTCGTCTTTCGAGCGAAGTGGCTTCACTTCTCCGCGGTAAGCACAAACCTACGTTCACACCACACGTTGACTGTGGGGATCACGTTATCCTCATCAACGTTGAGAAAATCGTATTAACTGGTAACAAACTCGACAAAAAGGTCTACTACCGTCACTCTGGTCATCCAGGCGGCTTGAAGCAGACTGTCGCACGCGACTTACTCGCTAACAAACCTGAGCGTATGCTTGAACTCGCGATCAAAGGGATGCTTCCAAAAGGTAGCCTCGGTCGTCAAATGTTCAACAAACTCCACGTTTACGCTGGAGATACTCATAAGCAAGAAGCACAACAACCAGAAGTTTACGAACTTCGCGGTTAATACGAATTTAGGAGGAACTACACGATGGCAGATGTACGTTACTACGGCACTGGTCGCCGTAAAAGCGCGGCAGCTCGCGTTTTCCTCGTTGCTGGAGACGGTAAAGTCACAGTTAACGGGCGCGATATCAGCGAATACTTCGGTTATGAAACATTAATCATGACTGCAAAAGAACCACTTGTACTCACAGAAACAGAAGGCAAATACGATATCATGGTAACGGTCAAAGGCGGCGGCTTCACTGGTCAAGCAGGCGCAATCCGTCACGGTATCTCACGTGCTCTTCTTCAAGCGGATCCAGACTTCCGTGGCACACTTAAAGCTAAAGGTTTCCTCACACGCGATGCTCGTATGAAAGAACGTAAAAAATACGGTCTCAAAGCAGCACGTCGTGCACCTCAGTTCTCAAAACGTTAATCGTTTTATCTCTCATCCTTACGGGTGGGAGATTTTTTTATGCAAAAAAACCGCTTTCTGACCGGTAGCGGTCAGAAAGCGGTCTGTTGTTCAGAATGTACGACGTCGGATGGTTCGGATGAGGAATAAAAGTGCCATCAAACCAATGAATGTCAGCGGAATGCTCCACAGGAAAAGATCCTTTAAAAAAGAAATAGGATCGTACGTCGTTTGTGAACCAACTTTACCAACAAAAGACGTGTCCTGACTTAATACCGTGCTGTTCTCGGGGAGAGTGGGCTGATAAGCCGCGTTCGCCTCATGCACCGTATTAAAGTAAATTGCATAACCAGTATGTAAGAGAACAGTCAAGATACCTGAGAAGGCAACCATCTTTTTCATCAAAAAACTCCTTTTTCCGAATGATTTGTGAGGACATGTCCATCGATAAGTATACCGAATTCTGTTTTCGGGAACAGTCTACAAAGGAGTGTGGTGAACGATGACCGTATCAGTCAGTTGGTTATTAGAACGGGCCAACCGAAAACTGAATGTTCCGGGACTGTCGCCGGAAGTTGCGCGAAAGACACGTCAAGTCATCCGGGAGCTTCATGTCAAAGGGATTTATGTCGGAGTGGCCCAAGGATTCCGGTCCTACGCCGAGCAGGAGAAGCTGTATGCGCAAGGACGGACGATGCCGGGCGCAGTCGTCACGAATGCGCGTGGGGGACAATCAAATCATAACCGGGGGATTGCCGTGGATCTGTTTCAATATTCCGTGGACGGGACAGAAGCAATTTTTAATACCGATGCCAACTTTCAGCAAATCGTCCAGGCGATGAAGCGGCAAGGTTTTTCCTGGGGCGGAGACTGGAGTGGGTTTAAAGACTATCCACACTTTGAGCTGAACAAAGCGACGACGGATGTCTTAGTGCCTTATCCGGGGCAACCTCTCTATATAGGAGCCATAAACATGAACAGCAGGGACATCGAACGGATTCAGCGAGCGGTCAAGGCGACTGTCACGAAACGTTTTGATGCGGAGACCGTCGATAAAGTACGTGCCTATCAAGACCGGCAAGGATTAGCGGTTGATGGTGTCGTCGGACCTGCGACATGGAACCGGATGTTTTAAACGTAGAGATCCCCTTTTTACAATTGTGAAGAGGGGGATCTCTCTTTTTTCATCTTTCAGGTAACTTCCTTACGAGTCTTCAAGGAAATGTCATGCTTTCCGAGTCGAAATGTGCAAGCGCTATCTTATTTTTGTTATACTGAAATGGATTAAATCGAACGTTCTCAGGGGGAAGACACTATGTTGAATGAACAAGAAATTCGCGAGGTGGTCGGGCAATTGATCGATCCGACGATTGAACGCTCGCTTACAGATACGAACGGGATTCGCGATGTCCGCATCAAAGGAGACTATGTCAGTCTCAAAATCGCACTGGCACAAGCAGGATCAGGCGAACAGCTCGCGTTACAGCAACAGATCGTCAAAGAGTTAAAGGAAAAAGGATTCAAGACGGTCGGCTTACGTTTTGAGGCACTCGGCGATCACGGTATTCAAGCCGCGACGACACCATCAATCCTTAAACCGGAATCTGGCACGACATTCATTGCGGTAGCTTCCGGTAAAGGCGGTGTCGGAAAATCGACGGTTTCCGTTAACTTGGCAGTTGCCCTCGCACGGGCAGGAAAAAAAGTTGGCTTGATCGACGCGGATATCTACGGATTCAGTGTGCCGGACATGATGGGAATCGAAACCCGTCCGACGGTCGTCAACGACCGGATTATTCCACCTGAACGGTTTGGGGTTAAAGTCATCTCGATGGGCTTCTTCGTCGAAGACAATGCACCTGTCATCTGGCGTGGCCCGATGCTCGGAAAGATGTTAAACAACTTCTTCTCTGACGTCGAGTGGGGCGACCTCGATTACTTACTGCTTGATTTACCACCGGGTACAGGCGACGTGGCACTCGATATTCATTCGATGTTGCCAAGCTGTCAGGAACTGATTGTCACGACACCGCACGCAACTGCGGCATTCGTTGCTGCACGTGCAGGGGCGATGGCGATCAAAACAAACCACCGTTTGCTCGGAATCATCGAGAATATGGCATATTTCGAAAGCAAGACGACTGGCGAAAAAGAGTATGTGTTTGGTTCAGGCGGCGGAGAGAAGTTGTCAGAAGCGTTAAAAACAGATATTCTAGCTAAGATTCCACTTGGACAGCCGTATGCAAATGAAACGGACTTTGCACCGTCGATTTACCGTGACGACCATCCATTTGAAACACACTATAATGAACTCGCAGCGCGTGTCATCGAAAAAGTAGAGGGATAATGAATGAAGACTAGAGGATTTTTGAAGCTGTTTTGGATGACGCTCCTGATCGGGACGCTCGCCGGCTTCGTGTTTAACCTTGTCGCTGAACCAGGTTATGTCCGTAACCAATCGATCAGCGGATATGTCACGGCCTTGGCTTACAGCAGTACATGGACAGCCATCAGTTTGATGGGATTCTTTTCATATCTGATCCTTCACCGGGTCGGACTCGATATTTTCCGGGGGGCTAAGCTATGGGATCGGGTCCAAATCGTCTTAATCGCATTTGCGTTATTCGATGGGATCTACCTTCGGGGACTTGCTTTCGGATTTGAAAAAACGAACCTGTACATTGGAGAGATGGTTGTCTTACTGCTCATCGCGTTTTTTGTCGCTCGGACGAAAGCGCGCGAGACAAACTTCACGGCATTCGTGCCGACACTCTTTTTGATGACAGTCATCACATTGATTGAATGGGTGCCGGCTCTTCAGGCGACACAAGACAAACGGATGTTATGGGCAGCGCTTGCCACATTACTCGTTTGTAATGCGTATCAAATTCTGATGTTGCATCGACTGCAGGAAAAACCAAATTCAGCGAATGCTGCGTCTGGCAAAAGAGCGTAAAAGAAAGGGCGCCGTTCTACCGTTTTATCCGGTCAGAGCGGCGTCCGTCTTTTTTTAATATTTTTTTAGAAAAACAGTTGACGAAAAAAACAAGAGTTGATATATTAATACATGTCGCTGAGGCACACGCCACACAGACACGTCGAAAACGAAAAAAACTTATGAAAAAAGTTATTGACACCAGTTAATACTTTACTGTAAGATTTAAAAGTCGTCAAACGACATATCGGACTTTGAAAACTGAACGATGAGGCAAAAAACGTATCTTCGGATACAAACAATGAATGAAGCGCAAGCTTCGTCAACGTGACTTCGGTCACACAACGAGCAAGTCAAACACTTTATGGAGAGTTTGATCCTGGCTCAGGACGAACGCTGGCGGCGTGCCTAATACATGCAAGTCGAGCGCAGGAAGCTCACGGAACTCTTCGGAGGGAAGTGAAGGGAATGAGCGGCGGACGGGTGAGTAACACGTAAGGAACCTGCCCCAAGGATTGGGATAACTCCGAGAAATCGGAGCTAATACCGAATAGTTCTTCAGACCGCATGGTCTGATGATGAAAGGCGCTCCGGCGTCACCTTGGGATGGCCTTGCGGTGCATTAGCTAGTTGGTGGGGTAATGGCCCACCAAGGCGACGATGCATAGCCGACCTGAGAGGGTGATCGGCCACACTGGGACTGAGACACGGCCCAGACTCCTACGGGAGGCAGCAGTAGGGAATCTTCCACAATGGATGAAAGTCTGATGGAGCAACGCCGCGTGAGTGATGAAGGTTTTCGGATCGTAAAACTCTGTTGTAAGGGAAGAACAAGTACGAGAGGTAATGCTCGTACCTTGACGGTACCTTGCGAGAAAGCCACGGCTAACTACGTGCCAGCAGCCGCGGTAATACGTAGGTGGCAAGCGTTGTCCGGAATTATTGGGCGTAAAGCGCGCGCAGGCGGCCTTTTAAGTCTGATGTGAAAGCCCCCGGCTCAACCGGGGAGGGTCATTGGAAACTGGAAGGCTTGAGTACAGAAGAGAAGAGTGGAATTCCATGTGTAGCGGTGAAATGCGTAGAGATGTGGAGGAACACCAGTGGCG
>NZ_JHZS01000005.1 GCF_000620865.1 Exiguobacterium sibiricum 7-3
AACAGTGGGTACAAATAATTAGGTCTGGCTTTACTTCCTGGATAAGACATCTCATTTTATATAAAAAAAAACTTAGGTACCATTCGTTTGATTTTTGTTTATCCCGAGTTTTATAAAAAAACTTTCGATAGACGATACTGTATGAAGTCGAGGCATAACGAATCCAGTTTAAGTAAATCATTGATGTCAGATGCTCAATTGTTGGGTTTATATAACTTAAGAACTCTACTTCTTTTATTTCGGTTTCCATTTTTCGGCCGAGATTTTCAGCCAACGTTTCAGCTACTGCATGGTGACCTGAACGCATATTCAAAAAAGGTAATATTAAGATTTTAGCCATGATAGATTTACTCCTTCATTGGGCACAAAGACACTCAAGCATCATTGGATCTAATCGCTCATTCATTTAGCCGTTTAACTTTTTTGAAAAAACGCTTAAATAGGATACGAATGAGGAATAGACTTAACAAAATCACTCCTAAGTAAGGAACCCACTCAGGTTTGATATGAAACGTATTTCCCGCATAATAACCGATTAACACGAATGGGAACACCCACAACCCAGTACCTATGAAAGAAAACAGAAGAAAGGTAGCAAATGGAACGGGTTTGAGCCCGGCGAAGTAAGGATTAATTTGTCGAAGTCCAGGAATGTAGAAACCAAACAAGATTGTTTTTGGAATATTCGTCATATAGTTTTTTTTAAGCTTCACCCACCGTTTATCAGTTAAACCGATGAACCTACCATACTTCATGACGTAAATCATAAAAGACCGTCCAATTAAATAAGCAAACAGCATCCCGGAAAATGAACCAGCGAATGCTGAGACGAGAGTAGGCATTAAGTGCAAATCATGTTGGTTACTCAAGATTCCTACTAAGATGAGTAAAGATTCTTCAGGAGCTGGGATGCCGACGATACCACAAAAAAGAAAGAAAAAAATAATCCAATAGCTATAAATGTCTAAATAATAATTCAGTTGATCCATACTCATGAGATACCATCATCTCCTTAGGTACCAAGAGGTCCTATGATTGGTTGAAATAGTTGGTTGATGTGAACCCATGTTGTTTTTATATATACTTTTATTCCCTAAATGATTAAAAGTGAAAGATGTATCCTGATTTTTTCATAACTTTACATATAGTGAAACGAAAATATTAAGCGAACGAAACGTTATGATGATCAGAAGGTGTTAGGTTTTCTGAACTTGCCATGTGAATCAAGAAAATAATAAGAGGAGGTCTATAGTGCAGTGTGGAAGGGTTTACATAATTAATAAAGTGTCTAAGGTCAATCTAAATGTAAAATGCTTCTAGCTTTTAGTAGGAAAGGAAAACGTCATGAGAGACAAAAAAGAGAAAATTTTAATTCTTTCTGCTTCATTTGGTGAAGGCCATAAGCAAGTTGCAATCGCAATTATCGAAGAAATAGAGAAGTCCTTTACAGAAGTGGTGCCAGTTTCGATGGATATCATGAAGACGACTCACCCGTACTTGTCCCCCTTAAGTCAATATTTGTACAAAGGAATCATCCGAGATTTTCCATGGCTTTATAGCTTTCTTTATCAAAAAACTTATCTCGAAAGTACATTTTCCAAGCAATTGAACACTATTTTTTTATCGAGAATGAATTCAATTTTAAGTGTGATTGATCAAATTCAACCTAAGGTAATCATTAGTACGTATCCTTTTGCTGCTGGTATCGTATCTAAATTGAAACAGGCAGGACTTATCAATCTACCTACGGTGACAGTTCTGACTGACTATGCATTGCATTCCTACTGGATTCATGCCACGACAGATTTTTATCTTGTAGGTTCTCAAAATCTCCAAGATCGGTTACTTGCGTTAAATGTTGCACCTGAAAAGATTCTATTCACAGGAATTCCTGTTCGCCAGCAGTTCAAACAAATTTCTAAAGAGGGACTCATTGAGAAATATCAACTCCATCCAGAAACGTTGACCCTCTTAATTATGGGTGGAGGAGATGGTTTCTTCGGAAAAGGAATGTCAATGTTCCAGGCAATTGAATCTATCTCACATCCACTTCAGATCATGATTGTCTGTGGGAAAAACCATAAATTAAAGACTAGACTTGAACGGGAATTCAAATATTCAAGACATCTGATTAAAATCTATGGTTTTTTTTATGACGTGCACGAACTGATGGCTCTTTCGGATCTCATGATTAGTAAACCTGGAGGAATCACGACATCCGAGGCCCTAACTGTAGGATTACCATTACTCATTCAACACGTCTTACCTGGTCAAGAAGAGGAGAATGTAAATTTTTTGATCGGATCCGGATATGCTTTGTGCGCTGATACCGAACTCGAACTGAAAGAAATCTTACAACGTATTATAGAGAATACTGATATTTTAAAAACGCTCCGTCATAACATCCATAGTATTAGGTCTGGCATTTCACTTAAAGAAGCGTTGGAAACAGTGAGACTCGCAGAAAAACTGTCATAGTAAAAAAATAAGCATCCGACTAAACACTTGAAAAGTATAGGCTATTTTTTCAATTCGGCCAGTCTAAAAAGAATATTTTTTTGAATCTTAGATAGCATCGATTTTGATGAGTGTACTACATTTAAATGGTATCGTCATGATGTCAAAACAACCATACATTACTTAACTATATTTGTTTCCGAGGAGGAATTAAAAAGATGATCCCTGTTCAATACAGGAATCATCTCTAAAATATACTGTTTTTATGATTCTTGACACCGTATGAAGACTAAACGAGACAATATTTTTTTACCTAGCATAGACCATTTGACCACCAAGGTGACCAGCATAGGCGAGGAGACCACTACCAATCAGTGCCACGAGGATACTTGCGAGGAAAATCATCTTATTTTTCGTCCGATAATCAAGAAGGACGAGCAGGAGGGATAGACCGAATGTGATGAGGCTGTACAACGCAAAATTCTCATGCGTATGGATGGAGTCCCGAGCAATGTTCCATTGATCCATGCCGAAGCGTTCTGCCCCGTCACCCGTGAGATAGGCGATGATACCAGAGAGAAGACCGACAACTAACGTGATCACGGCGAACAATCGGAGCCCGGACCATCGTAATGCACCCATCAGTAGAAATGTCGCGAAAATCAACAAGGCGATAGGTGCATGGACGACAAGCGGGTGTAACGGAATACCATTAAACATCAGAAATCCTCCTTTAAATGGGATTATCTGCATTTTATCAACATTATGATCTGAAAATGTGAATGTTTTTTTAAATATGGTAATGGAAATTTTATTAGAGGTGAATAATTCATAAAAATTGATGACTCAATTCTTGAAAAATGAAAGTGAAGTATCCAACAGAACGTTTAGTATCTTCCCAAAGGGTCACTGAATCGGTTTCGTTATCCTATCAAGATTTAGACCAGTCATAGGTGTAAGAATCTTGAGGGGAAGATGCTATAAATCTTAACCTTTAACAAGAGTCTAAATTAACATAATAAATTTCTTTTTTATTTATCAATTAATGTATAAACCTTTTAAAAGACTTTTAAAAGTCTTTTAAAAGGTTTATACTAAAGTAAATAGCAAGGAGGAAATTATTATGGGAATGAGAACGCTCGATATTCCAACCACTTCAATTTCTGATGTAAAACGGTCGCCTATGGAAGCGTTCCAAAGAGCTGATCGTGAAGCAGCTGGTGTTTATGTCTTTAACCGAGAAAAAATTGCTGGCGTCATGCTTACCCAACAGCAATACGAGTCACTAAATAAAGAAATTGAAGAATTGTACAGCCGATTAGATGATTTGACAGTCGAGATGCGACTATCTAATAAAAATGTCCGCACATATTCTGATTCAGAAGTTCGTGGAGCACGAGTAAATCACCCATCGACTATTGATGAAATGGATGGGTGGGAATGATTATTGTATCAGATTGAGTGGACGCAGTATTCAAAGGGAGACTACGATGACCTCGATGGTAGCCAAAAGATATTTGTGGATAAAGCATTAGATCGAATCATTTCCAAAGGAATGGAGGCAGGACAGCCACTTAATGGAAACCTTTCTCATTGCAATAAGTTGAAAAACAGGAAGATGGGGTTACGTGTTGTCTTTAGAGAATTAGAAGGTAAACTCCAAATCATTCAGATTGTTGCGATCGGTAAAAGAGATAAAGATGAAATTTATAAAATCGCTGAAAAGCGTTTGTATTAAGTTTTTGAAGAGGATCACGTATAGTTACTTTTAAAGTATCAATATGTTGATCCTTTTGACCGTGTAATGACTGATTTTAATGATTGGGTTGTCAACGGAATGAAAGAATAACGAAAAAGGGGAGAAAACGCTAAAAGACGTTTCTTCCCTTTTTTAATCCAAACATTCTCAAATAGAATACTTCCATACAATTTCTTCCTTTAAAATTTTATAAACTAATTTACGAAGGCTAAAGGACTAAGTTTCTTTAAATTCGAAAATCGAAAAATAATTATATAAAACGGTCGTTTAATATAAAAAACCAACACGCCGATAAATTTAGTATAATGAGCAGGAAAGGCTTATATTTTCTCGTATATTAATCAACATCTATTTATAAAGAAGATTTAACGTTTTATATAAAAAAACCCCTCGCTACGAGATCATTGTTTGCTCGAGCAAACAAAAAAACAGGAGGTGTCTAGATGGCGAGCATTGGATATGTCAGAGTATCGACCATTGAACAAAATTTAGAGTTGCAGCTTGACGCAGTTAAGGCGGCCGGCTGTGAAAAGATTTTTGAAGAAAAGAAGAGTTCAGTAAAAGAGCGTCCAGAGTTTGAAGCTTGTTTAAATTATTTACGTCCTGGAGATACATTGGTTGTTTGGAAGTTAGATCGTTTAGGCCGTCAAACAAAAAAATTACTCGAGTTATCAGAGTGGTTAGAGGAGAACGGTGTGGGACTGAAAATACTTACTTTAGGCGTTGATACAAATACACCAGCTGGTAAGCTGTATTTCACGATTATGGCAGGTCTTGCAGAAATGGAGAGGGAATTAACAATTGAGCGAACTAAAGCAGGATTAGCTGCAGCAAGAAGTAGAGGGAGAGTCGGTGGTAGAAAGCCGATTGATCAATCAGTCATTGATAAGGCTAACATGATGTTTGAAGCTGGAATGACTGTAAAGGACATTTGTAATGTCTTACCACTGAAACCACCTACGTTTTATAAGTACCGCCAAAAAAAGCTGAGGAAGTATGAGGTGTAATGATGCCTGGAGAAGTAATTGCAGTCATAAGTAATAAGGGTGGGGTATTGAAAACCTCCATGACGACAAACCTTGCTGGTCAACTCTCTTTAATAGATAAAAAAGTCCTAATCGTGGACATGGACATACAATCAGATGTGGCCGTGACTTTTGGTCAAAACCCGGATCTGTTAGAAGAAGATGTGGAGTTTTCTTTATATGATGCACTCATTAAGGGTGCCGATCCTAAAAAGGCGTTAGTCAGTGTTGATAAGAATATCGATCTTCTAGTTACGAATGATGATATGCTCTCATTTGAATTTGATGTATTGTTAGATGCACGACAATTTCCTACACAAAAACGATTTTCATTACTCAAAGAAGTGATTGAAAAAATTAAGATGGATTACGATTATGTATTAATCGATACACCAACAAGTTTCGGTTTAATACAAGGAAATATTTTAGTGGCATGCCAGGACATGATAATTCCATTCCAGCCCGAAAAATATGCTATGCGTTCATTACAGAAAACCTTGAAGATAGTGAATGATTTTAAGAGTCAAATGAATCCTGAGTTACGTGTACGAGCGATTGTTCCTACACTAGTTAATCAAAGAACACTCTTACATAGAGGGATTATGGAACTTTTACAAGATTACGCAATGAACTCGAAAATAAAGGTCACTAAAACTTTTATACCGACAACAATTGAGTTTGCTTCTAGTGTTGGTTTTGATCAGAGACCGTTGTCTTTAGCAGCTCCTACTTCTAAAGGAGCAAAAATATATAGCGAATTATTAAAAGAATTGAAGCTTGGATAAGGAGACTATGAAATGAGTAATAAAGAAAGAAAGCTAAAGGGTTTTAATGAAGTTGCTAATAATCCATTTGATAATACTAGCAATAACGATAGTGAAAATGTGAATAATAGTGCTCTTAAAGAAATTTTGCATGCAAAAAGAAGTAATACGGTGTACACAGGATTTTATATAGAAGAAGACTTATCGAAAGTTTTGAATAGTCTTCAGCAAAGAGGGCAACGAGGAGTAAAGTCTGCTACTGTAAACCTTGCTTTAAGAGAATTATTTAAAAGAGAGGGTTATTTATGAGTTATGAAGGGTTGACAGGTAAAGAATTATATTCAGAAAGAAATTTCCCTACAGCATATGATGTATTAAAGTATCATGAAATATCTAAAAAAGTAAGAGTACAAATCTTTCACCAGATGAATACTCTCGTTCAAACTCTAGAAAGTAAAGCGGGATATCCAGATCGCGATACTGTCTTTTACAATGCAATGCGCACTCTAAAGCAAAGACGTGGAGTTCTAACATATCATCATTTACTTCCTAAAACGACTCTTGAGAAAATAGCTATCGAGAATGAGTTTAGTTACCTATACTCTTATTTATCTGACGACGAATTAGAATTTTATACTCTACTTATCTACGCTGACCCTACCGATTATTTATTAATTTTAGATTTAATAGAATTGTTATCTTATTGGGTTAATGAGGCATATGTAGATCAATCTTCTAAAATAGTAGATCAAATGATCAATGAATTAATCAGGACTAACGGGATAGGTTACGAATTAATAAATAATATTATTATTCATAAAGGAAATGAGGTCGTCCATAAAGATGTTGTTCGACCAGTTCTTTATTTATTATCAGAACCTATTTATGCTGGGGCTAATAATGAAATGTTACAAGCATTTGAAAAATTTAAAGAAAACGATCTCAAAGGATCTATCCATAATGCCAGTAATGCTTTTGAAAGTACAATGAAGATAATTATCGAAAAAAATAACTGGCAGCTAGTAAATCCAAATCCTCGTCAATCAGTACCTACATTACAAAAAGCAACAGCATCTGTGTTAATTCATACTATAAGCAAGAATAGTGATCTCGAAGGTTTTGAATCGTCAGCTTTTAGAAGCTTAAAAGATACCCTTCAGGTGTTATCAAACCTTAGAAATAGCCATACAGGTCATGGTCAAGGATCGGAAATCAAAGAAACTCATATAAGACACTGTGAATTTGCATTGCATACTGCAGCTGCAAATATACTGTTTTTGATCAAAACTTATGGATAAAAATGAGGAAAGGACTAGCTCCTCTCCTTTTTTTATTTAAAACAAAGCTAGCACTAACAATATTGCTAATAGTAAAGGATTTTATTTTTTGTTGTTTATTTTGTAGGTATTTGTGATATAATTAATCATAGTAAGAGAGGTGATTGTATGAAACGCTACAATTTTTATGTGTCAAAATCCGTTAATAGAGCTTTCCAAGCGAAAAAGTTTGGACGACAAGGTAGTAAGCAACTTCGAGAGGTTCTTGATAAAGGATTAGATAAAGCCCAATTAATCCGGTACATTCGTGATAATAAAATGAGTGATAAGAATGATGTTGAAAAAGAAGTTAAGTTATTAACTTTAACCGAATTTCAGAGTAAAGAAATTGATGATCTTTGTGATAGCTTAAAACAAATGGGATTGAACGCTAATAGATCTACAATCATCGAGTATCTTCTTACGATTTTAGAACCAAAAGGGCAAAAGGAATTGAAAAAACGTATGTATTACGTGCCTAAAGATATCCTAGAGTTGTTGGATATAGCTATAAAAAAACAAACTACAACGCTAAACTCTAATGGAACTTTTGTTCGAAGAAAAGACGAAATCATACGTTTTATAGATGAAGGTCTTTATAAGCCGTTAGAAAGCTTAAGAGATTATGAATTATACAACCATTGGTCAGATGAGAAGCATCAACTACAGCTGGTTTTAGACGTAGAGACTGATGAATACATTGGTGAACAATCCATTCGTTTATTTGGAAATGATGAATCAAAGAATCGCATTAAAATTTTATGCGATGTATTCAGGCAGTATGTTAAATACACTGAAGAAGACACTATGAGTAAAATTAGAGAGGTGAAATTACTAATGCATAAAGCAATTGAGCGCTCTGTTGATCTTGTAGGATGGAATGAATCGAAAGAAATCGTTAATGAAGTTATGGAAGTATATGAATTGGAAGGAGATCAAACTATGTATCCGACAGGGAAAGAAGAATTGATTTATCCAGGACACGAATCAGAAGTGAACTACACAGCTGATAAAACTAGCGAAAAATAATCTTGTCCTATATAGCTTTTCCGAGTATTGTTAATGTAATGCGAGTAATTTTGGAATATTTTTTACAAAGGGAATTACAAAAGAGACCTTTACTAATATATAAAAAGTAAAATTGAATAAAGGAAAAGGACCTGAATCATAGATTCAAGCCCTCAGAGAACATGCATACCCACTCAATTGTCTTTGGCCGGACGGGAGATGAATTTGCTGTTCTAATTAACATACTTATGACCTCATATTAGCATGCTTAAACATGTCTGACAAGGTTATAAGTATAAAAAGCGTGACCTCCAATATACGGGTGTGCATGTTCTCTGTTGTTTTTACTAAAAATCAACGGGAGCAGCATACCCTTTTTGTGTGCTCTTCTTACTAGTTGGAGGAGAAGTCTGATGTACTCGAGTCTTTCTAAAAGTCCTGTAAGACAGCATTCGTATTTAGAACAAGAAGTTTTAGAAACTATTTTCGGTCGTGGAATTGGGTTGTACGATAACTATGCAAATAACGTACCGAGATCTATCAAACAAAAGTGTGATTTTGAGTTGAAAACTCAAGGAAGTATACGAGTTGCTTACAGTAAAGAAAGTATTTTTGACCTCTCTTTAGGAGGTCAAGATATTGCGCGAAGTATCCAGGGTGTTTTGCACTACCATAACAATAGCCATAGTGGAGTAACCCATTTTACTCCAAATACATATTATAAGGCCGTAAAGCCATCTGACATTGCCGATGAAAACTTAAGACGGGTTAGAACATTTGGTTTTGATATCGATCAAAAAACTTCAGTACAACAAATCCTGTTTGCTTTCGAAGTAGCAGGGATTCCGTGTAAGCCGACATTAATTTTAAAAACTTCGAAGGGAGTGCAGTTTTTTGTTGTGTTTGCAGATAATGAAGCTTGGTACGGTTCAGTTTCTGCTATTCAATATGCAAAAGCCATTGGAGAAGCAATACGTTCTTCTTTGTATGAACAAGGATTACCAATTGACTTGAACAATGCACTTTTTGGATGGGCGCGTTTTCCAAGAGAAGAAACAATCATGTATTTTGAAAAGGAAAACGTTTGGTCTAAAGATGAAGCTACTGAATGGTTTCAAGAATTAGGTCTTAAACGTGGTAATGCATCAGTCAATGGATCTTGGTTAACTAGTAAGGCTGGACGTGCTCTGTGGAATACAGACGAAAAAGGAACTCGTAACATGGCAGCGTTTGAATTAAGTGTTATGGCTAAGAGAGATGGATATGAGCTCGAGGATACCCTATTGATGATGAAAGAGCGAAATGCAGTAGCTACCTATCCTATCGGTAACAGAAGACTCGAAAAAGCCGTAAGAAGTGCATATAAAAAAGATTACTTTGTGAGACCAGATGTAGTTGAAATGATTTGTGGTGTACGTCCTCAGTTACGTGGTTATTATAAACACAAAAAATCAAAGGAAGAACGTGCTTATGAAAAAATAGAAGAGCTTGTAGAACGTACTATTGATCACCTTGAAAAAAGGTTGCCCGTTGGGGAGGGGAGTAGTCTGTCCATTAGTGCCTCACAACTTGCAGAAGAAATGAATCATGAAAAAGCACAAGTCAAAAGTTTGACTCGTGCTTTTAAGAAAGTCTCAAAATCTAAGTTCATTATTCGTAAAAAAAGAGATTTAAAAGGCAATGTGGTGAAAGGTAGATACGCTGGATTTGTTATTTATCGGACTCAGGATTTTATGTTGGAGATCTCGAGTCAAAAGCAGAAGATTCAATTACCTGTAGGTACATATAATGTATTATGTGCATTAGAAAAGACAAAAGAATACGCCTCAAAATTAATGTGTCAACTGCCAAAACACTTAGGTACCGTATCGAGCGCCCCAGTTCTGGGGCTTATTTATACAACAGGTTTACTACCTGGTCCTGGTTTGTGGTGGCTTTCTGAGTGATCATTCTTTAGAGTATGGTATTTGAAATATCTTACTAGTGATTAAAAGACTTAGATGTTTATTTCTTTAAATGCTCCAGAGTATATTTTCCCTATTAAAGTAAAACCATTTGCGCTCAATTTCTTTGTCACAAATGGTATTTCTCCTATCGTTTGTTGGGTAACTTCAATCAAACCGAGTGGTTGAATTACTTTAACAAGATGGACTTTTAGCATTTCGTCTAGGGGTTTAGTTTTAACCTCAGGAATACCGTCTGCTAACAACGCATGATATTCGATTAGTAACTCTAATAAGGTTAGATGCGTTTTATCTAATCCAAATTCTCTAGCATCGTCTTCATCTATATTTATAGATCGACTAGTTAATGCATATAAGATTTCCTCATAAGTAAAATCACCTAATTTAGTTTGTCTCGATTCTGGAGCAGGGCGCGAAGTTTCTCTAATCAAGATTTGTTGCTTAGACTTTACTTTCTCTAATTCTCGTTGCAATTTTTCGACTTCTTGATACGCAGGGTGTTTTTCTGCTCTAATCCATCCATTTAAGCCTAAATGGACTTCTGCTTCAGAAAGAGATCTCATTACATATGTTTTAAGTTGTTCTAAATGATTAATATTAAGGACAGCGTTTTGCGACGTAATTCTATGCTTAAAACCTCTAAATCGTGCTCTATGGTGACTTTCATACACTTCTTCCAATGAGAATGCACCAGAATCAACTTTCGTTCTCAATATATCATTAGATATTCTAAATACGAAAATGGGCTTATTTAGTTCACGTGCCAAAAGATATTCATAATTAACCTGACTAGTGTTCATGAAAAATGAGGGTCCAAACTTTTCTCCCAAAATTAAAATGAATACATCTGAATCAGTGATTAAACGAGTCATGAGACCCATATGAATATTAACAGAAGGAGAGGTGTCTTCTGAGTAATACAAATCTGATGGAAAATGATTTGCATCTAAAATAGCTTGCTTTACCAATTCATGTTCTTCAGTCAAAGCATCGAAACCAGATGATATATATACTTGCATTTTTTTCTCCAAAGTAAAGATCCTCCTTATTACTAATATGTATATAGTAGCATTAATATCTTTAGGGCTCATAGAACGTCCTGTAGCGCATATACATGCTGACAGGACCTAACTACCGCTGACAGCCTACTCCGGCCGATAACGACGTTTCCTAAGCGCCCAAGGCGCTAGGATCCGTACGTTCCTGTCCATCGTTTAACGGCAGCCACGGAGCGTAAGTCAAGATCAAATGCATTATGCTAGCACTATCGTTAACGCTAGCATTGAAAAAAGGAAGTCCGGCCAATGCCGGACGAGAGCATTTTTCCGATTTGCCCCTTGGAGCGTACACTTCACTGACCAGGGCTGATGATGTAGGACCCGAGCCTCGGCTTCGCCTCTCGGGATCCTCCAGCACCTAGACCTGGACTCCTCATCAAGGGACGGAAACTTTGTATCATTCTCTGAAGATCGGAGAATGATACAAAGTTTCCTCAGGAGATCCCTTGACACGTCGTAGGCAGCGAGTGTCCGCATGCGGTGCCAAACCGGCAAAAATAAGCCTGGTGAGGCCTTTTAAGCGCCCCAAGGAGACAAAGACGGAAAAACCAAGTTCGAAAACATCAAAAACGAAAAGAGGAAAACCAATGAAATCAGTTCAAGAGATTACAGTGCTAGGATTCATCAACTATTGTTTGAAAGCAGATTATGAATCGCTTAAACAATACTTAGGGTGTACTCAAGAAATATCTGAAAATGAAGAAGATTTTTTAGATAAGATTGAAAATATGCTTAATCTGATTACTGAAGCAAAGTTAGATGGGACATTTTTCTTCATTGATGAAAGTGAATAAAATAACTATTTTTAGTTTAAAAATAGTGTAATTTTATACTTTTTATGTTATAATAGATATAGGAGGTGAGGGAGAGAAAACTTGTAACACCAAGAGTTTTACCAAATTCGAAAGTATAAAAAACGAAAAGAGGAATGTCATTTATGATGCTAGAGTCAGTTGTAGAAGTAGTTAGAATTTCCCAAGAAACTAAGGTACGAAAAGGACGAATTGCTACTCCAATCAGTAGTCCTAATGAAGTTGCTAATTTAGCTTCATTTTATATCGGTGATGAAGATCGCGAAGTTCTATTAGTAATTGGTTTAAATACTAAGAATAAAATTAATATGATTAACCGAGCGCACATGGGGTCACTTAGTTCCTCGATCGTTACGCCTAGAGAGGTTTTCAAACCTCTCATTCTAAATAACTGTGCTTCATTTGTAATCTGTCATAACCATCCGAGCGCAGATTTAAGACCGAGTTCCGAAGACATCCAGTTAACGCAACGATTTGTTGAAGTTGGGGACTTAATGGGAATTAAATTGCTAGATCATCTGATTGTAAATAATGAGACGGGATTCCTTTCATTAAAAACTGAAGGTTTGTTCTAAAAATGAACGGTGAGGAGTAAAGTCCTCACCGCCCTATTAATAAACCAATAAGGAGATGATGAGCTTATGAGTAAATTAACTATCGATGAGTATATGAAGATGCACAATGTAAAGAATCACCATGTTCTAAACGATTTATCTAAATTAGGAAACCCATTAGTTGAGTTAAAAACATACGGTGATTTCTATGATTCACATGGAGAATCAAAAACAAAAACTGAACGTTTGTTTTACTTAACTCGTAAAGGTGCTAAAGAAATTATCGGAAATGTTATTACTACTATGAGGTCTGAATTAGATGAATGGACTTATGATGAAACTTGGCTAGTATATCGAATCGCAAAGGATAAAAAGTTATTAGTTTCTGAAAAATTGATATAAGGAGACTTTCCGAGGCATTGCCTCGGAAAGCTTTATATTAAGAGAACGGGAGATCCGTAGATGAAAACTTGTATTTATTGTGGTGGAAAGGTTGAACTATTATCAGGTGAAATATATAAATGTGCATTTTGTAACGTCAATCTTGGCCCTAATAGTCCATATGGTGAGGTAGGAGAAGATGGTGCTCGACCTCAAATAAATGGTTTTAAAATAAGGGTTATCTTGAGAGATGAAGATTACTTAGCAGGAATTTCTATTAATGAACTTTTGAACACGATGACATTAAGTATGATTTACTCGATTTTGAAAGAGATGAGACTTATTCGTTCTGAAGCATATTTACTTTTAAAAAACGCAAAAGATTTTTTAAAAGTAAACGCCGATAAGCTATCGGAACAAGAAAAGCGTGATTTTGAACAATCAATTAATTCACAGGGAGAAACGTACGAGTTCTGGACAAGAAAAATGTGGATGGTTGAAAATGTTTGTATAAAGAAGTTTGGGTACTGTCCTGCAGCTATTCAAGAAAGAACTTTAGATCAGATGGAACAGACTACAATTAAGTTGTCTAGAAAAACGATGAGAATTAACAGCAACAATAACGTTTCACGTGAAACGGCGAATGTATAAATGTATTAATTAGTATTGTTTCGGGAATATTTTTGTTAAAATAAAAATATGAGGAATTAAAGCTCTTTTCGCTTTAATTTTTTCGAATTTGGTTAGAGTATTCTTGCGGAAACAAGAATACTCTTTTTTTAATGTAATTATAAATTAATTTTAGTCTTAATTTAAACTAAAAATAAATTTATTTTTAGTTTAAATTAGAGTTAATTAGTGATATAATTTACTTGTAAGTAATAATTGCTATTCATTAGTTTAATTAAAACTATTGATAGTTTATTTTTAAACCAAATTCGAAAGGGGTCATTTATATGACATACTCACTAATTACAGGATTGGATACTGGTAACACTAGCACTAAGACTAGCTATATTGATTCGAAAACGGGTAACATTGTTTCTTTTCCAATTCCTTCAGTTATTGCTCCAGCTCCTCCAAGCGTGATTGAGTTACATACTGAAGCCAGTAACCATAAGATCAATCCAGAAGAAATGCTACACGTATATATTGAAACAGATTCTTTAGAACAGCATCAAAGAAAGAGTTATTTCTATGTCGGTCAATATGCGATCGATAAAGCAGATATGCAGCAACCGCAAATCGATACTGACAAGCATAATAGCTCTCTTCATAAAATCGTGTCACTAACGTCACTGGCTGTTGCAGCCTTAAAAGATAATATTGCAAGTACTGAAGATGAAATCGTAGTTGAAATTAACTATTCTGGTGGCCTACCAATTGAAGAACATAAAAAAGTAGGGCAGAAGCCGTTAGAAGATCTTAAAGGAAAACATAAGATTCAGTTTTTAGATGGTCCTGCTAAGGGAAAAACAGTTGTATTGAACATTACAGGTGGAAAGCTTCGAGTTGAGGGCGCGACTAGTGGTGTCTCATTGTCATTCGATATTCAATCTAATGAGCTTGTTGCTACAAAAGACCAAAATCTTTTGACATCACCTGAAGCGAATTATATTGTTGCGGATCTTGGAGCCGGAACGCTAGATGAAGCCTTGTATGAAAACAGTCAACTTAATAAAGTTGCATCAAGAAACGTTAATCTGGGTACTAACACATATGTTGACCAGTTACTCGATAAAGTACTGGAAATACCTGAGTTTCAGCCAATCATTGAGGCGTTGAAAGTAAACAACCAGGATGGTAAACCGTACCGTACTCGTGAGGAGTTTATGAAGCAAGTGATCTATCCAGGCGTAAAGTTAGCTGTTGAAGGAAAGACGCCTAAATTCACTGTTTCTTGGGGACGTAAACGTAACATTGACTTTACTCGGCAGACATTAGAGGTAATGGAAGCGTATGCTTCAGATGTTATGAAAGAAGTAGATTCTTACTGGAGTGTTAAAGGTGTTAACGCAGAACACTTTTATTTAGTCGGTGGTGGCGTTCTCTTTGGATATGAGTTCTTTAAAAATGAAGAAGATATCAAATTACCGGATGCATCAATCATTTCGGAATCGCCGTTCATTACGAGTCGGGCATATTTGATCGCTAACTACTTTGAGCAAAAACTTGCAGGTGCTTTGAATTAACTAGGGGAGTGAATCGAGATGGCAAGATCAAAAAATCATAAGCCTGGTCTTTCACCAGGAGAAGGTTTAACGTACACACCTAGTAACGATGCGACTTATACAGAAGCGTTTAACGATTACTTGAAAAAACGTAATATTAATCGAAATCAAGCAATTGGAGAGCTTTTAACAATAGCTCTCCAAACGCTTAAAGACTCATATGATTTACCGGATCCTACAGCTGTTCACTATATGAATAATCAAGTTCCAATTTATCCGACACCAAATTTAATAAATCGTTCTATCGAACAGTCTGTATCGGCCTCTTTAAATACCGTAGAAAAACCAGATAGTTCTCCAAATCAGTTTAAAGAAGAAGATTCCAGTAATGCTGTTCCTTTAAATCAGAAGATTGAGCAAAATGAAAACAAGCGCAAAGTACTCTCAGATTTTATTAATACTGTTTCGAATGAAGAAAACCCAAAAAGAAATGCGCTTGACGTTAATAGTGGTGAACAAATCAAGTCTTCTGCATCTGAAAAGCCTTCAAATAATTTAATTAAAAATAGTACGGATATAAATGATCTCGCTCTTATGCTAAAAGGTATGGAATAAAGTCTTTAAAATAAAATGACTTAGGGCTCATAGAAGTGTCTGTAGCGCATTTCATGCTGACAGACACTAAATCTACCGCTACTGCCTTATTCAAGCCGATAACAACGATCCTTTGCGCTTACAGCGCAGGATTCGTATGTTCCTGTCCTTTCATTTAACAGGCAGTACGGAGCGTAATAAAGGAGAGATATACTGCATGGGAGTTGTAATTCACGCAGCATCAAGATTTACTAATAAAAAAAATACGGCTTCAAACAAAATCGATTCGGCTTTGCTGGAGACGATGTTTAAAAAAATAGAAGAGATTAAAAAAGTAGAACAAAAGAAATCATAAAAAAACGCTAATAGCGTTTTTTTTTTGCCCACACGTTGTATATCGTTTATTGATCATTTAACAATTGCGATTTTTTACAACACAGATTTATAAAAAGTAATTGAGAGTACTTGCTATATAAGTACTTTTAGCCTATTTATAGTTTTTAATTAATTTATAAAAAGTTTTTTAATAGTTTAATTAAAAACTATAAAAAAATTAAAATAGGTTTTTATAATAACTGAATTATTAGAATTCACTTTTATATTATAAAAAACTAAAGATTTAATGGTATAAAACCGATATTCATAGTTTTTATTTAAACTAAATATAGTTTAAATAAAAGTTTTTAAATGTAGGTAAATCGGAAATTAATTCAAAAAAATGAGATAATAGGGCTTTACAAAACTCTAAATTATCCTTAATCTGATAAAGAAGTCATGGATTATCCATGTAAATCCATCTAAAGTCATTTTTAAATAGCTATTAATGTAATATTATACTTTTGGGTGGTGAATTTTATTTGTACATTATCGCATTAATACTGTATGTACTCGTTGCGTTGGTAGTCGCCTATTTGTTTGTAAAAGGAACATACTGGATGACCCAACTTATTTTCGGAAGATTTATAGCAATACTCAGTTCTACTGTGGTCGGAATCTTTTTTTTGATCTCAATCATTGTATTTATCAATTTTGTTAACAGCAACTTAGAACCACCAGTTAGTTTTATCGAATAAATCAATCAAAAGTTAGGTAGTGGGATTATGGGGAATCAACGTTGGACTATAGAAGGATGGGCACATAAATTTGGAGTGTCCCTTCCAAATGAACGAGAGATAGGCGAGTTACCTTCAGTAAGACCTGATGGAGAATCAATCAATCTTGATCAGATTTACTTACAAGAAAATGTAGCAAAACTAGCGTTAGATCGATTTGAAAAAAGCATTAGAAAAAACTAAAACCGCAAAAACAAATCGTCCCTAGAAATCAAGTGACGATCCTTTTTTGGACAAAGATCAGTCCAAAAAAATAGGCAGGATAAGAGACGTGTGCCACGTCTTGTTACAGATGCCAGGCAAAGCCTGTCACTGAGCCAATCTAGCTTGTGCTAGATTGTGTGCTAAAGAACAACCGATTAGAAAAATCGTGTGCTGGGACTTAATTAATCGTTCTGATAGAACATTTTGGGCATGTGACAGCTATAGAAAGGAGGTGATGCAGTGAATAAAAGAGTACACATTTATCTTCCTGAAAATGTTGTTGAGGAGATCGACAAATTATCAGAGGATTTTGGTATTAACCGATCAAACTTGATTGAGAAAGCTTGTCTTCAGTACATCGAAAACGAAACAAAAGAGTCAGTTAAAGACTCCATCGTCGCAGACTTAACAAGGGCTCTCGATAATGCACTGGATCCTAAAATTGAGCGATTAGCGAAATTAATTTCTAAAGGAGCTATCTTCTCAGGAGTATCGCAAAATCTATTAATCGAGTACCTGGATGAGGCTACGACATTTGATGTCTTGAGCTCGTATACTAAAGCACGAGTAAAAGCTGTAGATGATCTAAAAAAACCATTTGAGACAGTAATGGGAGGCGGTCTTAAATGAATTCTCCTTTGATAGTGAAAATGCGATTTAAAACTCCTACAGCAACTAATCAAAAGTTGAATCGCAATTACGCCACGTACATTGCAACTAGACCAGGCACTGTAATGAATAATACGAAAAGCGTACTAGACGAATTCTCACCGGATACTGCTGCAGGACATGTCAAATATGCATCTGAAAGACCAGGATCGCATGGACTTTTTGGAAAAAGTCAGGACGAACTTATTTCACTTACTACCATTCAAAATGAATTATCGAAGCATAAAGGGATTGTATGGCAGTACATAGTTTCTTTACGGGGAGATGATGCCGCTAATCTCGGATTCGAAAAAAAAGGTGATTGGGAGAGATTCATGCGTGCTACAACTGACCAGGTCTTTAAAGAGATGGGGATCAGTAGCAGCAATGGAAAATGGGTAGCAGCTTATCATGAAGAATTAGGACATCCTCACGTACATCTGATGATGTGGGAGAAAAATCCGCAAAAAGAAGAAGGAAAACTAGATCGTAAAGAAATGAGAAATGTACGAAATATTTTCTTGAAGCATATTGCTAAAGAAGAGCGTCAACAACTAAATATTTTAAAAACAATAAGCAGAGACAACATTGGAGAAGTAGCAAACCAGCTTCTAGATAAGAGTATTCTAAGTCTTGTCGGAAAAGAGAATGAGACTCCGAATGAAATTAAACTAGATCCTAAACAATTGAAAACCGTATATGCAGAATTTAATCAGCTTGCAGAGATGATTCCTACTAAAGGTCGACTTGCATATGGATATATGCCTGAAGAGGTTAAAGAAGAATTGAATAACTTCTCGAAGTGGATGTTAGACCAACCTCAATTTAAATCTGAGATGACTAATTACCTTGAAGCCGTTCAAAAGTTAGCGAAATTTCATTTGAAAGATGCACAAAAAATTGAGGACTCTACAAATAATACTCTTAAAGACTTAGAAAAGAGATTAGCAAATCAAGTGTTGAAATCGGTTGATCTGTATCGGAAATCAAATCGTGTCGAAGTAAAGCAAAAAAACGTATTAGAGTTTGAACAGGCTCTTTTAAGCTCGAATACTCTTATTAAGTCACTGGAGAAACAAGTAATTGAAGTTACGAAAAGTCTTTTACTAGATAAGGGCTTGAATAAGAACGAAATGGTTAAGGTGTTTGAAGAACTAAAAGAGAACGCTGGGATGGAAATAACTCTTAATGAGTTTTTAGCAGCTAATAAAGTAGACGTAACCAATGTTGAGTCTAAAGTAAGTGACTTAGCAGCGTATTCGCCGTTTCTAAAAGCTAAATTTGATCTCGAGATACCTTCAACAGATTTAAGTAGAAAACCTAGCATAAGCAAAATCGAATGGGAGATGCTAAAACGATCCTTAGATTTAAAAAGTGATCCACCATTCGAAGTTGATCGAAAAGTAGAACTTTTAGTTGAAAAAAAGGAACTTACTCATGCACTTTCAAATATGATTTTGTCTGAACATGACATGAGAAATACGGTGTTCAAGCAATTGATTATCATGAAAGAAGCTAATATAGATCCAATCAACCAACTATCCGTATTAAGAAATTGCTTAGAGAAAAACAAAATACCTTTTGAATCACAATCTAACTGGATTGATCAACAAGTTAGTAAAGTAGCGACCCAAAAGTTCATGGCCGGACAAAATGTTTGGACTAAGCTTGAGAATGAATCTGGATTAAATATGAACTATCCATTTTCAAACACATATGAGTTTAGTCCAAGCAGGGAGAGCGCAATTAAAGTCCTTCAGGAAGTTGAGTTGAAGATGGATAAGATTAATCTCGAATCAATATCTCCAACTCATATCAAGTTGCTCCAAAAGCTCACTGGTATTTCAAAAGTGACGTTAGAAAATCCAGACTTGAAACAACTCCTGGAACGAAAAGGACAGAATAACCAAGCAAGCATCAATTTAAATGCTCTCAACGCTAAATGGGAGCTAAAAAACACTGAGCGCACCACTTTAAATAGAGCAGCTACAGTGCTCATATCAAGTGGAATGAATGAACAACAAGCTACTGCAGTATTGAGTAAATGGAACAAAAATACACAAAGTCTTGTCCCCGAAAAAAATATTGAAGCTGTAGTAAAGGCTGTAAATAGTAGAAATGTAGAAATGGAGAGATATGGAGGGAATGTATCGCTCAGTAAGCAAGAGTATAGATACATGCTCTCAGATCTAAAATTAAGTGGTCTAAAAGATGTTTATAACTACCCAAAAGAAAGTGTACAGATAAGTGTAATTACTGATTTGTGGAAAGGCGCATTTAAAGGGCTTCGAGATGAAATCAACCAATCGGAGTACGAAGCTCAAAGAAGTCTTCGGAGAAGGCTGATGAAAGAAAAGAATAACGAGAGAAAGAACTCACGAGAAAGGTAAGGTGATTCATGTTAAAAGCGAAAATATTCGTAGTGCTAGCAATAGCGATAGCAGATGTAATGTTTATTCCATCTCTTTTACTTATTCCTGAGTACATTGAGAGCAATCCTGTTGAGACCATTAAAAAGTGGGCTTCGTCAATTGATCTTGTAGAATCGTGGTTTCTCATGCTTGACTCTGAAGTGACACTGAGATTATTTATGTACGTTCAGGCTCCAGTCTTATTGTTCACACTTTCTTTATTTTTAATGGGACCAATAAAAATAAAGAACGAAAAATTGAAAGGGTTAGGTGGACCTGAAGCGACTGGTAAAGGACAGTTTGGAACTGCTCGTTTCTCTACTGATAAAGAAATGCAGAAATCTAATGGTACGTGGATCATGACAAATGGAACTAGCCCAAAGTCAGGTGGAGTGGTTCTAGGCATGGACACCAAAACCCAAAGAGCATATTACGTTCACGATGCATCGCATACCTTACTTTTAGGATCTACCCGGTCAGGTAAGTCTCGTAAGTCGTTAATGCCTTCAATTTATTTAACAGGTAAAGCTGGCGAGAGTATGGTCATAACGGATCCAAAAGGTGAATTGTTTAGCCTTACAAGTGGATATTTGAAAAATGAAGGATACAAGGTAATAAAAATCGATTTAAGAGATCCCGGAAAAAAGAGTAATACATGGAACCCTATGCAAACGGTCGTAGAAGCCCTTAATGATCCCGAATTGTCTAAACAAGATCAAATGGCACTAGCTACTGAGCGTGCGCGAGATCTAGCTTACATGATTGTATTCCAAAAAGAACGAAAAGGAGATCCAATTTGGGCGAATGGTGAGCTGTCAGTAACTACAGCACTGATTATGTACGTAGCAATTGAAGAGACTAACCCAGCAAAACAAAACTTGATTTCTGTATTTAGATTGTTACGTGACTACGGTCAACCAATCGTCGATCCAGAAACTTCTGAAGAATACATTCCTCTTAACAATCTAATGATGGAACTTAATCATGATCATCCTGCAAGAGATGCATTCACAGTTGCAGCCTTAGCGCCATCTAGGCAACGAGGGAGCTTCTTTAGCGGTGCAGCATCTAACCTGTTATTGTTCTCGGATCCTAACATTGCCTTAATGACAGAGGAGAATGATCATCGTCTCGAAGATATAGGAACAGTAAAGTCCGTTGTTTTCTTAGTAATTCCTGATGAAACGACTTCAAGACATTTATTAGCAAGTTTATACATCGACCAACTCTATTCAAAATTAGTAAAAGAAGCTAACCACTTTGGCGGAAGGTTACCCGTTCAAGTGAATTTCTTCTTAGATGAGTTCGGGAATATGCCTCAAATTTCAAAATTTGATACCAAAATTACTGTTGCAGCTGGTCGTGGTATGAGATTCACTTTAGCCCTTCAAGATTTGAATCAATTGAAAACAACTTATGGAGATGCTGCAAAAACTATCACCGGAAACTGCTTAGTTTGGATTTTCCTAAGAACGACTGATTTAGATACGGCTAAAGCCATTTCAGAAAAAACAGGTAAGTATACTATTTCGACTAATAGCGTGTCTAATAACTACAAAAATTTAGAGCCTAGTGGAACGACGAGTACTAGCTTAACAAGTCGCTCATTACTTTTACCTGATGAAATCGAAAGATGGCCAACTGGAATGACACTTGTATTAAGATCAGGTCAATTTCCTTCCAAGTTGACTGCTCCTGATATATCAGAATGGTCAGCAATGAAGGAATTTAATAATCACAAACCAGTAATTATTGAAAGGAGGAATGCCGAAAGTCTACCTAAGGTTATCAAGGTAGTAGAAAAAGAATTGGAAGTGAAAACGGAAAGTATGAAGAAAGAAAAATCAGTATTAGAAAAAATTCGAGAATTAGAAGGAGGAATTGAAGTAGATGAACTTCAAGAAGAGCAATCAAATTAATGTGGTGGGAAAGAAAATTAAAAAGAATCTGAACGCATTGGTCACTTTATCACTAGCTATGATGATTTTATTCCTTACAAGTCCTTTAGCAGAAGCAGCTGCAAAGAAGGGTACACCTTCTTTGTTCTCAAATACGAAAACACTCTTGGGTGATGCTGGTGGTTGGATTGTCGGTATTGCTGGAGCGGTAGCAGGATTTATCATGATTGGACTAGGGCTTAAATATGCTATGACTGATGATCCAGGTTCACGAAACGAAATTAAAAAGCAAATGAAGAATGTATTTATCGGACTTGCGATCTGTCTATCAGCTGTATCATTAATTGCGATTATCGTAACGTACTACGCTTAAGATGGGCGGTTTCCTTTCGAAAGCAATTAACACGCTGTTTGAAGACTGGATTGATGGAGCTATTGACTTTATTTTAGTGTTACTCGCTCAAATAGGTGGATCTGGAATAAAGATTCTAGAGATGGATATCGTCGTAGATTCGATCATATACGCTCAAGGAATAGGAATAACTCTTTTATCTGTTGTTTTAGCAAAAGAGATGTTATTCCGTTACATCCTTCAAGAATCTGGTGATGAAGTTGCTGATCCGGCAAAAATACTCATTCGAGTGGTTAAATCGGTAGCTGTAATCATGAGTGTTCCTTGGATAGTAACCACTATCTACAAGTTTGGAACTACTTTAGCTATAGACGTAGCCAAACTAGAAGGTGGCGGTTTCGGTAGTCCAGCAGGTAAAGGATCGCTCAAAGACATGTTAAAAGCGTTCTCAGCATTACAATACTTGCCGTTATTTATCTTAGTAATGGTAATCTCCATCGTAATTTTAATGTTTATTATTGTTATTCAGGCATCGATCCGAGCAGCAGAATTAGCATTTTTAGCTGTCGCTGGTTGTTTCATGGCTGTCTCTCTAATGAACCCTAATAGTGAGATGTATTCCTCATGGTGGAGACAACTGCTAGCGATATCACTAGCACAAGCTTCGCAGCTATTGCTCATAAAAATAGGATTTGAATCTTTGCAGACCATGTTTAAGGGGCCAGAAGAAGCATTATTAGGATTTTGTTTGTTCTTTGGTGTATTGATTGTGGCTGTAAAAGTACCGACGATCCTTAAAGAACATATTCACTCTACAGGTACAGGAAAGATGGGCTCAAGTAGTGGTCAACAATTTAGCATGATGGCGGTCTCAAGAATGGTCATGAAAAAATGAGGTGAATCATGAATTTCGATTTCGAAAAAATGGTGAACCAACAAACTGAAACGAAATACATCATTCCTAAAAACATTAAAGCTAGATTTGAAATTTTCGGTGTAGGGTTGCGAGAGATTATCGCAATCCTAATTGCCGGAATAGTTGGACTGATTATCATTTCAACTGTAGATCTAATTATTGATGTTAAAGGATTGGTAAAGGCACTGGTCGTTCTAGTTTTTGGTGGTGTTTCGTTCTTACTTGTTGTCGAAGATCCAAGAGAAGGTGTATCGGTCATAAAGTTTGTTCAGTATTATAAAGATTTTCTAAAAAGACCTAGAAAGTATCTATATTCGAAACTCGATAGAGGTGAATAAATATTTTTACACTTAAAAGAAAAAAAGTAACGACTGAAGAAAAAAATAAGATTGAGATGAACAGTAATAAGCAAAATGCTCAAAATTGGTTCAATATTTCTGATGTAAATGACAATCTGATTATAAAAAAAGATCAAAAAGTAATTGCACTGATTAGGGTTGGAGCAGTAAATATGTCACTTTTATCAAAGACCGAAAAAGACATGAGAATTCGTCAACTTTTTGAGGTCATGAATGGAATCGATACTAGGTATAAAATTTTTTCAATCGCGCGACCTGTAGATTTGGATGGTTTCATCGAGCAATTGAAAGTAAAACAATCTCAAGAATCAATTGGTATGAAGAAAAGGCTGTTAAGTAATGCAATGTCACATGCAGCCATCATGGCTTCTGGTGGTGAAGCAGTTGAACAGCAATTCTACCTCCTACTAGAGGGAGACATTTCGACAAATCCAGAGTATGAAAAAAATACATTGATTAGAAGAACTAAGGAAATTGCTGCTAATTTAACTTCAGCTGGATTAGGTGGGCATCTATGTACCAATCAAGAAATCAGGGACCTCTTATTCATTTTTGCGAATCCTCAACAAGCAGCTTATGAAAGAGCCCCACAAGACAATGGACCGTATTTTACTAACTATGTGGAGGGTAAGTGAAGATGGCAAAAAAAGTAGAACAAACGTCGCCATTGATTGAGCAAATTTCTCCAATGGTGATTGAATTTAAGCCTAAGAAAGTTGTATGGGGAGATCGGGTACAGCGCACTTATGTCATCACGCAATATCCTAACCAGGTGTCGGCTGCTTGGTTGTCTCGAGTCTCGAATATGGAGGGTGTGACAGTGTCAATTCAAATTGATCCTACAGACCCCTTTGAACTTGTAAAAGAAATTAGACGTTCTAGTGGTGAGTTGTCATCTCGACTAATGGAAGTCAAAAATCCATTTGAACAACAACGAACAAAAGACCAACTAGAGGATGTACAGCAGTTATTAAAAGATATCGATAGAGATCAACAAAGTGTTCTTAATTTAACTACCTTGCTTTTAGTAGGTGCTGAGAATGATGAATCCTTAGAAGTACGGTGTAGACGAGTTGAAGCAGAGTTAGCTGCAGGCGGACTTAGAGCACGAACGCCGATTCTTAGACAAGAAGATTGCTTAAAAGGACTTACTCCTTGGGAGATGGTACCGAAAAATATCACTGCAATCGGACAACGAAACATGACCGCCAAAACTGCTGCTGCAAGTTATCCCTTTGTATTTTCTGGACTAAATGATGGTAAAGGGATTTTGTTAGGTACAGATACAGCTGGAGGAATTGTATTAACAGATTTTTGGGTTCGACAGTCAGACAGAACGAACAGTAACGTTACTGTTATCGGAAAGCCTGGTGTAGGTAAATCAACCTTAGTAAAAAAAATATTAGCTAATGAGTGGGCTCAAGGTTCTAAAGTAATCGTAATCGACCCTGAAAATGAATATGGAGACTTATGTAAGAACCTTGGAGGGCAGTATATTGACGCTGCAGGAGATCCTAAAGGACGAATTAATCCCTTACAAGTTAGAGCAGTACCAGCTGATGACGATGAAGAAAGTGATCCACTGTTTGAAGATAAAGTAGATGATGGGAAAGCTAAACGTGGTCCTCTAGCACAACATTTTCAGGTTCTACGATCATTCTTCAGAATGTACTTGAAAGACATGACGGTTTTAGAAGAGGTTTTACTAGAAAGAGCATTAGAAGTCCTTTATAAGAGTAAGGGCATCTCTTGGACTACCGAACCTACATCTATATCAAATGAAGACTGGCCAACTCTAGAAGAGTTATACGAATTGATTTTAGAGACTTCTAAAACGAACACTGAAAATGATTCCTCTAAAAATGAGTCAGAAAAAGAGTGGAAAACGCTAGCGATGCGATTGCGATCAAGCGCAATCGGGGCCGACTCATTTTTGTGGAACGGACCAACGACAATTAAAGCTGAAAGTGACTTCATTGTTCTAAATATAAATAAACTCCTTGAGGCAGATGAACGAACTATGAGAGCACAATTTTATAATATTTTAGGTTGGGTTTGGGATGAAGTGAGTAGAGATAAGGACGAACGAGTATTTATTGCTGTCGATGAAACATACTTGTTAGCTGATCCAGATCATCCGCAGCCACTACAATTTTTACGAAATACTTCTAAACGTATTCGTAAACGTGAAGGTGGATTGATGTCAATTTTTCATAACTTAGTGGATATGCTGGATCCTTCAGTTCAAAGATATGGTCAAGCGTTGATTGATAACCCGGTCTATAAATTCATTATGGGTCAAGGGGATAAGGATATCGAAGCGTTACAAAAGCTTATGTCGCTTTCTGAAAGAGAGGTACAAACATTAGCAGATGGTAGACGTGGGGAAGCTCTATTTGTGGCAGGAAGTAAAAGATTGCATTTAAAAATAGACGTCACTCAAGAAGAACTTGAGCTATTTGGGGCTGGAGGTGGACGTTAAATAAGGGGATGACCAAAATGATCAAATCAAAAGAACAAGACTATAACTGCTGTATCAAGTTTACGATGGATCAAAAATTTGAGCTTGAGAATATAGCTAGAGATTACGGCCTATCAATCACACAAATCATTAAAGTAATCACTTTAAAAAAATTAAAAGAGTATAAAGAGTCACCTAATCAATTTATCTGATCGAAAGGGGGAGCAATATGTACGGAATAATTTCTAGTCCAAGAAATAATCATCTGTTTAAGTCTGTTTCCGAAGAAGAATTAGTCTTTGAGGCTATTGACGAGTTTGGTGATACCGAGTTTTTAAATGCATGTACTAAGGTTTCGAGAGTAACACTAAATTATGTTTTGATTGATCTTACTTGTGCCTCAGAACAAGCTCTTACAAAAGGAATAATTAATATCGTATTGAATAAACCATCTACTCGTATCATAACAGTTGGAATTGATCTTAAGGTCGGAGATAAAACGCTTAGTCTACTTATATCTTCTGGTATTTACGATATTGTTTCCCTTCAAGATCCTACTGGTCAAGACTATCAAGAAATATATGAAATGAATCAATACAAGTTAACAGCAGCCATTGAAGAGCGAAAGACATTAGCCGATGCTATACGATGGAAAAGCAGTATGGAACGTTCAGAGATGCTTGCAGATTACGAAGAACCGGAAATTGCAGATAACTCTAAAGAGATTAAGGTTAAAGAAAAAATTATTGTCAAAGAAGTAGTGAAGACTAAAGTCATTAATGTAGAGTCTAGCAGTTGGTTTGTAGTTAACCTTACTCGAAGGGCAGGAACAAGCTTAGTAACGCAATCTTTAGCTAAATTTTTAGCTGATATGGACTTCGATATAAGGGTAACTGAATCACCTTTCAATAAACCTACTTTTTTGTACTCCACAGGTAATCACTATGAATTACCAAGTTCCATAATCGATGGAGACGGAGATACATACTACCAGCCTTACGAGTATAAAAAAATTAAGTGGGATCTCAAAACAAGCTATAGGGAAATTTCCTTTGAGGATGTGGATTTCTTAAAGTTACTAATAAAGGTGAAACAAGGTCTTAACTTGATTGATGTCGGTGATAGCTATTTCGAAAGACCACAAATCATGCAGGATGTTAGAAAGTTAATTGTTGTGTTAGAACCAGAAATTAACGGGCTCTGGGAATGCAGAGAACGAAAGAAGCAAATAGACTTACTAAGCAAAAAAGGTGTAGAGGTCATCTACGTAATAAATAAGTCACATGATCTAATTTCTGATGAATTTGCAAGTAACAATGGATTCGAAAATTATGTCTTCTTACCAATTTTGGATTCAGAGATTATTTATAAAAGATCGTTAAAGAACCAACTTCTTCTAAATTCAACCGATGATATAGATGATGCATTTATCCAAGGTCTAAATAACCTTTCAAAGATAATGAGTATTCCTATTTACCAAGATGCGCGAGAACCAAGAAAAAGAAGAAAAATAAGAATACCGTTCTTGAAAAACTGATTGACCTCATTGTCAAGTGAAGGAATTTACTTTATTTAGTTTAATTGTTATCATATATATAGGAAGAAAAGCGGATAAAAGCATTTAATCACCTATATCATAGGGAGGAATATTTTATGAAAAAGAGTTTATCAGCAGTGATCGCAGCTACAGTATTTTTATCTGGAGTACCTAGTGTAAGCATTCTCGAGAATGCTCCTGGCCAAGTACGAAAAGTAGAAGCAGCTACTTTCAAACAGTTTAAAGGTACGTCTACTGCAGATTTAAATGTACGGAGTGGCCCAAGCACGAAATATAAGAAATTAGGTCTTCTTAAAAAAAATACTGCAGTTACGGTAACTGGAAGTAAAGATGACTGGTATAAGATCTCGTATAAGGGAAAAACTGCATACGTTTCAGCTAAGTACATCAGAAAGAATGAATCAGTCAGTATGTTTAAGCAATTTTCAGTTACTACTACTGAGGCTTTGAATGTACGCCAATCAAGATCTGTGTCATCTAAAAAGTTGGGGCAACTTGCTAAAGGAATTAAAGTGACAGTAATCGGGTCAAAATCAGGCTGGTACACAATCAAGTACAAAGGTAAAACTGGTTACATTTCTTCAAAATATACAAAAAAGACTTCAACAACTCTTAAAGTTCAGTATTACGCTTCTGTAATTTCGACTAAAGCATATGTACGAACTGGTGCATCAACTAAATACAAGGCGGTAGGTACACTGAAAAAAGGAACGAAGGTAGGAGTCTATGGTACTAGCAATGGCTTCTCAAAAATTCTGTTCCAAAAATCGTATCACTTTATCAAATCGTCAGATATTAAAAAGGCTGTCATTTCTTCAAAACCTACAGTTCCTTCGAAACCTACAACTCCTCCAAAAGATACATCTGATAAACCAAGCAATGTATCGGGATATGAGCTGCAAACTGGTAGCTATGCTTTAGCATTGAAATTTGATGAAGTCAATAAAGTAAAAATCTCAAACTCATTTTCTTACGAAACAAAAGTGAAAGAAACAAAGGCAATCGCTGATGCTCTAGGTGCTAAGTCAAACGGATCTGTGATCAATTTGGTAAACACTGTAGATGGGTTTGAATCTTTAGATGATGTTAAGGTTGCCTACGATTTTGCCTACGGCTCGCAAAAATTCAAAATGTATTACTCAAGTGGACGTGATTTACGAATTAAAGAAAGTAAGTACATCATGAAAATCATGTTAAAACCATATCTACCTAATGGCTATGAATCAGTAGTAAATAAATACTTTGACGGTCAATACTACGGTGGAGATGGTTATGGTCCTTATGAAGTTGATGGCTATAAGGTCACTTTCAACGCTGGAAGTATTCGTTTTGAGAAATAAGCATATCGGGGGATTCTGAATGAAGCTGAAGAAAGTACCGCTTATTTTATTGACTATGTTTTTGCTGACAAGTACCTCTGTTGCAGAAGCTAACACAGTCAGTGTAGGTGATAATGAACAAAATGCAGTCAACATTCAAGATGTTGAATTTATTGAGAGTAACGGCATAAAATCTTTTCTTGATTCGACAGTAAGTAGGACTAAAGGAAGAGTTCCTATTCATTCATGGAAAGACCTAGAAGGAAAAATGATCACATCTGATAGTGGGAAAGTAGTTAAACTCATCGATTCAGATCATAACGGAGAAGTAATCGTTACTGAAAGTAAACAACCTACAGTATTTGCTACTTATCGAACAATTGGAGCAGCTGTTCAAAATACGAATTCCGGTTATTCAGCCTTAGCGATTCAGGCATGTGGTGATACAGACTGGCTATCATACGTAAAAAGTATTGGTGTACCTACAGTCTCAAACAGAATAGGTGGGAAGACATATAGCTTAAATCCGAGTCTTTCACGAAAGTATAGACTATTGATTTATGGAACTCCTAAAGATGTCAATGACAGTAGCTATGGAAATGATTACTCAGGTGGACAGTGGCGATACCTTGGTTATTCTCGCTATGGCGGACTGATGATTAATGAAGACTATCCTGAATATATCGGTATCAGTAAATTTGATGCCGATCTATTCTTAAAGTCTGAAAACTATGCAACACGAGTAAAGTACGCTTATGCAATGAAAGATGTTTTCTACTCTCCAAGAGGAAGTCTTTATGATGAAGCTGTTAAAACAATGGGTTACTTTTCTTGGTTAGGGAAAAAGTTGCTCGATTATAAATCTGGATCTTGGTGGTTAAAAAACGAAGACGAAGCTAGAATTCGAATTCAAAGTATTCGAAGAGGATATGAGGCCGGGTTAGCAGTCACACAATATCGAGATCCGAATTCAGGGATATATTGGTATCAGGCATACATCGTTAAAGCACTAGACTTCCCAGAGTGTCCAGAACCCGATATGAAAGCTAATTCACTGACAGCTTCTCGATCATCAAATAACGTAAACCTTACATTCAAAGTTCAGAATGCATCGCCAGATAAACAAATCGTAACTTCAAAAGTAGCAGTACCTTGGAGTGTGAGATGGAATTTTGATGGAATAGATGCAAAGGGAAAAGCTGTTTCCAAAAGTGGAACATTATCAACAGCAACATTACCAAAGTACGGTAAGTCATTCCCGTATGGAACAGTATATAGCAAGTCTTACGGATTCAATCCGAATATAACCACGACGTGGGCGGGCGTGCTTAAGTTTACTGCAGAGTTTAACCCTAATGGAAGCAAGGACATGACAGAGGAGAATTATGCTAACAATAGTGCTAGCGCTAGCTTAATCTGGAGTCCTAAAAGCGTTCCGCCACCTAAACCAGGCACATGCCAAATTGAAGATATAGATCCTCCAGAATATCGATATGACTATGAGTTAGATTTATCAGTTGAACGGCTTGAAACCAAAACTACGGAATCAAATTCCATGACTACAACACCGATTTCGGTTTACAGAGCTAATTATGCAGCGAATCGATTAAAAGCAAAAAATGCAATTAACAAAGACTTATCTTCAAAAAAAGCAACTAAGTCAAGTCAAGAACTAAAAAAGGCACAGTATCAATCAGAGTTAGTCACGTTAAACAAGAAGTTAGCTGATGCTAAAAAAGGTGATGAAGTAGAAAGCTGTGTAATTGATGGAAATGGCAAAGAACAGTGTACGACTAAAACTGTCGTAAACGCTGCTGAAGTCAATGCTGCTCAAGCAGCTGTTAACAGCAAGCAGACTCAAATCAACGATTTAGAATGCGATATTGGTCAAACCGATCAGTGGATTGATCACTACGAGAAAGAATTGGATGAAGTCAATGCTGATGAATCTAAATATAGCACCACTAATCCTAATTTAACGCTAAAAGTGAACAACGATGTGAAAAGCGAAACGCATGTTTCGTTGAAGGAAGGAGAACGGAAAACAGTAAGTTTATCTTGGAAGGTAGAGGATGAAGCAACTGTAGTGGCAGAAATCAATGAAGACGGAACTTATGAAGAATATGTTGACGGCGTGGAAGACGTTTACGCAAATAATGTTCGTGAAACGACGATATTCACACCTTCAAGGGAAGTTGGTATGTGTGGACCAAGTTCTGAAGCTAGTGGTCCAGTAATCACTATAAGCGACTCTATTTTAGGAGACAGAACGTATACCGAGACATTAAGAGGATCCATAAATAGTGTGTTTCCTGCAAAGTTAAGAGCTGGATATGGGTTCACGTATACAGTTGATACTCAATACTTCAATGAATATCAACCATTGTATAACGGTACAGCGAAGAACGCAGCAGTTCAATATGAATATTCACCTAATGAATTGGACACTATGCAAGCTCTCGAAAGAATCACAGATACAGGTCAGTTTGCTCGATTCGTACCAAAAACTGTATATGTAACAAGAAATTCAGGCGTTGTGTTTAATACTAACAATCCAGCGCAATCATCAGAAGAACTAATTAATGGTGGACGAAAATGGTATTCAAATTTCGAACAAAAAGACGGTAAATATCCTTTTGAAGTAAACGTAGGACGAGGCGGAGTAAATGAGCTCGGCTTATGCCTTACAAGTGAAGTAGAGATTAAAGGTACCGCCATGGATGACTTCGTTCGTAGATCCGTTTCACCGAGTAAACCGTTTCCTACAGGAAACGGATGGGACTGGACCGGTAAGAGCAATATTATTAGTGGTTTGGTTGACTGGGTTAAAGGAGCAAACTTATGAGTAAAATGACTTGGTTTGGTTTAGTTGTAACTCTATTCACCATGTGTTTTGCCTTTCAAATTGACTCTATCGTTTTGAATGCAAGTATGATTGATAATCGTGACGCAGTTAAACAAGCTTCAGAATCATCCATTCAAAAATCGATAAACAAAGGTACTTTAAGGGTTAATGAAATGATTGAAATCGATCCCGTGAAGTTTAGTCAAGAGTATCAAAAAGATTATGCCTTAAATAATGATTTCAATTATGAGGGTAGTAAACGAAACTTTAAAATCGTCAAAGTAAACACTTCCCCAGCGATGATAGCCGTCGAGGGGGAGGTTGTAAACGATTCTACATTTAAGCGTATTACTAAAGATCAAGAAGAAGAGGTAAGTATACTGTCTAAAAATATTGTTATTTATGAAGCACGAAGTAAGCTGAAGATTCCAGGGGGGAACTTAGATTGAAAAAAATCAAAAAGCAGACTAAACGAAAAATCATAGCAGCTGCACTCTCATTAACAGTAGTTGGATCCATGTACGCATACAATGCTTATGCAGTGGAAACAGCTGTTAATCCTACTAAGATTGTTCTAGTTAAAAACGATATTCAACCACATACAAAAATTACGGAAGAAATGATTTTTGAGCGAGAGGTACCAGGTAACGCTATCCCTCCTAACGCATATTTAAGTAAGGAAGAGGTTGTAGGAAAGTACACTACAGAAGGTTTTGGGATTTCTGCTAATAGTTTTTTCCTTAAGAACAATGTCAAGAGCAAAAACAAACTTCCTGATTCAGCAATCCTATCTTTACAAGAGGGTGAAGTCGCTTTTCCTTTACTGGTAGATCTAGAAACTAGTTCAGGAAATTCAATTGTCCCTGGTACTTTTGTAGATCTATATTTCTTAAATGTAGAGGGTTCGCAGGGAGAATTAATGACTGATGTTAGCAGTAAAAGTGTTTTGTTTGGTGGTCTATTTCCTCAAGTAAGAGTTACTAGTGTAAAAGATAATGAAACAAATGATGCTTTTCGAGAGGAGCAAGATTCAGAAGGTGAAACAAGAGAAGTCAAAAGTGCGGCAAGACTGTACACATTGGCAGTCACTCCGGCACAACTACAGTACTTAAATCGTGCTAAAAATCTAGGTACGATCATGCCGGTCGCAACTCAGAATGTTGAGCAGAAAAATGATAAAAGTCTAATCACATCATTTAATCAAGTATCAGATCAGACTGTAATTTTAAAATACATTGAAGAAAAGTCTAAAAACAAAATTAGTGATCTCGTTAAAGCACAACTTAGTCTAGGTAGAGAATTTAGTCAGGTGAAAAAATAAGGAGGATAATTATGCCAACAATTATTGCTTTTAGAAGTGTCACTAGGGGAGCAGGAGCCTCAACTTTAGCAGCAACATTTGCTAAGGAAACTGCTGTTTTAAAACAAAAAGTCTTGCTTGTAGAAGCGAACCTAATTAGTCCATCTTTTGCTGCTAATACTGGTGTATCACACAGTACAAAGAACTTTTTGAACCTTGTCAATCAAGGGAACGAGAGCTACAAAATCACTAATTTTATTGCTAGTCCTGAAGACGTTGATAATAAAAAACTTGCTGCTCAATTAAACGGAATGGACGTACTAGTTGTTCCACGTTATCAAGGTAAACTGGATCAAATTAAGCTAGAGAACCCTAGTCAATGGATTGAAAAATTCATGAATACACTTAAAGAATTACCATACGACTATATTGTAATTGATGTTCCAACTGAATTAGACGAGTTCACATCCTATCCGATTTTAAGTGCATCCGATGAAGTTATCAATGTAGTAGATAATACTCCGAAATCAGTCATTGAATACAGAAATGAAAAGATATGGTTAAAGGAAAATTCGCTGGAATTTAAAGAAATATTAGTCATCAATAAACATGAAAAAGATTATCAAGGAAACATCTACGAACTTATTAACGATACACCTTATATTCCGATTCCATATGATCCATTACGTTCTAGAGAAGAATGGCTACTTAAAATTGGTAGTGATTTAATCAATGTCAAAATCCAAATTCTACAGAATCACATTGGGGTTCAAGGTGTTGGATATCAAGATAAGTCAAGAAATAAGGGGGGGTTACTAACTCTTCTAGGATTAAATAAATAACAGAGGTGAGAAAAATTAGTACAAAAATTGATTTGTTAAATCCATCGAAGGGCGTAAATCAATCAGCCAATAAAATTGATTTCTTTGAGATGTCCTATGCTGACAAACAAAGTAAGACAAAATTATTAGGAGAAAAAGAACAAGACCTAATTGAAGAATCTGTAGAAAGGGTTAGAAAGTATCTCATTGAGACAAATAAGTCATTGTTAGAATCGTCATTTCTTGATAAGGAGAAGAGACAAAAATTAAACTCAAGAATTTCAGAGTTCATTCAAAGGAATGGTATTGCTATTCCTAACATTGATCACCAGGAACTTGTAAGTACAATACTTGATGAAATAACTGGATTTGGTATCATCCAGCCACTTATTGATCGAGATGATATTACTGATATATTCGTTAACGGAGTGAGTTCGATTCGATATATTGGTCCAAACGGAGACACTATCTTTAAGGATCCTTATACCGATGAAAAAATCACATTCTCAAGCGAAGAGGAAATTTTAAGACTTGCATATAGATTAGTAAACGTTACGGAGTCTACTTTAACAACTGCAAAGCCATATACGGATGCAGCTCTTCCTAGATTGCGATTGAACATAATGAAATCAGATATTTCTGGAATCGGAACCTCTATTTCAATACGAAAAAGTTCTTCAGAACTTAGAGCAACTCGAGAAAGAATGTTACGTACCAATCAAGCTTCGTTGGAAGAATTAGACTTCTTTAAGGCTGCAGTTCAAGCGAAGCTTAAAATTCTTATTGTGGGTGGTACTGGTACAGGGAAGACAGAATTTATCAAACACCTAGCCCAGCATATTCCCGATAATGAACGAACTTTAGTCGCAGAAGATGATCCTGAGTTGTTCTTACATGAATTGTATCCCTCTAAACACTTCTACACTTTTGAATGTCGTATGACTGGTAACCAAGAAACTGATATTCCATACAGTATAGGTTTGAAACTGGGACTACGACAGCATCCTCGAAGAATCATTGTCGGAGAAAGTCGGGGAGAAGAAGCTATGCAAATGATAGAATTTTTTGAATCAGGACATAGTGGATTCACGTCAATTCATGCTGAAAGTAGTGAAGAAGCTCTTCAACGTCTCAAAAAGATGTGTCTACGATCAGGTGTTAATTTAAGTGGAACAGATATTCTACAATCTATAGCTGGAGCTTTTGATTTAATTGTTGTTTTAGAAAAATTAGAAGACCATAACCGTTATTTTACTCAGGTATCTGAAATCGCTAAATTTGATTATGGAAGTGGCCAAGTAATATTAAACGATTTATTCGGTTTTGATTATAACAAAGACGATTTTCAATTTAATACTGAAGGAAAAGTTGAGAATTTAAATGGTGTACACATCATAAGAAATAAGTTATCGGAACGTTTGAAGAAAAAGCTATCTAGATCATTAGCGAATCCAGAACTGTACAGCAGCTTAACATAAATTTTAAGGAGGTGAGGTGATAAATGGACTGGATTCTAACAGCTATTCTTTTTTTGATCATATACACATTTATTCGATTCGTTTTTCAACCGAATAGTAATATTGCTGATTTACTGGTCGAGAATCAAAGTTCCTATAAAGTGCAAAATTATGAGTTGAAAAATCGATACTCAAAGTTTACCTTAAGCCCTAAAAAACTGAGGGAAGAAGCTCTGTTCTATGAATGGAACTTAACCCCTTTGAAATGGTTGGGAATAACAATATTATCAGTGACTACAATCTCGTTATTCTTTTACTTCTCGTTTGGTAAGAATGAGTTAATGCTTCCTTTAGGATTGCTTGGAATTGTCGTTCCAAGAATCATGGTAAATCGAAAGAAGCAGAAACAACGAGTGATCTTGCTTGATAGACTACTGATTTTCTTGAGTGCCTTTACTTCAACTCTACTTGTTACTCATCAATCTGTTAAAGCTTTAAAAGAAATCAAGAGTCTCCAGCATTATACGATTCAAGATGATATCGACAAGATTATAGTAAGTATTTCTTCTGGTGTCGGAATTCGAAAATCATTTGAGGACTTTGTAGAGAAATACCCGTTCAAAATGCTGAAGTTTTATGTAGATCAGCTCGATATAGCTGATCGGGATGGTGGTACAGATTCTTATAAAATTTTAGCTGATATAGTGAACGACATTGAGTCCGAAAAAACTCTTATTGCAGAATTGAAAACTAATTTGGTTAGAGAAAAAAGAGCTTATTACCAGAATGCTGCATTTGTCTTATTAGTACCTTTGTTGTTTAATTTCATGCCAAAAATGGCTGATGCGCTAACCCAAACATTTGAAGGTAGAGCAGTGATTGCATTCAATTTTTTAGCTGTCATAGGAATATATTTCATCGTTAGAAAACTTTCTAACTTTAATCCAATGGCAGAGAAGTAAGAGGGGGTGAAAAAATGCTAATATTTCTTTCAATTCTGTTGTTTGTAGTTGTATCTGTAGCAATTTACTACATTGTCACTCCTAATGATGGAATAACAGCTACAGAAATACTCTTGGAAGGAGGTGATGATCAGGAAAATATTTTCAATACAAATAGTCAAAAAGCAGGAGTGACAAATCAGAAAATAAGAGAATTAGAAGACAAGCTAAGATACGCTGGAATGCAACTTGACGTAAAGAAATTTAGACAGATTAAAATTCTTTATGCAGTGGTACCTACTACGTTATCTTTACTGTGTATGACTTTAACAGGTGCACTAATGTTTAAGATTTTAGCGTGTGTTTCTCCATTCTTGTACTTCTATCCGAACTTTCAGTTACGCCAAAATATGAGGTCGGCAATTACGAATAGGAGACTTGAGCTACCAGGGTATTTAAAGATTGTTGCTACTCTTTTAAAAAACTATACATCTACGAAAGCAATAAAAAAATCGGTTGAATATGCTGGGCCATATCTAAGACCCTTTGTTGAAGAACTTGCAATGAACTTAGAAACAAGACCCGGTGATGATTTAGTTTTAAAAGAGTTTGCACAGAAACTAGAGATTGCTGAAGCTCATACCTTCGTAATTGCTATCAAGCAAGCTACAGAGGTAAATAAAGAAGGGGCTCAAATGATCTTAGATGACCAAATTAAACTTATGGATAAACTTCTTCGTGAGAATTACAAGTACCTTATTTCTACTAAACCTATGGCGTTTTCTAAATGGAACTTTGCTGTAGTTATGCTAATTCTTCTTTATCCACTGGTAATTTTGTATGTGACCTTTAATCAGTCAATGTTATCTATGTAACTTACTCAACTTAATTGAATGGAGAGATAGAAATGAATTTAATGATTATCTTAACAGTATTAACGCTAACGCTAGCGCTAGCAAAAACACTTGCTCCTAAGTGGACAGCCTCAGAGGTATCGCAGAACTCATCAGAAACGGGAATGTGGATCGTAGGTGGAATCTTCGCAGCAGTCATGGCTGTTGGATTGATCTATACAGCGCTACAAACGTCATTCACGAATCACGGTACGAAATTAAAAGACACATCTAATAAGTTCGATCCTGGTACTTGGTCTAAATAAAAAAACTTCAATTAAAATATCAAAAAAATTAAATTGAAAAGGATGATAGAAATGAATTTAATGATTATCTTAACAGTATTAACGCTAACGCTAGTGCTATCAAAAACGCTTGCTCCTAAATGGACTGCTTCAGAGGTTTCGCAAAACTCTTCAGAGACAGGAATGTGGATTGTAGGTGGAATCTTCGCAGCAGTCATGGCTGTTGGATTGATCTATACAGCGCTACAAACGTCATTTACGAATCACGGTACGAAATTAAAAGATACATCTAATAAATTCGATCCTGGTACTTGGACTAAATAATCAATGAACTGTAACGAGTAAGACAAGAGAAGAAGAGTACTTCTTCTCTTGCTTCTTATTAAGTAAGGGGAGGATGTACTTTGCAAAACACAGCAACAACAGCAATCTTGATTACAATGTTCATTCTTTTTAGTCTATTGATTCCTGAAGGAATAATTATGAGCAATGAGAAAACGAAGGTTCAGAACTTAGCAAATGATGCAGTGGAATTAGCAGAAAGACAGGGCGGATTTGATTATGAATACGAAGGAGTTACTCACTCAATCGTAGGACAAATTAAAACACGCATGAAAGAAGATGGACTAGAGAACTACAAGATTTCCTATACACAAGGGAAGGTCCAACACAATCAAGGGTTGTACTTTGAAATCGAAGGAACCTATAGGTATGAAATATTTAACTTGATTGGAATATCGAATATGGATTTCACATTACATGCTAGGAAAATGGGAGTCAGCGAGGTTTTATTTAGATGATCAGATTCCCTATAGAACACGTACGTATAAATATTTTGTTCGAAAGCGCCACACTCAATCTCATTTTATTAATTGGTGCTTGTTTATTATTTAGCTACTATACGATTTACAACCTGTATACGGATATCAAATTTCGAAGAACCTCTAATGTTCAGCATGTAGTATTTCTTATCTTAGGACTCTTCTACTTTGATTACGTTCATCCTAATAGTTTAATTGTTTTATTTGTCATGCTTATTGCTTTAATTTTTGGGATAATCATTGAAAAAATGAGAACTTCTAGCCCAGGTGATACAAAAATGTTTGTGGTTATGAGCGTTTGGATTACATCATTTACAAATGATAATTTGATTCATCAAACCTTAGTATTTTGTGTAATTACGTATCTACTGCAGTTAGGAATCGGATGGATCTCATGGATCAGAAAAGAAGGATTTCTTAATGCTTTGAAACAACAAAGAGAGCAACTTATCCTAGTACTTACTCCTGGTGCGCCGTTAGGAAAGGAAGTCATTTTCGAAAATTGGCCGGGTGCTGTTAATATGTGTTTAGGAGCAATCTTAACACTTTTAGCAAGGGGGATTTTGGTATGAGCAAAGTATGGACTACTGAAGATTTAAGAAAAGAAGAACGTAGATGGCTTGAAGCGAGGTGGGTTTTTGCAATAGGAGTCACTATAGCATTTATTGGAATGTTTTCTACAAGGTTTATAACTGAATCATTGACAAGTCCAGTATCAAAAATATCTGATGTGATTTTTTATGGATCGATATGTTATGTGGTAGTATGCACTATCTTGTATTTAAGAATCTATAAAAAAGTAGATTATAAAAAAGAAGGAAAACAGCTTAGAAAAGAGTTGGGAATTAAAAAACTAGATTTCCGTAAGTTGAATGATGGAAGTTATGAAATGCACCATCAATTGTACTTAAAAGAAGAAATGAAAGAGATGCGTGATAAAGGCATAACCTCAGATGAAATAACAGCAAGGTGGAAAAAAGATCTTGTGAGTGATTTTAAACGACTTGAGTCGTTTATGAGAGCTAAAGATTTGAAAGGTGACCCTGTAGTCATACACACATATACACACATAAGAATGTATAAAATTTGGAATGAAATAGCCCAAGATGTAGGGATCGAATTAGAAGTGATGAAAGGCAATAATCAAAAACCAGTAGGGTTCAAGTGGCGTGCCTGGAAGGATGGAGTCTATAGAACGAGTGGGAAAAAGGCAGATAAAGGCTCTATCCCTAAAGACATTGAATGGAATAAGTATGTTCTGACTTCTAAAACCGAATAAAGACGCATTTTCAACTACCAATTATTGGTTCGTATTGCATCTTTATATCACTTTGTGACATTATGAAGTTAGAAAAGTCTTCTTCTTCATAACCTGTACACGAAGAAAATCTTTAGAAAGAACAGGGATGCTATATGCCATTTAAAACATTTGCGGTACGCAATGAAGTAATCCTACCCATCCATTACCTTAGAGGTTTAAGTAAGTTAAGAGAGAAGGAAATGGGATGGAATGAAATTTTTGATAACGGTCTTGGAGTGGTTAAAGAAATCAAGGAACGAAATCATAAAATAATTGCCCCACCGACAACCGGTGTACGAAAAGAACGAATGGGACATGATTTTAAAGATGGCGTTTTTGATGAAATGAAAGTATATGCAAAGCATTTTGGCTTAAAACAAGCAGAATTGATTGAGCTATTTGCTTGGATATACTTCTCCACTCAATTTACTGAACAGGAAAAAGAATTCTTCCGACTAAATGAATGGATTTTTTATGTCGAAAGTGATTCTGACACTGAATAGTAAATCTTCACTTCAGATCCTGCAGCCTAATAATAATTAGCTGAGGAGACGACTTTATGATGCTAAAAATTAAACTAGCTTCTTTTGCACTTAAGCATTGGAAAGAGCTGGCGGGCGCAGTGGGTATAATCTTAGCGATTATTCTTACTGTGCCTTTTCTTGTCTTTACAGGTTTTATGCCTGGGGGAGAGGAAGCTAAAGTTAAAGAATATGCCAATGTAGCTAGTGAGTTCGGTATAGATTGGCAAGAACTCATTGCGTTTGATATGGTGCGTTTTGATAATGATCTCGATAAAGGTGATCCAGAAGAAGCAGCATTGTATTTTATAGAGTTGAGTGTAGAAAAGCTAAAGGTAGAGAGTGTTAAATGCGAAAAGAAAAATAAGAAAGGTGAGTGTATCAAAGGCGGAGGAACAATAGAAAAAGTAGTATCGAAAAAAAAATACAAAGGTAAGAATCAAATCTTATCGTTTATAAAAAGTAGTGGTAGTAGCACAAAGAACATAGCAGAATCGCTAAGGGAAATTGGTGCTAAATCAACTTATAGAGTATCGATGTCTTCACATGGTGTAGACGAAGCTATGGATCTCGCAAAGTTTACTAAAGTGATGAAAAGAGACGTCAAGCGTATTCTGGATAGTGGGATGCTCATGGAGATGTATCCTGATCTCCAATCAGTATCAGGAGGGATTGGTCTTTGTATTGGTGATGTTGCCCCTGGAGGTAGTGCTAAAGGCGTTACAGATAACGTGAAGGGCTATAAGTCGCTCATTGAAAAGTATGCAAAGAAATACGGAGTAGAACAGTACACAGGATGGCTTATGGCCATGATGCAACAGGAAAGTTCAGGAATGGGAACGGATCCAATGCAATCCTCAGAAGGACCATATAACACGCGATATCCTAAAGGGCCTAACGGTATTCAGGATGCTGAATACTCGATCCAAGCAGGTGTACAAGAGTGGAAAGCATCAATCCAAAAGGCTGGAGGTGACATGATGATCGCCGTTCAAACCTATAACTTCGGTGGCGCATTTTTACCTTGGATTAAGTCGCACGGAAACAAATATACACTAGAAAAAGCGCAAGAGTTTTCTAAATACTGGTGTTCGTCACACCCAACTCAACTAGGATGTGGTGATGGAGTACACGGTACACCTCAACATGCCATGATGGTGTTGAAGTATTATAACAACCCTGGTAAAGCATCGTGTGATTCGATGGGTGGAGATTTCATCGCTGGTAAAGGTGATTTCATTTCACCTATGCCAAAAGATACCTACACTAAAGGTACTTGGCACCAATTCAGGTCGCCAGCCTGGCATGCAGGTGTTGATTTGAACGTTCATTCTTGGGCAGATGAAGGGAAAATTGGAATTTATTCGATTGCTGCAGGCAAAGTAACTAGAGCAGAATACTCATCGTCTTACGGAAATGTAGTGTATATCAAGCACAAGGTAAAAGGTAAGAGTTTTGAATCGGTATATGCTCACCTAGCTTACACGCCGTTGGTTAAAACAGGAATGAGTGTCAAGCAGGGGCAAAAAATTGGAATGGTAGGAAATACGCCCGGGGTTCCATGGTCCACTTTCCCACACTTACACTTTGAAGTACATTCTCCAGCTTGGACTGTCGATAAAAAGAATGCAATTAATCCAGAACTAGTAGTAAAGGGGCTGTTTTGATGGGGTACAAACGATTTATTTTGATTTTAATCGGTACATTTATAGTTACGACAACCTTGATCATTACAGCTGCAGTAAAAATTGGTGAAGTAAGACATGAAAAACATCAAGTTGAGACTACTAATAATGAGTCTCAAGAGCCCCTTTCTACATTTTTACATGAACTTCCTGAAGTGGACGTAAAGAGTAGGGCTGAAGAGTTCGGTAAATCGGTCGTAGATGGATATTCTTTGTTTAGCTACTTTTCACCTGAAGCCTTTGGGGTTAAGGGAGCTCCTGAAATAATTGAAGGTCCAAATGGAGAAAGCCCGGAAGAGATGGATCAATTAATTATGAATAAGGTGAAACCGTATGGCTTTGTGAAGAAGTATAAGATAAAACAAATAAAGGAGGTGGAAGGTAATACTGAAACTTTATTCGAATTCACTACGGCTAAAGAAAAAGTATATGATGTAAAGCTTCTATACAATAATAAAGGCTTAATAATCACTAAAATAGTCACGGATTAAGCAATAAACAATCGTGTTTTGTAGTTATTTATGATATAATTAAACTATAAAACAAGGAGGAGATATACATGAAAAAACTCCAAAATGCCGATAAAATGCTTGAACTATTACCAGGTTTTTTAGCTTCATCTGCAGCTGAGGGATTGCCTATAGAAGAAGATCTAGTGAAAAAAATCAAAGAGATGTTGTCATTAGGATTAGATCCTACTGAAGAAATTGATGCTTACTATGATGAAAAATTAAAAGAAATATCTTCTAACACGTAAGGGGAGGGAACACATTGAGCACAGATCCTTATTCTCAAGATGGTGTATTGAAGAATAAATTTGGCGAAAAAGATCCTAGAAAGTTGGAGATTTTAGAGAAGAGGTCTACGATTCGTGGATGGATTAAACTACAAAACGAATTGATAGCTACTCCGAATTTAAAGCTAGATGTTTCTTTGATAAAAAAGATTCATAAAAACTTATTTGAGGATGTATATGATTGGGCCGGTGAGTATAGAACGGTGAACATCGTTAAAGGAAAAACGATGTTTGCTAATGCTCTGTATGTACCAGCTGCATTAGAAGATTTAGTTACAAAGCTAAATAGGGACATCACCTCGAAGTCTATTACGTCCAATAACATAGGTGAAAAATTAGCTTATTATTATGGTGAACTTAATATGATCCATCCGTTCCGAGAGGGGAACGGACGTACACAGAGAATATTTATTGAAAAAGTAGCAGATAAGCTGGGTTACTCTCTCCAGTTGGAAAAGGTAGACTCTAAGAAATTACTCGAAGTAACGATTGAGTCAGTAAATGGAACTGGAAGACCTCTAAAGAAAGTCTTTGAAGAGGTGATTGTAACCAAACACTTTAAGAGCCAATCTGAGAAACCACATATAAATAGTAAAAGTATCACTTCAACAAATGTAACCAAAAACAATTATGATTTAGAGAGATAAAGCTATAGGACTAAGTCGAGGCTTCTTTATGAAGTGGATGACTTAGTCCTATTTGCATTTAAAAATAAAAAAGTTTTTAGTTAGTTAAAAAAGGTTATTATAAGAACATATATTCTTATTTTTAAGGGGGTGCAAGATGTATAAAGATCGAGGAAACTTAAAGTGGATACCATTTCTTATGCCGGAACATAAAGCATTGTTATACGAGTACTATAAAGAAAAGCAAAAAATCCAGATGCCGGAATTGGATGAACAGATGTTGTCTATTTATGATGAATTCTTAACAGAAGCACTCTTTAAAGGAAACCAGGTCACAGTTCACTATTTTGAGAGTAGAGATAGTGAAATAAAAACATTTAAGGGCTATGTGCAAAAAATAGACGAATATAAAAAAAGAATAGAAATAGTCTCCCTTAAGGGTGAAAGGAAATTAATTTCATTTGGTTCCATTACAAATCTTGAGTGAAAAAATAGTGAGAGTGGGTTTAGTTTTTATCGAATATGTAAACATTCATAGTAAGAAGACATAATAAAATATATGATTTATAACCTATACAATAATAGGTTAAACTAAAAATGAGATCTAGTGGGGGGCACTAGATCTCATGAGAGAATTTGCTAGATTGTTCGACGTTTTTTAAGCATTTTCACTGGAAAGAAGCTTATCTTGATAACCTTTGCTGTTGGTAGCAACAAAGGTTATTTTTTTGTGCGTTTGTTCGTTTTAGTATCATTCGGTGGAATGCGTGTAGAAATAATGGTATAGATTACAGGACAAATGACGATACTCCAAAAAGAAGTAATCATCAATTCGATTGTGTTCAATTTATAAAACACCATCATTTCTCGCCTTTATTAACAACCTGCAATAGCTTCTCTTAATAACAATATATCCACTAATCAGGATTAATAATCACGCGCATTTCATATTTCATAATACTAAATTACTTACGATGTAATCATCTGAGTTAATGCAGGAATAAAAGGAGTGAGAATTGTAATGTGATTAGCAGCACTTGTTACAAATTTTTGGTATGCCTGAGTGAAAGCAGAAGTATTTTGAGTGCTTTCCATATTGTTTACTAATATTCTTAACTCACGTAACTCGTCTTGATCATTAACGTTTTCACTAAGAATTTTTTTTATTTCATCGAATACTTCATGATTCGAGGCGTTTACTACATTCATTGAATGATCTGTCGAATGATTATTGACTCGAGTGTTGGCGCCATTAAGGTTATACACTATTGATTGAGCAGGTCGTTCTCGTGCTTTTTTTTCTTCATATTCAACCTTTGTTAAGAAGAAACATTTTTTTTGAAAAACTTCCCCATTAACAATATCAGAAGTAATATCCCGAATATAAAATACATTTTTCGTTACTTTACCTTCTAACCAATCTCCTACTTGAATATCTACTTCCGGTACGAAACCGACGAATTTTTGATTACTTCCCTTTTCTGTATTCTTCAATCCTCTAACAACACCTAGATCCTGTCCGCCTCGTGTTAGTTCGTAGTCTTCTCCATGAGAGTCTAAGAATGATTTAATATTTAACATTGTGTAGTCTCCTTTTAATTAATTAAGTAAGTACCATTTAATTATAGTTTAAAAATACTTATAAATGAATTATATAAAACGGTCGATTGATATAAAAATATACAGAGGATAGTATATGGGAAAACGGGTAAATACTCTATGTTGGATGTGTGCATTCCTCTTATCGAATCTTCTGACAGTAAATGGAGTCCCGATAGATGTTCATTTAACGGCGTTGGTGGTGTCCTTTTTTTATGGGGAGATGGATGGATAACTAGTGTCTTGCTCCTCTTTGTATAGGAAATGATGTGAGTGGATCAGGCAGTGTGATAGCTGTTGCTGGATTATAAACACTAAACTAGACAATTTTCTTAAGGAGTGATTGCTTGTAGCGAACGGAGCTTTGATAATTCAATGTACCGTGTATGCGAAGGTGGTTGAACCCATTTACGTAATCCTGGAACTCGCGTTCCAGCTCCGTCAAACTCGAGAACACTCGTTTTTTGACAAACTCTGTCTTGATGATTTTTAACGTGGCTTCCGCGACTGCATCGGAAAATTTCAAGTATGGCTTCCACCACATCATCGACCAATGGTCGTTGCCTGGATTCATAATAAAAATGTACTTCTTGGTAATTGGAGGACGTTGCACATTACTGATACCGAGTATTTTTGTTGATTATTCTTGATCACATTTACTTTCGTCCTATGTCCAACTAACTGTAGGCCATCCACAATCCAAGAAAGAGGATATAGCGAAAGAGTAGAGAAAAATCTGAAGACTGGGTCCGAGCTTCTTACGGAGTGGGTGACTTAGTCTTATTTTTATAAAAAACTAAAGAAGAGTTTTTAGACAGTTAAAAAATGTTATTTTAAGAACAAGAATTCTTATTTTATACAGGTTGAATACTCTTCTTCGTATAAAAAATAATCCATTCAGGAGGAAATTAAATCAGATGAAGATTCTAGTTATCGAAGACGAGGAAGGATTATCCGAATTTATAGACTTAGAACTTAGCCATGAAGGATATCAAGTCACTGTAGCATCGGATGGTAGGCAAGGATTAGAATTAGCACTTAATAACAGTTGGGATATTATATTACTCGATTTGATGTTGCCAAAATTGAATGGGGTAGAAGTATGTCGACGAGTGAAATCAGTGAAAGACATACCAATCATCATGATTACTGCCAGAGATAGTGTGATGGATCGGGTCATGGGGCTCGATAATGGAGCAGATGACTATGTGTCGAAGCCATTTGCGATTGAAGAACTATTGGCTCGGATCAGAGTAATCGTGAGAAGAAACGAAAAAAAGGTTGAACTAGACGCGTATTCAATAAAGTTTAAGAATCTTGATTTGAATATTGAATCTCGATTATTACACAAAGAAGATGAAATCATTGAGCTGACGAAGAAAGAATATGATTTATTGTTCATGCTCATGAAGAATAGGGATCGTGTACTTACACGAGAAGTCATTTTGGATCACATTTGGGGATATGAGAGTGAAGCAGAAACCAATGTCGTAGATGTCTACATACGACACCTTAGGAATAAACTCAATGCTTCAAATAAAGAAGAGTACATTCAGACCATTCGCGGATTAGGATATGTGATGCGACAATGAAAAATACCAAACGAAATTTGAAAATCAATGGAAAGTTAACGTTATGGGCAGCATCCATATTACTTATCTTATTTTTCATATACACAATGCTACAGTATTTTTTAGTTCAAAATTGGATTATGGTGCATGAAAAAAGCTCACTTCAAAAACGGATGGATGAAGTTGTAGCATATATTCAAGAATCTGACTCAGCCGAGAATATTTCAGAACGACAAAAATATCTCAAGGTTTTGAATGAGCAGGATCAAATGATTCGTCTGGTACGAGAAGATGGGCACGTGGTGTTTACTATCACGGATGGGATTCCTAAAAAGTGGGTGCCCGCAACATTCATGACACGATCTGAATTGATTGAAAAAAAGATTACGAATGAAACAGTTCTCATTTATCGGAAACCACTTACGGTGGGTGAGTTCCAAGGAACCGTTGAAATCATCCGCAATGTGGAAGGATTCGATAGTCTCATTGACCAACTTCTAGCATTAGTCGTCAGTACAGGCGTGGTAGCGATTCTGCTAAGTTTTGTTGGTGGACGAATCATTGCCTTTCAACTGTTGAAGCCAATCAATACAATGATTCAATCCTTAAAACAAATTAAAGGTGAAGGCATCGATAAGCGGTTACCCATCAGCGAGCAAAAAGATGAGATCTCAGAACTGGGAATCGTATTCAACGATTTGATGACCGACATCGAAAAATCATTCATCCAACAAAAACAGTTCGTGGAAGATGCTTCGCACGAACTGAAGACGCCGCTATCGGTCATTCATGGACATTTATCACTCATCAAGCGTTGGGGAAAAGAGGATCCTCAAGTGCTTGAGCGTTCCATCGAGTTGAGCTTAAATGAAACGAATCGCTTGATCCGTCTCGTTTCAGAGTTGGTCATTTTATCGAGGGTAGATGAAACACCTTCTGTATCAAAATCACTAACCTCTGAAGAATTAACTGGCATATTTCAAAATATCGTCGAAAATTTTAAGTTACTCCACAAAGACGCAAGCTTTTCCATAAATTGTACATTCAAGAATCACTTTCGTGTGAACATCTCTAAAAATCATCTTGAACAAGTTGTGGTCATTTTATTAGACAATGCGATCAAATATTCCAAGGAAGAAAAAAACGTAAGCATCAGCTTACTCACTGCCAATGATCGGCTAGTGATTGAAGTGAAGGATGTGGGAGTCGGAATTCCTGAAGAAGAACTCCCTCATGTCATGGATCGGTTTTACCGCGTCGACAAAGCGAGAAGTCGGAAGCACGGAGGAAGTGGTCTGGGGTTGTCGATTGCTAACGTTCTGCTCACGCAGTATAAAGGCACATTAGAGATAGATAGCGTCTTTAATGAGTGGACGAAAGTCAGCATATCCATACCACTTATAAAAAGTGAATAATCTCTAACTATGATATTCTCTTCTAAAAAAGATGACGTACCCATTCTGAAAAAAATTTCATTTTAAATTCATTTCTCGCTCATCTTTCTCTTTTATAGTTAGCCTATCGAAACAGTTACTGACTAAAGAAGAGGAGGAAAGACGAATGAAAAGGTTCGAAGAAACTCAGACCACTATTTTAAATGTCGAAGACGAAACGATGACAAGAAGCTTGTTGAACAAAGTACCTGAAGTGACGATTTTTTTCTGGATCATAAAAATCATGGCGACGACAGTAGGCGAAACTGCAGCTGATTTTTTAAACTTTAATTTACATTGGGGATTGTCGAATACGACCATTATTATGACGGTCCTTCTGATGGGGACGCTCTATCTACAGTTTAAAAAGCGTCAGTACGTACCGTGGGTGTATTGGTTGACCGTCGTATTGATTAGCGTTGTAGGAACACTGTTCACAGACAATTTAGTCGATAACTATGGAGTATCACTCGTCACGACCACTGTCATTTTTGCCATTGCCACGATTGTCGCCTTCAGTGCATGGTATATCAGCGAGCGTACGTTATCCATCCATTCAATCTTCACGATGAAAAGAGAGATTTTTTATTGGACGGCGATTCTCTTTACGTTTGCATTAGGTACAGCAGCAGGGGATTTATTGTCTGAAGGCTTAGGACTAGGATATGCTCTATCCGGTATCATTTTCGCTCTTATGATCATCGCAATTACGATAGGGTATTATGCATTCAAGTTAAATAGCGTTGTTGCTTTTTGGATGGTCTATATTCTAACACGTCCTCTTGGTGCATCTTTGGGAGATTTCTTGTCACAATCGCATAAGAATGGAGGACTAGGACTTGGTACTGTAGGTACGAGCATCTTATTCCTTTGTACGATTTTAGGGCTAGTAACGTATTTGACGGCTACTAAAAAAGATCAAGTGTTTGCAAAATAAAATAGACTCAAAAGACATCTCTTAAAGTATATAGGAGATGTCTTTTGACTTTTAATAGCAATTACATTATGTGATTCTCAAGTTATCCCTCCATTTGTTTCCATTCTTATATTATGATGATACTAACTTTTGGTATTCAGTACGAAGGTGACCAGATTTTTGGAAATTCTTACGTGGAAATACTATCTTAAAATCATGTATATTTTTAGTCATTTTTGATACAGGTTGAACTAGCTAACTTGGATGGATGAACTAAAAAGACTCATCCACTCCGATGGAGTAGGCATCAGAATGGAACAAACGCTTGAATAAAAAGGAAAGATGTATCGTATCCTTTTGATGAACATATGATTGTTTATGCATCAAAATTAGGGAGTGAGATGGTGAAAGAAAGAACACGTATCCTAATTGGAATCTTAGCGGCTTGTGTATATATCCTGCCCATGATTCTTTTAGGAGAACAGGCACATATCCGAATTCATGACAATTTAGATTCAAACATCGTCTGGTACAAGACATTAATCGATACGAACACGCTTTTTACAGGTCTTCATGCGAACGTTCCTGATCTATTGAACGGGGTCGTCTCAAGGAACGCCTTCGTCAGCAGTTTCACGGGCATCGTCTGGTTATACCAATGGTTCCCCCCCTATACGGCGTACGTCATCAGTCAATTGTTGGTCCGTATCTTTGCTTTTCTAGGCATGTATTTATTATTGCGCGATCATGGGAAGACAGTCATACCTCATTCCTATGCACTATGGGTCGCTGTCCTGTTTTCTTGGACACCGTTTTGGCCATCCGGCATGTTGAGCACGCTTGGGATGCCCCTCTTATTATGGGCATATTGGAACATCTGGAAGGGAAGACGGAAGAAGGCGAATGTCCTCGTCCTGTTACTCGTCCCGTTCTATTCAAGCTTCGTACTAGGGATATTCTTCTTCTTGGCGACGCTCGCCATCTATCACGTCATCAAAGAGATACGGGGGCGCCATTTCCATGGTCGTTTTTGGCTTGCCTATTGTACACAAGTCATCCTGTACTTACTGATTGAATATCGATTGGTCTATTCGATGTTATGGGAAGAAGAACCTACGAGTCGGAATGATTTCGAGATTGGAAGCAACGGTTTCTGGGCAACTATCCGTCTGTTCTTCAAGCACCTGGTGCTGGGGCATACGCATGACCGGGCAGCACAATCGCCAGTCATTCTACTGACATTGCTCGTCTTCGGAGTCATCGTTTTTCGGAAACGAGAGGAAGAATCGAAGCCGATTCGCTCTTTGATTTGGTTTTTGCTTGGCTTATCGCTTTGGTATGCGTTTTGGTTCTATGACGGGTGGAATCCACTGAAGCAACAGGTGTCCCTTATGCGGACCTTTAACTTCTCGCGATTTCATTTCTTGCAGCCGATGGTGTGGTACGGCTTGTTCTTCTTGATGCTCGACTGGTTATGGAAGATATCAAAACGAAAAATTGCACTAGTATTGCTCACCGCACAAACAGCCATTCTACTCACATGGAATCCGGAGTTTGTTTATCGTCATCATCCATCATACGAAGCGTTCTATGCGACGGCCCAGTTCGATGACATCAAACGCTATATCGACCGACCGACGAAGAATTATCAAGTCGCCTCGATTGGGATGCATCCTGCCATCGCACAATACAACGGCATGCGTACCGTCGATGGTTACGTCAACTTTTATCCACTGAGTTATAAAGCGTCCTTCCGGAAAGTCATTAGGGGAGAATTGGATAAAAGTAAGATGCTCCAACACTATTTTGATACATGGGGAAATCGCGTTTACTTGTTCTCTTCAGAGCTCGAGAAGGAATATGAATTTACGAAGCATCATCAGGTACCAATCCGTCATTTATCCATCGATGCGACACAGTTGAAACGGATTGGTGCGACGTATGTCTTGTCCGCCGTACCGATTCAAAATGCGGAAGCCACCGGACTACGCTATGAGAAGACGTTCCAGAATCGGCAGTCGGCATGGAAGATTCGGCTGTATCGAATCCAAGCACCATCAAAAAACATGAAGTAATCATAATTGGGAAGGGGTATTTTTATGACGATGACGACAATCCCTACCTTAGGGATAATTATTCCTTGTTATAACGAGACAGAGGTTTTACCACTGACGATTCAGGTGATGGGCCGCTTCCTTGAAGATTGGAAGGAGGAGAGACTGATTTCGAAGGATTCCTTCGTTCTGTTCGTCGATGATGGAAGCCATGACGACACATGGTTACAAATCGAGCGTGCCCATGCTAAGGATGCACGATTCCGGGGATTGAAGCTTGCCCATAATGTTGGACATCAAAATGCGTTGTTCGCTGGACTCATGGAAGGACATGCGACCGCAGATTGTATCGTATCAATGGACGCCGATCTTCAAGATGATGTAAAGGTGATTGAACAGTTCCTGGGATGCTTCGCACAAGGAAATGATATCGTGTATGGTGTACGAGAGGATCGAAAAAGTGACAGCTGGTTCAAGCGTTCTACGGCCCAAGGATTTTACCGATTTATCGATTGGCTTGGAGTCGAGACGGTTTACAACCATGCAGATTATCGCCTGATGAGCAGACGTGCAGTCGAAACGCTCTGTTCCTACCCGGAGCGAAACCTTTTCCTCCGCGGGCTTGTTCCATCGCTCGGTTTTCGGACGACAGAAGTGACATATACCCGTAATCCCCGACAAGCTGGTGAATCAAAATACCCGCTGCGAAAGATGTTGGCGCTTGCATGGGATGGTGTAACCTCCTTCAGTGTCCGTCCCATCAAACTCTTGTTTCTATTGTCGCTCTTCATGTTGGTCGTCTCGGCAGGGTTCGTTTGCTATGCATTATATCGTAGATATGAGGGTGAAACGATGGATGGTTGGACCTCCTTGATGATGTCAATCTGGTTCATCGGAGGGCTTCAATTATTTGGAATCGGACTCGTGGGCGAATATATCGGGAAAATTTATCGGGAAGTGAAACGACGTCCCCGATATGTCATCGAGGAGAAAAGAGAATGATAACGCTGTTTCGATTTCTACTCGTCGGTATTCTGAATACATTGGTCGGTCTTACGATTACCTTATTTTGCTTTCATGTCGCTCATACGGGGTACTGGGTGGCGACGGCAATCGGAAATGCGTGTGGTGTGTGGGTCAGTTACATGCTGAATCGTCGGTTCACGTTCCGTCAAGAAGCAGGTGGCTGGACCTACTGGATTCGCTTCCTGATTGTCGTGCTGCTAAGTTATATACTTGCCTATCGCATCAGCTTATGGGGAGTATATTATTTCTTTCCACATCTGCAGGAAACGGGAGCCATCTTGATTGGAATGATTCTGTATACCGGACTCAATTTTTGGGGACAGTCTAATTGGGTCTTTCGAAAGTCGATTTCATAAAAGAATGATTCCTGTTCGATACAGGAATCATTCTTTAAAAGTAACCTAACTTTTTAATTTGTCACGACATCTGGTACAGATCACCAGGGGGATTTCACTCCTCAATCGCTCCTTATAGTAATAGAACCGTTGAATTAAGACTTCGCAAGTATAGATTAATTCATTGGACTAATCTATACTTGCTAACATGCTAACGGTATTCGTACGAAATCCAATGAATTAACCCATCGTATCAGTCCGACATATTCGCGGATCTTTCGCTATCCATTTATCTAGTTTCACGAACTGGAGTCCTCGATCCTGCAATTCTGGTAATACGATGTCTAACGCTTGTATTGTGTTCATCGGTGCCATCTCTTGAGCACCAAACGTCTTTCCACAATCATGCAATAAAATGATATCCCCTCCTTTGCTCTTCAAAAGGTGTGACACTATCTTTGGTATTCCACCTGCTATTCGCCAATCCTCTGCCATTAAAGACCAGAGTACGATTGTGTAAGGAGTTTTCTTCAATAAATCATATGCATTCAACATACCCCAAGGTGGTCGATAGACTGTTGCTCGTTCACCTATTAATGAATAGATGAGCTGAGAAGTTCTTTCCACACCTTTCTGCACCGTTTTTGGACGCATGGACCAATTTGGTAGATGTGCCTCGTTATGAATCCCAATCTGATGTCCTTCATCATGAATTTTTTTGATGATATCCGGATAAAGTTGTGCCTTGTACCCTAATACAAAAAAGGTAGCTTTCACATTATATTTCTTTAGAATATCGAGTAGCATTGGTGTATACAGTGGATTCGGTCCATCATCGAATGTTAAAGCAACCTCTGAAAGATGGGTGCTTTTTTTGATTACTTTCCAACCAAATCCACGTGAAAGAAGATAAGGTAGTACACCATAAAAAAAAAGGATCACAAGACAAAAGCGTGTCATCATAGTACGCATTTTAACCGCTCCTCACCCATAGTATCTTCATATGCCGTATGCTTTGGCTAATTTCTTTATTAGAATGTCCCCTTTTCTAACAGAAGTTGAACGAACTCCGCTATAAATGTTTGGGGAGCATCAATGCGATCGTTTTGATAAGTGACTAGAGCTGAGTTCCATTCCTTCATGACAATTGGGTTTTTTAACGTGTTCGCTAATATCTCATCTAACGATTTTTTTGTATCAAATCGAAAGACGAGGTGTTGATTGATTAAAAATTTTAGGTTGATTTCCTCTTGACCAGGGAGGGCGCCGTGTACGAAGACGGGAATCCTTTTTTCGATGGCCTCACTGATTGTCACGCCTCCTGGTTTTGTAATAAGGGCATCCATTTCTTCGTATAATTTATTCATCACACGTCTTGAAGAAACATAAGCAATAGGCGTGATATGGTCGGAGTGCCAAGAAGTGATATCACGAAACAGTTTTTTGTTGTTTCCACATAAGACATAAAAATCGGTATGAATACAATACTTAACCTGTTGCAGCAGTGACCCTAAATCTCCAAGCCCGCTATTCCCACCTGCAATTAATATTTTCATGCGTCCTGTATGAGCTCTTTTGTGTGAACCCTTTAAGATTTCCGGATGAACCGGAATCCCGGTCACGAACATGCGGTGATTGTGAATTCCAAATTCGTCGTGCAAACGCCGTTTCGTTTCCTGATTCGGAAGAAAGTGATAGTCGATTTGATGTTTCCCCCAAGCTTGATTAACGAAGAAATCCGTATAGGCATTGATGACTGGTATTTCACACAAGTGATTTTCTTTTAGAAGATTTAAAAGATGGGAAGGGAAACAGTGGGTACAAATAATTAGGTCTGGCTTTACTTCCTGGATAAGACATCTCATTTTATATAAAAAAAAACTTAGGTACCATTCGTTTGATTTT
>NZ_JHZS01000006.1 GCF_000620865.1 Exiguobacterium sibiricum 7-3
CTTGCGCTTCATTCATTGTTTGTATCCGAAGATACGTTTTTTGCCTCATCGTTCAGTTTTCAAAGTTCGTCGTGTCGTTTTCAGCGACTTTAATATCTTACCAAGTCACCAACACGATTGTCAATAACTTTTTTTGATATTTTTTTCGGTGTGTCACAACCATTTGCGGCACAAGAAGTAATATACCATGGAGTTTTTATTTGTACAAGTGTTTTATTAGAAAAACATTTAAAAATTTATTGTTCCCGTTTCTAACTAAGAATAATCTCACTTCCCTCTCAAAACATTCCTTGTTAATAAAGAAGAAAACTCTCCACTTCCTTCTATAAAGAAGCGGAGAGTCCAACGTTCATTAGTTTTGTTGATGACGCATTGTCGGGAAGAGCAAGACATCACGAATTGAAGGCGCATTTGTCAATAACATGACAAGGCGATCAATCCCGATACCGAGTCCTCCTGTTGGTGGCATACCGTATTCAAGGGCTTCGATGAAGTCATTATCCATTTCATGCGCTTCATCGTTCCCGGCTTCTTTTTCAACAAGCTGTGCTTCAAAACGTTCACGTTGATCGATTGGATCATTCAATTCCGTAAAGGCATTGGCGTGTTCCCGACGAACGATGAACAATTCGAATCGATCCGTAAAACGAGGATCTTCCGGATTTTTCTTCGCGAGCGGTGAAATTTCAACCGGATGGCCATAGACGAATGTCGGCTGAACCAATGACTCTTCAATTTTCTGTTCGAAGAATTCATTGAGGATATGACCTGTCGTCATATGCGCTTGGACTTCGACACCGTGTTCATGCGCCAGTTCATGTGCACGCTCTTTCGAAATCTCTTCAAAGAAATCAACACCTGTTGCTTCTTTGACAAGATCCGCCATGTGCGCACGTTTCCAACCGACAGACAAGTCGATTACATCTTCACCGTAGGTCACTTGTGTTGTACCAAGTACTTCTTGTGCGACGTGGGCAATCAAGTTTTCCGTCAGATTCATGATATCGTTGTAATCCGCGTAAGCTTCATATAGTTCAATCATCGTAAATTCAGGGTTATGGCGTGTCGAGATTCCTTCATTCCGGAAGACGCGACCGATTTCGTAGACTTTTTCGAGTCCGCCGACAATCAAACGCTTAAGATGCAACTCAATTGCAATCCGCATGTATAGTGTCATATCAAGCGCATTGTGATGCGTAATGAACGGACGGGCTGATGCACCACCTGCAATCGTATGCAACATTGGTGTTTCGACTTCCAAGTATCCGAGGCTGTCGAGATACTGACGAATCCCACGAATGACTTTACTGCGTGCGATGAATGTCTCACGCGATTCCGTATTCGTAATCAAATCGAGGTAACGCTGACGGTACCGTTGTTCGACGTCTTTGAGTCCGTGATATTTATCCGGAAGCGGACGTAATGCTTTTGTCAGTAACGTAAACGATGTGACGTGAACAGATAGTTCACCGACATTCGTTTTGAACACGTAACCGCTGATTCCAACGATGTCACCTAAGTCACACGTTTTGTAGATTTCATACGCTTCTTCGCCAACATCGTCCTTACGTACATACAATTGAATTTGGCCATTCACGTCTTGTACGTTTGTAAAACCGACTTTCCCTTTACGGCGTGTCGTCATAACGCGACCCGCGATCGAGACGTCCGGCTTCAGTTCTGCCAATTCTTCTTTTTCATGTTCGCCGTAAGCGGCACGAATACTCGTCGTATCTGTCGTGCGTTCGAAACGGGCACCGAACGGATCGAGTCCTTGTTCACGCATTGCGTTCATCTTACCGAGGCGCACCTGCATTTGATCGTTCATTTCCATGTCCTGACTCACTGTCTTCACTCCTTTTATAATGGTTCACGACGGTTTTTACTTCTTCGATGAAAAAGCTGCCGGTATGACCGACAGCTCTTAGCAAAACCGATTCGCTCATCTTCAATGGCATTAGCGTACCATAAAACGGGTAATCCCGACTATACTTTACCTGTCACACATGTACTGCATTCATTTCCAATGTTTCGACATACTCATGCAACAACTTTTGCAGTCCGACATGAGTATCCGTATCAAATAATGCTTTTCGAACATGCCCGTTCCCACTTAATCCTTTTAAGTACCACGCGACATGGGTTCTCATTTCCCGCACCGCAAGTGCCTCTCCTTTAAGTGCGACAAGACGTTCGGCATGCAGCAGACAAATATCAATTTTCTCGCGTGGCGTCGGCTCGGTCGACAATGTGCCCGACTCCAGATATTGAATCGTCTGATACAACATCCACGGATTGCCAAGCGCCGCCCGCCCGATCATGACACCGTCCACCCCGATTTCGTCAATCATCCGTTTCGCATCTTGCGGGGTTTGAACATCACCATTTCCGATGATTGGGATATTAACGGCCCGTTTCGCTTCACCGATGATCTTCCAATCCGCGACACCTTCATACTTCTGCGAACGGGTCCGACCATGGATGGCGACAGCTTTCGCTCCTCCGGCTTCCGCAGCCCGGACGTTGTCGACACAATAAATATGATGGCTGTCCCATCCCGTCCGCATCTTGACCGTGACAGGTTTATCAACCGCTTGCGATACGGCATGAACCATCTCGTAGACTTTATCCGGATCAAGCAACCATTTGGCACCAGCGTCACACTTCGTCACTTTTGGTACAGGACATCCCATATTGATATCAATGATGTCCGCATTTGTATTGGCATCGACATATTGAGCCGCTTTGACTAACGTTTCCTTCGATCCTCCGTAAATCTGCAAACTGAGCGGCTTTTCCCGATCATCCACATATAACATCTGCATCGTTCGTTCATTTTCATAAAGAATTCCTTTATCACTGACCATTTCTGCACAAACTAGACCTGCCCCGAATTCTTTTGCGATCAAACGAAACGCAGGATTACAGACACCCGCCATCGGTGCTAAAATGACACGGTTATTCAATTCGACTTCTCCAATTTTAAATCCTGTCATTCTTTTTTTCCCTTCTTCCTTCAATCGATCCCGACTCAATCCGTCTGACATCTGTTCGTTCTGTTTCCGGTAAATCCTGATAGAGTTCAGCAACCGTCCGATTTAAACCGGGAACAATATAAGAGGATACGAGTTCGTCAAGCGGAGCCAATACGAATGCCCGATCCTGCATACGTGGATGCGGTACTGTCAGTCCATCCATATGAATCATCTCACTGTTATATAAAAGGATATCGAGATCTAGTGTCCGCGGCCCATTTTTAAACAGACGTTTTCTTCCTTCCTGCTGTTCAATCTGTTGGAGAACGTCCAACAGTTGTTCCGCCGGTAAATCTGTCTCCAGTTCAATCACCATATTATAAAACAGATCTTGATCAGTATAGCCGACAGGAGCCGTCTCATAAACGGATGAAGGACGGATTGCCTGTGTCGTCGGAAGATGACGCAGAGCGTCAATCGCAGCTGCCAAATGTCCCGCTTTATCACCGATATTCGATCCCAGTGCGACGTAGGCACGATTCATGCATAATCGCCCCGCTTCCGGTGGATTTCAACGGCAACATGTTCATAATGTCCCGCAATCGGCGGATCCGGTTTAATGACCTTGATCGTCGTCTCAAGAATTCGGGAATCGAGTAACAGCACCTGCTCTGCAATCCGGTCTGCGAGCGCTTCGACGAGTTGCAACGGCTTCCCCTCAACGACCTGCTTCGTGACTTCGTACAACTCCGCATAATTGACACTTTCGCGTAAATCATCCGTCTTACCGGCACTCGATAAATCAAGACCAATCGTCAGATCAACGTTAAAGCGTTGACCCAACTTCGTTTCTTCTGCAAACACACCATGGTATCCGTAAAAACGCATACCGGTCACCTGTATCCGATCCATTTTCATTCTCCTCCCGGTAATTCCGCAGCCAACATCGTATCCATCATGACGGCTGCCCGTTTAACTGCCTGCACATCATGCACCCGCATCCATTCACACCCTTGTTGAATACCGTAGCAGACTGTCGCAATCGTCCCTTCGACACGCTGATCCGCTGGCAAGCCAAGCGTCAGACCAATCATTGACTTCCGGGATGTCCCAAGCAGGACCGGATAACCAAAGTCCGTCGTAATCGACAGATGACGCATTAAAAATAGGTTTTCTTGATGCGTCTTCATGAAGCCGATCCCGGGATCCAACCAGATGTGGTTTTCTGACACTCCGGCTTGTTTCGCCAATCGAATCGAATCTTCCAAATCGGCCCGTACTTCAGCCAGCATATCTAGTCCATGAGGTTCTGAGCGGTTGTGCATTAAAATGATCGGGACGTCATGCCGGGCTGCCACCTCGACCATCGATCCATCCCCCCATTTCGATCCCCAGACGTCGTTGATGATATCTGCCCCGGCACGAACAGCGGCTTCGGCGACTTCCGGTTTATACGTATCAATCGACACCAATATATCCAGTTCACGTTTCAAGCGCCGAATGACCGGGACAACACGGTCGATTTCGTCTTCAGCCGAGACAAATGAAGCGCCCGGTCTAGTCGATTCACCGCCGACATCAATCGCGTCCGCTCCATCCGCGACGAGTTGTTTCGCATGCCGGACTGCTTGTTCGATATCCACATAGTTTCCACCATCAGAAAAGGAATCCGGTGTCACGTTGAGAATCCCCATGATTTTCGTCATCCTTTTTCCCTCCTTGACCACTTCGACTGGACGGCATCATCAAACAATCTCCGGACTGCTTGATATCCGTGTCCTTCGAGACCCGGGAATGTTCGACCATCCAAGGAAGAGACCGCGACCGCTTCTTGAACCGAGTTCGTATAAAGGATTTCATCCGCTTCCGTCAATTGCGGCAACAACGCCAGTCGTTCCTCGACAGGCAACTCTTCCATCAGGAATTGACGGGTGATACCATTGAGGGCACCTGTCTCAAGTGGTGGCGTATACCATCTTTCTCCGTAACGCCAAAAGATATTGGACGTGATGCCTTCACAGATGAAACCGTCTTTTGTCAAAAAGAGACCTTCTGCCTCTTGATTAAACAACTGACGTTTGGCGACCAAATTGTTCATATAGTGATGTGATTTCAACCGATAACTTGTTTCCGGTGTACTCCGGGGCAAACGAACGGTTTCAAGCGCCCGTTCCGCCATCTGTCTGGAACCGATCGATTTCGCATACAACAGAACGGTCGGCTGCTCATACGGTTCAATCGAAAGACCGATTTCACGTGCTCCGGCAGAGACGTTTAAGCGAAAGTACAGATCTCCCGTTCCATTCATACGACACAACGCTTCAACAGCCGCCAATAAGTCATCACGTACGTAAGGTAATTTGATACCGATTGCCGCGCAACTCATCTGCAGACGCTCGATGTGATCATCAAAGAGAAACGGATGTCCCGCATACGTCCGGAATGTCTCGAAGACCCCCATCCCGTATAGATATCCATGATCGAGCGGCGAGATGCGTACGTCTTCTTCTTGTTTTATCTGTCCATCATGCCAAAGATACATAGTGTGTCAACTCCAAAAAGTTTTTTAACATCTGTTTCCCGTCACGTGTCAAAATCGCTTCCGGATGGAACTGGACGCCGACGATCGGCAACTCCTTATGACGAAGGGCCATGATTTCCCCGTCTACTTCTGCCGTCATCGTCAAGGCGTCCGGGAAACTTTCCCGTTCGACGACAAGCGAATGATAGCGCGTCACCGGTGTCTCCTGTTCAATTCCGGCAAACATACCGGAACCGTCATGGGTAAGCAAAGACACTTTCCCGTGCATCAATGTCTTTGCCCGGACCACCTTTCCACCAAACACTTGACCGATTGCCTGATGCCCAAGGCAGACACCGAGGATCGGCAGACGACCGGCAAAGTAGCGGATGGCTTCTAAACTGATTCCGGCTTCGTTCGGAGTGCATGGTCCTGGGGAAATAACCAAATGATCCGGAGCGAGTTCTTCAATTTCCTCAATCGTAATCGCATCGTTTCGGAAAACACTTACCTCTTGTCCAAGCTCTCCAAAGTACTGTACTAAGTTATACGTAAATGAATCATAATTATCGATCAGTACAATCATGTCGTTCCCTCCGCTAATTCTTTGGCGACCCAAAGCGCCTTCGCCTTACTGAGTGATTCTTCATATTCGCTTTCCGAATCGGAATCTGTCACGATTCCGGCTCCCGCCTGAATATACGCCATCCCGTCTTTTGCGACAAGCGTCCGAATCAAGATATTAAAAATCGCATCATCCGCCCAGCTGATAAAACCGAGTGAGCCGGTATAAATTCCCCGACGGACCGGTTCAAGCTCTTCGATGATTTCCATCGTCCGGATTTTAGGTGCGCCGGTAATCGTGCCTCCCGGGAACATGGCGGCAAGGACACTGCTTCCGGTCTCCCCTTCCGCAATCTCACCCCGGACGTTCGAGACGATATGCTGAACGTGTGAATATTTCTCAATCACCATCAACTCATCGACATGAACCGAACCGTAGCGGCTGACCCGTCCTAAATCATTTCGTTCAAGATCGACGAGCATCACGTGTTCCGCCCGTTCTTTTTCGTTATCGAGCAACGTTTTCGCTAAAGCGAAATCCTCTTCCTCATCTTTGCCGCGCGGACGGGTTCCTGCAATCGGACGGGTCGCGAGGGATGAATCGATTTTTTCGACGAGCAACTCAGGTGACGCCGACACGAGAACCAGTTCCTGATCTGCAAAATAGCCCATGTAGGGAGACGGGTTGACAGTTCGCAAGACGTCATAAATGTGCGCTGGTGTCGTCTGGAGCGGCTCTTGCTGGCGGACAGCGAGATTCACTTGAAAGACATCGCCCGCCTCGATATACCGTTTGATCCGATCGGCGGCGTGGATGAAATCATGCCGTTTAAAGGAACGGTCCCGCTGAGGCCGCTTGACGTCTGGAACCTGAAAGACTGGTGCCGGACTCATTTGCCGCCACGAGGCGACTTCTTCGACTAATGCCAGACGGGCTTCCGCTTCTGTCTCACGGGTGACGGCAACAAATAATTGACTTTTCTCATGATCAAAGACGGCCACCTCATCATACCAATAGAGGGAAAGATCAGCCGTCTCCAGGTCGTCCGCCGCCTGATGCGGCAGGCGTTCTAAATAACGGACAGCATCATAACTGACGTATCCCGCCAGTCCTCCAAAAAACGGTGGCATTCCCGTCGGTCGAGCCGAAGCGTAACGTGAACGGATGTCCTCCAAGATCGTAAATGGAGCATCTGTCGTCTCTGTTCGTTCCCCGGACACCGTTACCGTCGTGAGACCATTTTTTGTCCGAATGTGTCCCACCGGTTGGATCCCCGCCATCGTATAAGCTCCGATTCGTCCGCTTTCAAGCCAGACGTGTCCGGTCTGGTTTGCCGTCAATTCGACGTACCGGTTATAAAATTGTTCCTTCGTCCATGTAAATGCTTCGTATACTGTCTGTCGCACGCTTGTTCCTCCACTTCCGAGCTATTCTGTTTTCATTATACGCAAAAAATCAGTCAGACGGACGACTCAAACGCAAGTCCTATTCTTTCCGACGAGGAAAAAGAGGTCCATTCCGAACAACCGGAATGGACCTCTGAGTCTGTTAAGATTATAGTTTTGAACTGTCCGCCTCTTCTTCCACTTGATACAGTGGCGTGCTGAGGTAACGTTCTCCGTTCGACGGGATGATCGCGAGAACCGTTTTTCCTTTGCCTAGACGCTTCGCTGTTTTCAAGGCAGCCGCAATCGCAGCACCGGAAGAAATTCCGCCAAGTACCCCGTTCGACTTCGCTGCACGACGGGCATGATCAAACGCTTCTTCCGTCGTCACCTGCTCGACACTGTCATAAATCTGCGTATCAAGAATCGACGGAACAAATCCGGCTCCGATTCCCTGCAATTTATGAGGTCCCGGTTTTCCGCCTGAAAGAACAGGAGAATCCGTCGGTTCAACAGCAATGATTTCGATGCCCGGGAATGCCTCGCGTAAAACTTTCCCGGCTCCTGTAATCGTACCGCCTGTTCCGATTCCAGCGATGAAGGCATCGAGCGTCAATCCTTCGAACGCTTCGACGATTTCCGGTCCGGTCGTCTTTTCATGAACAACAGGGTTCGATTCATTGTTGAACTGTTGCGGCATGAAATAGCCGTGTTCTTCTGCCTCTGCCGTTGCTCGAGCAATCGCACCCTTCATTCCTTCTGGACCGGGTGTTAAAATCAACTCCGCACCGTACGCACGAAGAAGAGTTCGGCGTTCCATGCTCATCGTTTCCGGCATGACGAGAATCGAACGGTATCCTTTGGCAGCAGCGACCATCGCTAATCCAATTCCTGTGTTGCCACTTGTTGGTTCAATGATAGTATCGCCTGCTTTTAAGTGACCCGCTGACTCTGCTGATTCGATCATCGCTAAGGCGATTCGGTCTTTGACGCTTGACCCCGGATTCATATATTCCAATTTCAAGTACACGTCCGCATCTTCCGGTCCTGTTAAATGATTTAATTTAACGATCGGCGTGCGGCCGACTAAATCTAATACTGAATTCGCAATGCGCATGACCATTCCTCCTCATAATGAAAAGCTTTAATTCCAAGTAATCCGATAGATCAATTATCCATGGACTGGATGGAAATTGTCAATCAAAGCGCTCCACGGTCGGCTTCGATCCATTTTTCGACTGTTTTTCAACTGCTTCCGCAATCAAACGGTCAATCGTCTCCCGTTCATGATCTTTTTTCATGACCTGATAGACATCAGCCCGTGTGATTTCCTCGTCTCCGACTTTGGCGACGACTTCTTCGAGTGGTCCGCCAATGCTGTCTTGGACAATTTTCGGTGAATCGACTTTCGGCAATTCACCCATGAACGCGTAAGCCCCTGTCAAAAAGTTCGTCAGTAACAAAATGAAAATCAACATCCACAAGTACTTAGAGTTTACAGTTCCCATTTTCAGACCCTCTTATGCTCTTTCGAGTGATTTTTCGCGAAGTGATTGTAATTCTTCCACATCGTATTGGTAATGTTCCGAACAGAAGTGACAGACAGCTTCCGCGCCGCCATCTTCGTCAATCATCGCCTGGATCTCATCAGGTCCCAGTGCGACGATTGCTGTGGCTAGTTTTTCACGCTCGCACGTACAGTTGAAAGCAACCGGAATCGTATCGAGCACTTCGAATGATTCACCGAGAACCAGACTGAGCATCTCTTCCGGTGTTTTTTCTTCACCGACTAGAATCGAGATTGGTTTCAACGCCGCGACCCGTTGTTCCAGCGCCGCAATCGTCTCTTCCGATGCACCTGGCATCAATTGAACGATCAGGCCGCCCGCTGCGATGACTGACTCATCTTCTGGATAGACGAGGACACCCGCTCCAACGACAGACGGACTTTGTTCAGACACAGCGAAGTAATACGTAAAGTCTTCACTGATTTCACCTGTCTGAATCGGAGACTGGCCACCGACGAAATCACGGAGACCTAAATCTTTGATGACGGAAATGTTTCCGCGACCAACAGCATCGCCGACTTTTAATTTCGTCAAACCGTCACTGTTAACGTACGTATCCATCTCGACACGCGGGTGGCTGACATATCCCCGGACTTGTCCTTTTGCATCGGCATCGACGATGATTTTTCCGATTGGACCATCACCTTCGACTTTTAATGTGACGCGGGTGTCACCTTTTTGCATCGTTCCCATCATGGCGCCGATCGTCAATGTCCGGCCGAGTGCTGCCGTAACGACAGGTGTCGTCTGATGACGGAGTTGTGCTTCGTATACCGTTTTGGTTGAACGGATCGCAAAGGCACGGACTTCCCCGTTGAACCCTAATGCTCTTACCAAATAATCCTCTTTTAATTGTGCCAATAATTCTTCACGTTTCATTATTTTTCCCTCACTTATTTCGTTCGTAGATAATCCGCAACCCGTCAAGCGTCAAAAATGGATCGACGATTTTAATCGTTGCAGATTCCTCACTGATTAGTCGGGCGAGTCCACCTGTCGCGATGACAGTTGCCTCTCCCATTTCTTCTTTCATCCGATGGACGAGTCCATCGACTTGCGCGACGTAGCCGAAGTATGTTCCGGACTGCATCGCATGTACCGTATTGCGGCCAATCGTTGATTGCGGTTTGGCAATTTCAATCCGCGGTAATTTAGCCGCCTTATTATAAAGTGCTTCTGTCGACACCATGACACCCGGTGAAATGATTCCACCGTAGTAGCGTTTTTGTGCGTCGATATAACAATAGGTCGTTGCCGTTCCAAAATCAACGATGATCAAAGGACCATCATATTTGACCGTCGCTGCGACGGCATTGACGATCCGGTCGGCTCCAACTTCTCTTGGATTGTCGACTTTCAGGTCAAGTCCTGTCTTGATTCCGGGTCCGATTACGAATGGGCGCCGGTTGAAATAACGGACGCACATGTTTTCGAGCGGAAACACGACAGGGGGTACGACAGATGATAACACGATTCCCTCAATGTCTTCCACGTTTAACTCTGCATCACGAAACAGGGCTTTTACCAACATCCCATATTCATCGGTTGTCCGGGTACGGTCCGTCGCAATCCGCCAATGTTGAACAAGTGTTTGTTCATCATATACCCCAAGTACGATATTCGTATTTCCTACATCGATTACTAAAATCATCTGATTCCCCACTTTTCTCTGACGATAACTGATATATACGTTGTGATTATACCATGCAGTTTAGGCATCACCTATCGAAGTGCGTGCTGCGGATTGGCGCCTCCACCAAAAAAAGAGGTCAGCACCCCGGTTGGGAATGCTGACCTCTTGCTCGAACGAATCATCCGTCTTATTCCTATCGTCACCCCGGTCGATTAGACCGGGAAGATAGAAAATCAGATTTGATCATCCCGACGTGGTTGATCTGGTTTTTCAGTATCGACATTTTGTCCTTCGTCGATGACAGAGCCGCGTTGCGTCGGAGATTCTGTTGGTTGATCGATGACAGGTGTCGTCGATTCCGGCGTTTTCTCGTCTGCTTTTGGTTCTGTAATAGCCGCAGGCTCATGTTTTTTATATTCGCCTGTCTCTAAGAGATGGTGAATTTGTTTTTGATCCAGTGTTTCGACTTCAAGTAACGTCGTCGCAATCAAATCAAGCTGATCGCGTTTCTCCGTCAAGATCGTCTTCGCCTTTTGGTAACAACGGTTGATGATCGCTTGAATTTCCATATCGATTTCATGGGCAATCGCATCTGAATAGTTCTGTTCGTTTTGGAAGTCACGTCCTAAGAAGACATTTCCACCTTGACCGGAACCAAACTGAAGCGGTCCGAGTTTTTCACTCATCCCGAACTCCATGACCATCTTACGGGCAAGTCCTGTCGCACGTTGGAAGTCATTGCTTGCGCCAGTGGAAGCTTCACCAAAGACGACATCTTCCGCAACACGACCACCAAGTAATCCGGTGATTTTGTCTTCAAGTTCAGGTTTTGTCATGAAGTAACGATCTTCTTTTGGAAGCATGATGACGTAACCGCCTGCATTACCACGAGGAACGATCGTTACCTTATGCACTTCATCCGCGTCATCGAGTGTGACACCGATGATGGTATGACCTGCTTCGTGCCATGCCACGATTTTTTTCTCTTTCGGTGAAATGATCCGACTCTTCTTCGCAGGACCTGCGATGACGCGGTCGATCGCTTCTTCCAAATCAACGATTGAAATCTTATCACGGTCTGTACGAGCTGCGATAAGTGCCGCTTCGTTCAACAGATTTTCAAGATCTGCACCAGAGAAACCTGGTGTACGTTGCGCGATGGCTTTCAAATCAACTGTTGTATCGAGTGGCTTGTTGCGTGCGTGTACTTTAAGAACCGCTTCACGTCCAACGACATCTGGACGCTCAACCGTGATTTGACGGTCAAAACGACCCGGACGGAGTAAAGCTGGGTCCAGGATGTCCGCACGGTTAGTTGCTGCGATCATGATGATTCCTTCATTTTCACTGAATCCATCCATCTCAACAAGAAGTTGATTCAATGTTTGTTCGCGCTCATCATGTCCACCACCGAGACCGGCGCCACGTTGGCGACCGACGGCATCGATTTCATCGATAAAGATGATACATGGTGCGTTTTTCTTCGCGTTTTCAAATAAGTCACGGACACGGGATGCCCCGACCCCAACAAACATCTCAACGAAGTCAGAACCTGAAATCGAGAAGAACGGGACGCCGGCTTCGCCAGCTGCCGCACGTGCTAACAACGTTTTACCTGTACCTGGAGGACCTACAAGGAGGACACCTTTTGGAATACGGGCGCCGAGACGTGCAAACTTACGTGGATCTTTCAAGAATTCAACGACTTCGACGAGTTCTTGTTTCTCCTCATCTGCTCCTGCAACGTCGTCAAACGTAATCTTTTTCTTTTCTGTATCATACAGGCGCGCCTTCGATTTACCGAAGTTCATGACACGGCCGCCGCCGCCGCCACCTTGTGCTTGATTAATCAAGAAGAAGAACAGGATGAAAATGATGATGAATGGCACGATTGTCGTCAACAGTGCAATCCAACCACCGTTTGTTTCTGCTGCTTTGAAGTCCATCTTGACGTTTTGACTACGCAATTGCGTATACAAATCCGTCAGTTCTGTATCAACAGCTGGTACGACCGTTTCATATGTCGTATCTTTTTCACGTAATTCACCTGTGACATTGTACGTCTGTCCCTCATACTGGAACGTCGCCGTCTTCACATCACCTTTTTCAACAGACTCGACAAACTGTGTGTAATTGATTTCTTTGCTTTTGTTCACTGGACTCTGCAAGTATTGCAGAAACAAGATCAAAGCTAGAAAAATGACCCCAAACACAAGGGTATTCTTCACTGCTCGGTTCATCGTAGGCCTCCTCTCCGCATCAACTGATTGGTTTTCTTCAATCGATACGAATCCTAACGCGGCAAAGCGCGCTTTGTAATTGGTTTCATCTTATCATGTGACAGTCAAGATTAAAAATAATTAGCCGCCGTAGACTGCTGGTTTCAAGACACCAACATAAGGAAGGTTACGATATTTTTCTTCATAGTCAAGACCATAACCAACAACGAACTCATGTGGAATAACAAAACCGCTGTAATCCGCATGTAAATCGTTTTTACGACCACTTGGCTTATCAAGCAATGTTACGATTTTTACCGACTTCGCTTTCCGGTATTTAAAGAGGTCCACGAGGTAGCCTAACGTTAATCCGCTGTCGATGATATCTTCGACAATCAGGATGTCACGTCCTTCTACGGATGTGTTTAAATCCTTCTCAATCTTCACTTCACCCGTCGATGTTGTACCGCCGTGATACGTCGATACATCCATGAAGTCCATTTCAAGATGCATGTCCATCTTTTTGACGAGATCTGACATGAACGGCATTGCGCCTTTCAGGACACAAACGAGGAGCGGGAAACGATCTCCGTAATCCGCTGTCAGTTCACCCGCTAGTTCACCGACTTTATGTTGGATCTCTTCTTCTGAAATCAGTACTTTTTCCATATCATTCATTAAGGTCATGCTAGGTATTCCTCCTCCATTTTAAACACTACATTACCATTCTATCATTAAACACGATTCTGCGAGGAGTTCAAATGACCCGAATATTGCAATTCGATGTCCGATGACCGCCAGAACTTGTCCTGCCGCATCCACGACAACCGGAATTTCCGTCCGTAACACCCGTGGAACCTTAGCATCCACAAGAATCCGACTCACTTTTTTCGTACCGACCGCTAACCGAATCCGATCACCTGGTAAAGGTCGTCGAATCGTTAGTGGAAAACGAATGGCCGAAAGTGGAATACCGGTCGTCGAGCGTGAGAACGTAATCGTTTGTTCACCATAATGATAAGTGCCCAAATCCATTCCCACCTCCAATGCTTCCGGGAGCAGGTTCTTTTCCGGACAACGGACACATGTCACATAGCCATATGTACGCTGTATCCTCCAGTTTCCATAATACACTTCACTGGACGGCATATCTACTCGTAACAATGTCAAAAATTGATTGTATTCCTCGGAAGTAAAGTCGCGTTCCGGCAATAAGGAACGCAGGACAAGCCGCTTGAAGTCTGACGGTAGTGTTTGAATCGCTTCAAGAGGAAGCCCGCGGTCCGTCATCTGTTTTTTAACAAAGGACATGACGTACGTGAAATGTTCCTGTTTTTGTTCATGACGGGACATCGCCGCCTGAACCGTTGCTTCTTCATAACCCGGACGAAGTTCCGCAAGCAACGGCAGGATCCGGTGCCGCATCTGATTCCGTAGATATTTTGTGCCGGCATTCGTCTCATCCTCATACCATGTCACATGATGGGCTCTTGCATAGTCATACAGTTGTTGTTTCGAGTACGTCAATAACGGACGATAAATCTGTCCCGTCGCAAAGGAACGGATTCGGGGAATGCCGTCGACACCTGCCTCCCCTCGGATCAATTGAATCAACAGCGTCTCCAATTGATCGTCCCGGTGGTGTGCGAGTACAAGATGCCGCCGTCCGGTCTCAGCCATGACCTCTTGAAAAAAGGCATAGCGTCTCGTCCGGCAAGCCGCCTGGCTCGGTGTTTGATTATCCCACTCGAGGCGTATCATCCGAATCGCCACTTGTCTGGCATTCGCCCAAGCCCGGACTGCTTCTGCTTCTTTATCCGATTCTTTGCGCAAACCATGATGAACATGAACAATCATTAGATCATGATTCGCTTCATACAAAAGATGTGCCAGTACCATTGAATCACAGCCGCCGGAAACAGCAACCAATAACTGTTCTTTCGGAAGATTAATCTCGAATCCCATGCCTGGTCCCCCTTGATCCATAAATGAATTAAACGAAAAAAGCTACCTCTATATAAATAGAGATAGCTTTTTTACAGAATGACCCGTACGGGAATCGAACCCGTGATACCGCCGTGAAAGGGCGGTGTCTTAACCGCTTGACCAACGGGCCAAAAAATATGGTAGCGGCGGAGGGAGTCGAACCCACGACCTCACGGGTATGAACCGTACGCTCTAGCCAGCTGAGCTACACCGCCATATTTTGAATGCGTGCGTCTTAAGCACATTTTCTATAATACGGTGGAGTCAAATAATTGTCAACGCTTTTTATAAAAATAATTTCAAAAAAATAAAAGATGGAATGAACAGCGTCATTCCATCTCTATTCTTATAAAGAACAGGTCAGCAAGTTATTGACGTTTAGCACCGCGTCCGCCACGTTTTGAATCGGTTTGTCGTTTCAATGTCGCAAGACGATCTTCACTATCTTTGAGGAAACTAGTCATCAACGTATCGAACGTTTGCTCTTTACGTGGAGCTGGTGCACCACGGCCACCTTTGTTAAAGCCACCGCGGTTTCCACCGCCGCCGCTTCCGCCACGTGGTCCTTTGTTATCGAACGAACGTGGTCCACGGTCTTGACCTGCTGGACGTGGTCCGCGATCAAATTGACGAGCTGGAGGACGAGGACGTTCGCCTTCTGGACGATCGACCGCTTTCTTAATCGAAAGACCAATCTTACCGTCGTTCTCTACACTCAGCACTTTAACCGTGATTTCTTGTCCGACTGTCAAGACATCATTGATATCTTTGACGTAAGAATCGGCTACTTCACTGATGTGAACAAGACCTGTCTTACCCGTCGGTAATTCTACGAACGCGCCGAAATTGGTGATGCCTGTAACTTTCCCTTGTACTTTGCTGCCTACTTCAATCGACATAAATTGTATTGCTCCTTTTTAGTTGATTCTTTCTTATTATACGAGTGATTCTACATTTTTTCAATCAATCGAGAACCTTCGTTTAATCTTCCGGTGAAAAATAGAAAATCGTTTCGCCTTTTTTCGAGTATAACAGTTCACTTCTCGCTAAGTTCGCAACATACTTCTTATCATTCAATCGTTCAATCTCTTCTTTCAGACGAACAGTTTCTTTCTCTGCTTTCGCCTGTTCTTGGTTCGCAACCTGAAACGACTGCTTCTGTTCAGCGATCAGTTGTTTTTTTTCGATATATGACCACCCCATCAGGGACAGGACAATAAGAAAGATCGACATACAGACTAAGAAGCGCCTCTTCAGACGTAAACGGTTTTCGATTGCATTTTGACTCAACTGTTTTTTCCGGTCATTAAGCGGTTTGATCTTGGGCGGTGTATCACGCCCTGATTCCAACGGTGCTGGCATATCATCCCTCCTTATCCGAGTGGTCATCTCTGACACTCTCTAGTATACTTCCTTTTTCAACCAAATTACATCGATTCTTCGGAATTCACTTTTTCTTCACGAATGATTTGATACATATCCGATGCTTCTTCTTTTTTCGCGTGTTCTTTAATACTGTCGATTTGAACGGTGACAATCTTATTTCCGAACCGGATTGTCATCTCGTCTCCGACCGCAACCGTGCTGCTTGCTTTTGCGACAAGCCCGTTGATCGTGATCCGACCTTGGTCGGCAACCTCTTTCGCCAGTGTCCGGCGTTTGATTAAACGAGATACTTTTAAAAATTTATCGAGTCTCATGACTGTTCCTCCTGCTTTGATTGATTCCATAATGCATCTTGTTCCGCTAGAGACAACTCTGTTAACGGCCGGGCCGCCAATTGCTCCATGCGTGTGAAACGACGAATGAACTTGTCATTCGTTTGCTGTAAAGCATCCTCTGCGGATAACTCCATGTATTTGCCGACGAGTGCGAGCGAAAACAGGATATCACCGAATTCACCCAACTGCTCCTCTGCCGGAGCCTCTTTTAATTCTTGAATCTCTTCCTGGACTTTATCGAGTGCACCGGCAACCGTCTCCCATTCGAATCCGACCCGGGCGACCTTTTTTTGAATCTGTTCCGCACGCAATAAGGCAGGTGCTCCCTTGGTGACGCCGTCCAACAGATAAGTCCGTTCCGATTTTTCCTGCGCTTTAATTTCCTGCCAGTTCGTGACGACGTCCGCAGCCGAGTTGACTTGGACATCTCCAAAGACATGCGGATGTCTGCGAATCATCTTGTCGCTGACACTCCCAATGACATCACGTACATCGAAATACCCTTCATCCAGACCGATTTGAGCGTGTAGCATGACTTGCAACAAGACATCTCCTAATTCTTCTATCATTAAGTTATCGTCCTGAAGGTCGATTGCTTCCAGTAATTCGTAGGATTCTTCGATTAAATGTTTTTTGAGCGATTCGTGCGTCTGTTCTTGATCCCACGGACAGCCGCCTTCTCCACGCAAGCGGGCGATGATTTGCTTGAGTGTCGTAAAATCACGATTCAAGATCGTTTGATCCGTGACCGGCGGTACATAAACCGTCGTCAAGTTACTGAGTGTCGTGATGTGATCCAGTTCATAAAGCGGAACCGTCATGACGTTTTGGCGACTCGTTCCTGCTGCCGTCACAAGTGTCACGTCATGTTCATCGGGATAACGCTCCATCAACATGACCTTTAAATCACCTGCAACCAATTGATCATAGACTTGTCCGATCAACAGATGCTGACGGATTTGCGCTTCATCGATATCAAACGCTGTCGCATCCAATAACTGAAACCCTTCAATCGGATCGACGCCAACTGCAGCAAACATCGGATCAAGGAAGCTTTGACCACCGATGATATCGAGGTGGTCTGTCTGGGCAAGTAGCTGTTGGATCGTACTCTCCGCGACGAGCGGATGACCCGGAACGGCATAGATGATCGGCTCCTTCTCGGATTGTTCAAGCAACGTTGCAACAATCTCACGATAAACGCCTTCAAACTGATCATGTTTTTCATAAATAAAATCAAACGATGTAAATTCCATTCCCTCTGCCATCAATTCTGAAACGACAGGATGATCCGCGGTTCGCAGATAAATCGGTTGTTTCGTTTCCTTCAAGCGTTTATAGATGCCGTACGGTAATTGTTCCAGTTCTCCGACTCCTAAGCCGACGACTGTAATCTGATGTTTCATATAATCCTCCTATGCTGATGCATTCGATATAGTTTTTCCCCAAACGGTAACAATGCCCATTCCCGCTCCGTCAAGACACTCATCCGTAAGGCAAAGAGACAAAAGACGCAGGCTCCGCCCAGGACGAGTAAAGCGACCTCAAGCGTCGCTCCAATCCGGTTTTCCCAGCCTGACAGACGGAAAAGTTGTTCGACGATGTATAAAAACAGAGCCATCGGGATGACTGCCTTCAAGAGACGGACATAAAAAGGGCGTCCTGCCGTCACCCGGCCAAACTTCCGATTGAGTAACAGTAACTGAGCTGCCGCCATGACCGCAAAACCACCAAAAGTCGCCATTCCGGCACCAATCATGCCATATAAGGGAATCAAGTAGATGTTGAGACCAAGCTTGATCAACAGGCCTGCGACGACACCGACAAACGCATATTTTTCCGCATCAACAGATTGAAGACACGATACGATGATCATCGATAAGGAGGCAGTGAACGCCGTTGCTGCCAACCAACTGAGTGCTGCTGTTCCGTTGTCATCCTGATACAAGGCAATGTTCAATGGACGCATGACACCCACTAATCCGACGGTTGCTGCTGCCGCTATCAATAGTCCGGATCGTAAAAGTGTCTCGAGATGCAGTTTTGTCGCCGCATCATTTCGCTTCCGGTATTCCATCAGCAACGTCGGAACGCTGGCTAAACTGATGGACGTCGCGAACAAGATCGCAAACTGTAACAGAGGGTATCCTCGATCAAAAATTCCTTTTTCGACTTTCGTCTCCATCGAATTCCCGAGTAAATTGACAAACGTCAATCCATCGATCAATTGCATCAGCAACAAGGCTAAAGACGCGATACTGACTGCTAGACCACTCGTCAACAGGACCCGTCCGACACGGCGAATGTGTCGTTTCGAGATGACGGGACGACCGATTTTATCTTTCGCAAAACGTAACAACAAGGCAAGCGACGCAATGCTTCCGCCGAGTGCCGTCATATGGGCGTTTGCTCCGACTTGATAGGGATTCGCACCTACCTGAACACCGTAATATGTCACGATCAACAATAAACAGACCCGAACGGCGTTTTCCGTGATTTGTGAGAAAGCCGTCGGACCCATCTCAAGATCCGCTTGAAACATCCCGCGTAAAACAGCAATGACCGGCAACAGGTAAAACGTAAAAGTGACGGCACGAAGCGGTTGGACGAGTTGTTCATCGCCGAATAAGAGTGCGACTTCAGGAGCGACCCACCAACCAATCGTTCCGAGTATAATCGACATCGCGAGCAGGACAAAGAAAATCGACCACAACACTTCGCGTTTCTCTTCCGGATGATGCAACGTTAACTTCGCAACGACGACCGGTAAGGCGTAAATGCCAAGCGCCGCCGCAATCGCAAATACCGGATAGACGGTTTGATAGACATATAACCCAAAGTCTCCCGCCATATTTTGATACGGAATCCGGTAAAAGAAACTCAACAGTTTTGAGACATAGCTCGAAATAGCAAGCAAAGCTGCCCCTTGCGCAATCGTCCTTCGTTGGCTCATTGTACGATCCGGCGGTCAATCTCAGCCAGTAACCGTTCAGCCTGCTCTGTCATCTGTTGTAAGTTTTGTTTCCCGCGGTTGAGCGTCAGAACAAGTTTACCTTCTTCCTGCCCCATGCCTAGACCACGTCCGATCGGAACGGTCCATTTGACGAAATCCGCTACATCCAGCGTTTGTGTCGTCTGTTCAGACAGAACGATTTCAATTTTCGGATCCGTTTGTTTGACCCGTTCCACCCGTGCCCGTTCGGCAAAGATTCTCATTCGAGTTAATTGAATCAACCGTGCCACTTCAGTCGGGAATTCCCCGAAGCGCTCCAGCATCTCTGTTTCCAGCGATTCCAGACTTTTTGGTGTATCGACATATTTCAAACGTTTGTAGAACTCGATTTTGAGTTCCGAATCTGCCATATAGTGACTTGGAATATAGGCATCCAAACTGAATGTGAAATCCGGAACGAATTTCTGAACTTTTTTTCTTCCTTTCATCCGTTCCTTCCGTTCTTCGACTGCTTCCGAAAGCATTTGTGAATACAGATCGAACCCGACAGAGTCGATGAAACCGGATTGTTGGGACCCGAGCAAGTTCCCGGCTCCGCGAATCGATAAATCACGCATCGCAATCTTAAATCCGCTCCCAAGCTCAGTGAATTCCTTGATTGCTTGCAGACGACTTTCCGCAACTTCCGTCAATCTTTTTTGCGGACGGTATGTGAAGTAGGAATACGCGACACGGCTCGATCGACCAACGCGACCGCGTAATTGATACAACTGGGAAAGACCCATCTGATCTGCATCGTTGACAATCAAGGTATTGACGTTCGGAATATCGATACCCGTCTCAATGATCGTCGTACTGACCAAGACGTCCGCATCCCCTTCGAAGAAGGCGATTAATTGACTCTCAAGTTCTGTTTCTGTCATACGACCATGGGCAGTAACGACACGTGCTTCCGGTACGAGTGCCCGGATTTCCTCCGCTTTCCGTTCGATTCCTTCGACGCGGTTATACAGGAAGAAGGCTTGTCCGCCCCGTCCAAGTTCACGCTCCAGTGCTTCACGCATGACGATTCCGTCATACTCCATGACATACGTCTGAACCGGGTAACGGTTTTCCGGGGGTGTCTCGAGCACGGATAAATCACGAATTCCGATCATCGACATATGCAGCGTCCGGGGAATCGGTGTCGCAGTCAATGTCAGAACATCGACGTTTGTCTTCAACTGTTTCAGTCGTTCCTTGTGTTTGACGCCAAAACGTTGTTCTTCATCGATGATCAATAATCCGACGTCCGCGAACTGGACATCTTTCGACAGGACACGATGGGTACCGACGACGACATCGATTGTCCCTTCCTTCAATCCTTTTTTCGTCGCTTTCAGTTCTGCCGCCGAGCGGAAACGACTCATGACGGAGACGTTGATCGGCCACTCGCTGAATCGTTCGAGCATCGTTTCATAATGCTGTTGGGCAAGCACCGTCGTCGGAACGAGTAAGGCGACCTGTTTTCCTGCCATGACAGCTTTAAAGGCTGCCCGAATGGCAACTTCCGTTTTCCCGTAACCGACATCCCCACACAACAGACGATCCATCGGGCGTGGTCGTTCCATGTCTTTTTTAATCTCTTCGATCGACCGGAGTTGGTCGACGGTTTCTTCATAAGGGAAGGACGCTTCAAAGGCCTGTGTACTGTCATCATCTTCCGGGAACGCAAAGCCGACGGCTGCTTCCCGCGCCGCGTAGAGCTTAATCAGTTCATCCGCGATATCCTCGACGGATTTTTGAACTTTCGCCTTGACCTTCTTCCATTCCATCCCGCCCAATTTATAAATCTTCGGCTCTTTTCCTTCTGCCCCGACATACTTCTGAATCAAGTCAATCTGGTCGACCGGGACATACAACGAATCTTCGCCGGCATAAATCAAATGCAGGTAATCTTGGTGATTGCCAGCGACATCAATCGTTTTGATGCCATGATAACGACCGATTCCATGATGGATATGGACGACATAATCGCCGGTCTTCAATTCCTGATAACTTTTGATCCGTTCGGCATTTGTCAGTTTCGTCGTTTGCTTCCGGCGTCGTGCCGGCTGTTTAAAGACCTCTTCTTCCGTGATGACGACGAGACGGGCATTTGTCATCTCGAACCCACCGTGAATACCACCGATTAAAATCGACGGATGCCCGCGGCGAATCTCATCTTCCGTCGTGTGCAAGGAAGCTTCGACTCCGTAATCCGATAACGTCTGACGCATCCGTTCCGCCCGTTCCCTGTTACTTGCCAGGAAGACCATCCACATATCGGCCCGGCCGTACCGGTCGACTTCCTGTTTCAATCGTTCCATCTGTCCATGGAAAGGTGCAATCGGCTTGATGCTGAAATGAATCGCTGCACTTTCCGGAACACCGCTGCGCCGTGTCGGAAGTAATGATAAATACAGCAACTGTCGTTGCTTGAACACCTGCAACATCGGAACCGATAACGTATAGTCGCTGATGCTTTGACCACGCTCAATCAAAGAGGCCATCCATTCGGCTTCTTCCGTATCCTGGACCTCGGCTGCTTCTTCAATCCGTGCCACCTCATCAACAATCAAAACAGCATCCTTGATATCGTCGAGTAACGTCGTTTCATATAGAAGTGGTGCATATTTTGCAAGTTGCTTCGGACGATCACCGCTTTCGAGGACTTCGACGTCGTAAGCAATTCCTTCTTCCAGTGCAGCCAACACTTCCGTACTTTGGACCCGTTCCTTCGTCGCTTCGTACAGATGGCGCAATTGTTCACCGGCCGACTTCAATCCGTCGCGTGTTGCAAAATGTTCCGTTGCCGGAGGCACTAATGCTTCGGCGATGACACCAAGCGAACGTTGGGTCTCCGCATCAAACGTATAGATGGAATCGACTTCCTCATCAAATAAATCGAGCCGATAAGGACGTTCGACGGTCAACGGGTATAAATCAATGATGCTTCCGCGAACAGCGAATTCTCCAGGTGTCGTCACCGTTGCCGTCCGTTCATAGCCGGCATCGACCAATTCTTGAATAAAGTCGGGAATCGACAGGACATCCCCCGGTTTGATTCGTTTCGTATGCCCTAAAAAGTCCGATGCCGTCGGGACATAACGTCTCAGCCCGACAAGCGGAATGATGAGAATTCCGTCGTCCGTCGTCAGCAGACGATGACGCGTTTCAATCCGGGTCGCGCGCAACTCCGGACTTGCACCGTATGACAGCTCCGCCGCAAGCGTTTCGTCGACCGGATACAACATCACGTCCTGCTCGGGTACAAGTTCAATTAAATCATCATATAATTTTTGAGCCTGGAACATGTTATGGGTCACGATGACGAATCGTTTTTTTGTCTCTTGGTAAATACCGGCGATGAATAATGCTTTTCCGCTGTTCATCAGTCCCGTGATCAGTTGAGCATTGACCCCGTCGCGGAACCGTTCCCGGACGGTTTTAATCTCCGGAATGCCGAGTAACAGATTTTGTAGTTGTTTCATACTTTCTTTCCCTCCTAGGACGACAGCAAAAACGCTTTGGTCACCCAAAGCGTTTTGTTCAGTTATAACGATTCATCAATGCTAAAAACGGCGTATCGATGAAATCGGTTGCGATATCGACGGAATCAGACAACACATGTTGCAACGTCGTCTGTTCTGATTTGGCGAATGGCATCAAGACCCAGTCGATGACTTGAATCGGTGCTGGCGGACGACCTACTCCGAGTTTCAATCGTTTGATGTCCTGTGTACCTAAATGTTGAATCAACGATTTGACCCCGTTATGACCACCGGCACTTCCTTTTGAACGCAGGCGCATCTTCTCAAGCGGCAAATCAAGGTCATCATAAATGACGAGGACATCCTCGACCGCGATTTTGTAGAAATCGAGCAACGGACGGACAGCTTCTCCCGATAAATTCATATACGTCAATGGTTTAACAAGAACCACCCGTTCCCCTTTAATCATTCCCGTTCCGAAGACGGCTTTAAACTTCGACTCCGTTAATTTTATGCCATGCTCCTTAGCGAGGGCATCGATGGCCAAAAAACCGATATTATGACGTGTATTCGTATATTTCGTACCTGGATTTCCTAAACCGACGATACATTTCATATCGTCACCTCCTCTACTTTTCTACTTTTCCGATTCGCATTCCGCTCACGAAAAATGGAACGCACAAGGGTCCGATTTCTAAAAACCGGACCTTGGCGTTCATATCTGTTTGTAATCAGCTGAAGAGCGGGCTGATTGATTTTTGTTCGTGGACACGGATAATGGCTTCTGCCAGCAAACGTGCAACTGAGATTTGTTTGATTTTGCTTGCACATTCACGTTTCGTCAAATCAATCGTGTTCAAGACGACGAGTTCTTCGATTGCCGAGTTTTCAATTCGCTCCATCGCCGGACCTGAGAGAACCGGGTGCGTACAGCAAGCGTACACTTGCTTCGCTCCGTTTTCAATCAAGGCGTTGGCAGCAAGCGTGATTGTACCAGCTGTATCGATGATGTCGTCGATGATGATGGCAATCTTACCATCAACTTGCCCAACGATGTTCATGACTTCTGCGACGTTCGGTTTCGGACGGCGCTTATCGATGATTGCGATTGGCGCTTTTAATTGTTCTGCTAATTTACGTGCCCGCGTCACACCGCCATGGTCTGGAGAAACGATGACGAGTTCGTTCGGGTCGATGTTCTTCTTCTCGAAGTACGAAGCAAGCAAGGGAACACCCATTAATTGATCTACTGGAATATCGAAGAATCCTTGGATTTGAGCGGCATGAAGATCCATCGTCACGACGCGTGTCGCACCGGCTACTTCAAGCAAGTTCGCCACAAGCTTCGCTGTGATCGGCTCGCGTGAACGGGCTTTGCGATCTTGACGTGCATATCCATAATACGGAATAACGACATTAATCGTCCGTGCAGAAGCGCGTTTTAAAGCGTCGATCATGATGAGAAGTTCCATCAAGTTTTCGTTGACCGGTTGGCTAGTCGATTGAATGATGTAGATATCATCCCCACGGACGCTTTCTTCGATGTTCATTGAAATTTCGCCGTCACTGAAGTGTTTGACTGAACTTTCGCTGACAGGAATTCCGATGACTTTAGCGATTTCCTCTGCCAGTGGTTTGTTCGAGTTAAGTGCGAAAATACGAATTTCATGTTCTAAGACAGTAGACATGGTTAGGTGGCCTCCATTTGTTTGGGTTTAGACGAGTAGAGCGACAAATAATGAACGAATAAAATTAACGGTAATCTGGTTTGGTAGTTTGACGTTCCCGTGCGATCGCGAGACCGTTTTCCGGAACATCATCCGTAACGGTTGATCCCGCTGCGACAAGTGCATTTTTACCGACCGTGACCGGCGCGATCAAATTGACGTTACAACCGATGAACGCATCATCTTCAATGACAGTTTGGAATTTATTTGTTCCATCATAGTTCACTGTGATCGAGCCGCAGCCTAAGTTAACGTTTGTGCCGATTGTTGCGTCACCCACGTAACTTAAGTGGGCAGATTTGCTGCCTTCACCAAAAGTTGATTTCTTCACTTCGACGAAGTTACCGATTCGTGTGTTGGCACCGAGAACCGCTTGTTGACGTAAATGCGCAAATGGACCGACTTGTGCAGCTGATCCAATTTGGCTGTCTGTTACAACTGATTGACGAACAACGGCCTGATCAGCGACTTCACTGTCACGGATATCCGAATTCGGTCCGATGATACATTCCGAACCAATCGTTGTTTTACCAAGCAATTGTGTCCCTGGGTACAAGACCGTATCTGAACCGATTACGACATCTGGTCCGATATACGTAGAGGCTGGATCGATGAACGTAACGCCTTGACGCATCCAATGTTCATTCGTCCGCTTACGCATTGATGTTTCCGCTTGCGCAAGCGCTACCCGGTCATTAACACCAATCGTTTCTTCAAACGTCGACGCTGCATAGGCTGCAATCGTTTCACCGTCTGCTTTTGCGATTTCGATGACATCCGGTAAATAGTACTCACCTTGGACATTATCATTATTAACTTCTTTTAAAGCCGCGAATAACATCTCATTATCAAATACGTACGTTCCGGTATTGATTTCTTTAATGAGCAGTTCTTCTGCGTTCGCGTCTTTGTGCTCGACGATTTTCGCGACGTTTCCATCTTCACCACGAACAATTCGTCCATAACCCGTTGCATCATCAGCATGCGCTGTCAAAACAGTCACTTTCGCACCCGCTTCTGCATGGTGTTGCAAGAGCGATTGTAACGTTTCACTTGTCAAAAGGGGTGTGTCTCCACAGACGACGAGTGTCGAGCCTTTTTCCTGTCCAAGAACAGGTTCTGCCATTTGAACAGCATGACCCGTGCCAAGCTGCTCACTTTGAAGTGCATATTCCACCGATGTGCCGAGCACTTCTTTAACAGACTCTGCACCATGACCGACGATGACGACTTGACGCGTGACACCGAGTGTCGTTAATTGATCAACGACATGTTGTACCATAGGTTTCCCAGCTACTGGGTGAAGTACTTTATATAGCTTTGATTTCATCCGAGTGCCTTTACCCGCTGCTAGAATTACCGCGAAATGATTCATCCTTGTCGCTCCTCCATGTAAATTAGTGTTGATTTCGTTCTGAAATAGTCCACTCGTTCCCACTATAACGAAAATGGCGCAACGAATCAATGACAGGACAGACTCGAAATCAACAAACACGCAAAAAAAGACAGGTTCTCCCATTGATGGAGACCTGCCAATCGAGTCAGGAAGGATCGGTTACTTCGAGCGCCGTCAGTTCAACTTCTGACGCCTCACCGTTTTCTTCACGAACTGCGTATGCTTCTAATACTGAATCTTCGACTTTTTTTCGCATTAATGCATTGATTGGATGGGCGACATCACGAAAGATGCCTTCCTGTGTCCGCTTGCTTGGCATCGCGACGAAAAGACCGCTGTTTCCTTCAATCACGCGTAAATCATGTACCACAAATTCGTGGTCGAGCGTAATCGAGGCCAGTGCTTTCATTCGACCCTCTGCTACGACGCGACGAATCTTGACGTCGGTGACATTCATTTTGTCCGCACCCCTTTTAATAACCGTTGTCACAACTCTTCGTTGTCTACTTCTACTTACGGCTTAAAACATTCAAAGGTTTAGCTTTTGCCAATCATTTCACGCATAATTTCCAAAAGTTTGATAATTACAGTATAGTTACAAAAAAAACGGGTGTCAAATTTAGGTATTTTCTCCGTCTGTGAAATACTGGTCGACATTTCCCCGTTTCACTTGAATCTGTCCCAGATCAACATCAACATCTGAAAGCTTCATCAGACTGACGTACTCATTAACCATCTTCTTCTCGGCACCTTCTGCTTCAATCAACACACCGACACCTGCCACGTTCGCTTCAAACTCACTCAGCAGACTCATCATCCCCCGGATCGTTCCACCAGCCTTCATGAAATCATCAATCAGCAAGACGTTGGCACCGCGTGGTAAACTGCGTCTCGCAAGGGCCATCGTCCGAATTGCTTTGGATGAGCCGGAGACATAGTTGATGCTGACGGTCGAACCTTCCGTCACTCGGCTGTCCGAGCGAACGATGACGAACGGTACACCCAACTGTTCAGCGACGGCATAAGCAAGCGGGATTCCTTTTGTCGCAATCGTCATGACGACGTCGACTTTTTTCTGGCTGAAGACAGAAGCAAACACTTGTCCCATCTGTTTCACCATCCGCGGATCTCCGAGCAAGTCCGTCAAATACAAGTAGCCCCCCGGTAACAGACGATCCGGTCGTGCGACGCGTTCACATAACTCATCGATAAATGGCAATGCCTTTGCGCTACTCCATGTCGGGATGAACATGACGCCTCCCGCGGCTCCCGGAACGGTTACCAATCGACCGGTTCCTTCATGCTCCAACATTTCGCTGACAATATCTAAATCTTCACTGATCGAAGATTTCGCAGAGCTATACCGTTCTGCGAAGATCGTCAATGAGACCAGATGATGCGGATGGTCTAGCAGGTAACGTGTCATGTCTACCAACCGACCGCTTCTCCGAATTTTCATCTAAATCGTTCCACCTCTCCGTAATTCCGAATATTCAATAGTGAATATATCATTTTCATACGGAAACTATCAATGGTTTTCCCCTAAAAGACGAACGACGTAGACTTCATTACAAAATCCTCGTAATCCGTTATAGAGACGTTGTGCCCGGTTTTCATGTTCCGTCAAGGCGAAGACAGTCGGTCCGCTACCGCTCATCAAGACACCTTCTGCCCCGCAACTCGTCATGAAGGCTTTGATTTGTTCGACTTCCGGATGCATCGGTAACGTCACCGATTCAAGGACATTGCCAAGGGCATCACAAATTGCCGTGAAATCTTGGTTCTTGACCGCATCAATCATCGCTTCGACATCTGGACGTTCCGCTGTTTCTAAATCAAGCGCTCCGTAAACATCTGCCGTCGAGACACCAATCGTCGGTTTCGCCAGTACGACCCAACAAGGCGGAGGGGATACTAATTTCTCAAGCTTCTCCCCGCGTCCCGTTGCAATCGCGGTTCCTCCCATGACACAAAACGGGACATCCGATCCGACTTCTGCCCCGATCTCCGCCAACTGTTCCAGTGTCAAGTCGAGCTTCCATAATTCGTTTAGCCCACGCAGCGTCGCTGCCGCGTCACTCGAGCCGCCCGCTAATCCTGCTGCGACTGGAATTTGTTTCTCTAAGTAGATTTCAACCCCGCTCTTGACGTCGAATCGTTCCTTTAAGACTGCTGCTGCTTTATACGCTAAGTTGCGTTCATCGTTTGGTACGTAAGCATGTTGGGCATTCATCCGAATCTCGCCGGACGCTAGTTCCGTCAATTCGAGACGATCTGCCAAATCCACCGTTGTCATCACCATATGTACATCGTGATACCCATCCGGACGTTTCGCCGTCGCATCCAATACTAAATTGATTTTTGCTGGAGCTTTTACAATAATCGTCATCGTGCCGTTCCTCCTCTAGTACGTTTCCTGTACGAATTGTATCAACCTTTGCACAAAAAAAGAAGCGAACATTTCTGTCCACTTCGGAAGGTAAGTTTACGAATTCGCGAATTCGATTTGTACGGAGTCGGTTAACACGTCGGCGTAGCTATAAGAAACTCGCTCGACATTGTGGCGCTCTGCGTCTAGCTTGACTACAAACACCGATGGATACGTCTCAACGAGCGTTCCGATTCGGGTTACGACCTTTTTACGACCGCCGCTTGCTTTTAGCGTCAGTCTTTCACCTACATGTGTTTCGAAAACATGTCTGATTTCGTTCAACGTCTTTGGCATACGCTTCACCTCACTAATATTTATTATAGCATATGAATTAAATATTAGAAAGGGCAAATATTATATCCGTTCTTTTGTCTACCGTCAACGTTTTTTAATTGGCAAAAGTGCATCGGCAAGCTGTGCAAATTCCTGCAGGCTGAGCGTCTCACCCCGACGGCGCGGATCAATGCCCGCTTCATGTAAGGCTGCTTCGACCGCCTCTTTTTCTGCTTTACCGAAATGGCTGGACAAGTTATTCAAAATCGTTTTCCGGCGTTGTGCGAAACTGGCACGCGTCACTTCGAAGAAGAGTTTCTCGTCCAGTGTCTTAACTGCCGGCTCTTTACGAATATTTAAACGGATGACTGCTGAATCGACATTCGGTGCCGGAATGAAGACGTGTTTCGGTACCGTGAAACAAACTTCTGCCTCCGCGTAGTATTGAATGGCGATCGACAATGAACCGTACGCCTTCGTTCCCGGTTTTGCCCCGATTCGTTCCGCCACTTCTTTTTGAATCATCATGATAAGGGTCCGGAACGGGGTCCGGGCTTCGAGAATTCGCATGATGATCGGTGTCGTCACATAGTAGGGAAGGTTCGCGACGACAGCGAGATCCGTGATTCCTTGCTGCGTAAACTCTTCGTCGACGATGGTTTCGAGATCCAGTTCGAGCGCATCCCCATGAATGACTTTCACGTGAGGGTACGGAGCAAGTGAATCTTCAAGAATCGGTAAAAGTCGCTGATCGATTTCGAGAGCTACGACTTTTTTCGCCTGTTTTGCTGATTGTTCCGTTAATGAGCCGATACCGGGACCAATCTCAAGCACACCGCTTTCCGGTGTCAAATTAGCGGCACCAACGATGTTTCCGAGTACATTTAAATCGATTAAAAAGTTTTGTCCCAAGGACTTTTTAAATGAAAATCCGTGTTTGGCCAAGATTTCCTTCGTCCGGTGCAATGTAGCGATGTCTTTCAATCCTGTTCCTCCTCTATCTGTTTCAAAGCGTCTTCCCATTCCTGTTTCGTAATTCGGATCGACGCGACACGTTTGACGAGTTGTTTGGCATTCGGTTCACCAATGGCAAGCACCTGTCCCAACCGTTTCCGGCGTTTCGAGGCTGCCGGTCCCCCGATCAGATCGGCGGCGAGAATCATATCCCGCGTCACTTCCGCATCATGCTGCTCTTCCGTCTCATATACTGCACCTAGCGCCCGCTCAATCGCTTCCGGTGACGCATGTTCGACACCGATTTTCCCACGTTTATCTTTTGCGTCTGCCCGTGGCAGGTAGGCCTGTTTACATCCCGGTACCCGTTCATTGATCCGTGCCCGGATCCGGTCACCCGGGAAGTCAGGATCGGTAAACACGATGACACCTCGGCGTTCAAGTGCTTTCGCAATGCGTTGTAATGTCTGCTCGTTAACGGCAGAACCGTTTGTTTCAATTGTATCGACATCGAATACTTCCTGTAAGCGTGTCGTATCATCGCGTCCTTCAACGACGATGACTTCTTTTAAGCGTTTCCGCATCATATCTTCTCCACCTTTTTCAAACACTTCCGTAATTGTACCTGTTTCCACAAAAAAAACAAGGAAGCGTCAAGTGCCCGCTTCCGTCGTGTCGTTCGGGATGACCCAGACTTGGATCGTCTTCCGGCCAAACTGTTTGGCGGTCGACTCCCCTTCAACGAGCACATCGATTTTATTGCCTTTGATGGCACCACCTGTGTCGAGGGCAATCGCCAGTCCGACCCCTTCGACGTATACTTTGGTTCCAAGTGGAATGACTTTCGGATCAACGGCGATAATCGGCAGTCCTTGATACGTGATCGTATCCGTCACGTCATAACCGGTTGCCGTCAAAGCCCGTCCATCATACAGCTGACTTCCATTGGAAGCCGGATCATTCGTATAGGCCGTTGCTTCGACCATCAGGGTTTTTGCTTTGCTAAAATCCAAATCGGTTGCCGCTTTCGGTACTTCTGCTAACGGTACCGTCGCTTTTTCCGTATCGAATGTCGGTGTCGGTGTCATCGCCGCCTCAACCGGTTCGACAGGTTTCGTCCCGACCTTGACTACTTGTTTGACCGGTTCACTCGTGACTTCATTAGCAATCAACTTCTTTTCCTTACTCAAACCGTCTGCAAGGGTCAATTGATATTTTTGTGTCTGGATACCCGGCCGGCCGGATTTCGTCACCAACTGTTCGCCCACCGGCAATGTGTCGTCTTCGACGGTCTCGACTTCAAACGGTAACAGTTGTTGTTCCGTCAGTACGGCACGTCGCGTCGTATTGACCGTGACCAGCATATCCTTTGCGACGACTGTATCCAGACCAGGCATGACCTTGTCTTCCGTCTGGAGCTTAACCCCCTGCATCGACAACAGCTCCCGCACCGTCGTCTGGTACGTATAGACTTCGCGGGCTTTTCCTTCGACAATCAGCTCGATCGGGAATGCTTCCCGGTACCGGACCGTCATTCCGCTCGTCAACACGGCTTCTTTTGAAGGATACACGTCATCCGTCTCTAACATCTGACTGATTCCCTGTTCTTTTAATAGATCGTCGACACGGCGGGCTTGCGTCCGGATCGTCCGTGCTTCACCATATCCCATGATTAATGTAATTTCTTTAGCCGGTTGAATGACGATCAAATCATTTTTCGGAAGATCAGCACTCAGTGCCGGTTCGATGACATCTTGTGATCGAACCGAAATACCGGCTTCCTGCAAGACCCCAAAAACTGATGTCTCAAGCGTCTCGATTTTTGTTTGCCGACCATCCACCATGATCGTGACGTCACGCGGATGGTCCATCATTACATAAAGCAGGCTCGCAACCAACAATAGGATACAGCCGATTGTCATATACGTGATCGATCGAATCATGGAAGGCGGAAGACGCGTTTTGCGTTCTCAGTCGTAGCCTGTTCGACATCAGCGTACATCATTCCACGCAACTGTGCGATTTCTTCCGCAACGAAACGGACATAAGCCGGCTCATTCCGTTTTCCGCGATAAGGCGTTGGTGTCAGATACGGACAGTCCGTCTCGACCAATAACCGATCAAGCGGCACTTCTTGTGCCACGCGTTTAGGCATCTTCGCATTTTTGAACGTCACCGGTCCTCCCAGTGAAATGTAGAAGTTCATGGCCAGACAGCGCGGTAAGAGTTCTGCACTCATGCTGTAACTGTGCAAAATCCCGCCGACTTCTTTTGCGTCTTCTTCTTCCAAAATGCGGAGCGTATCTTCCGTCGCCTCCCGGTTATGGATGACGATCGGTTTATTTTTTTGTTTCGCCAAACGAATCTGCTTTCGAAACGCTGCGTCCTGAACGTCCTTCGGAGAAGTATCCCAGTGGTAATCCAGTCCGATTTCTCCAAGGGCAACGACTTTCGGATGGTCCATCAAACGTTCTACCTTTTCATAGGCAGCGTCGTCGAAATCAATCGAATCGACCGGATGCCATCCGATGACGGCATACAGATCATCATACTGTTCAACCAGTTCCATTGCCCGGTCAATCGTTTTATGATCAAAGCCAACGACGATCATCGGAGATACGCCGTTTGCACGTGCCCGCTCAATCGTCTCATCGACATCTCCGTCAAACTGATCCGAGTTTAAATGTGTGTGTGTATCAATCAACATACTATTCGACTCCTTCTTTCAAAAAAATGCCTGTGACATCAAGTCCACAGGCATCTGGATTATTTTACACTTGCCCCGTTCGCCATCGTTGATGGTACGGTAGCTAATTCAAGTTTACCTGATTTCTCGGCAGCGAGCACCATCCCTTGCGACAATTCTCCCCGCAATGTGACAGGTTTTAAATTGGCGACGACGATGACTTTCCGGCCGACTAAATCTTCCGGCTCATACCATTCAGCGATTCCTGAAACGATTTGTCGTGTTTCTTTCCCCATGTCGACCGTCAGCTTCAGCAATTTTTTTGCTTTTTTGATTTTTTCAGCTGTGACGATTTCTCCGACACGTAACTCGATTTGGTCAAACACATCAATCGTCGTTTCCGGACGAACATCGGTATCTACCTCTTCGACTTCCGTCTCTTCTTCGACGCGTGCAGCAGAAGCTTGTTTCATCATCTCAACGATGGCTTCGACCTCTTCTTTCATATCACGGCGTGGGAAGATTGGTTCTGCCGTACCGACCTTCGTTCCCTCTTCAACAGCCGCGAACTGTTCAAGTGCTGCCCAGTCCATCGGTTGTCCTTCAAGACCGAGTTGACGGAAGATTTCTTTTGGCGAACGTGTCATGAACGGTTGCAACATGATCGCGACGTGGCGTAACGCACCAACCAGGTGGACCATCGATGAAGCGAGTTCTTTTGTTTTCGTTTCATCTTTTGCAAGTACCCACGGTTGTGTCTCATCGATGTATTTATTGGCACGGCTGATCAATTGCCAGATGTGCGATAAAGCAACCGAGAACTCCATGTGTTCCATCGAAGCTTCGACCTTCTCGACCGTTTCTTTGGCCAGTGTCGACAACGTTTCGTCAAACGGTGTGACGTTTCCGGCATACGTCGGAATGACGCCGTCGAAATACTTCGTGATCATCGCAATCGTGCGGTTGAGTAAGTTCCCCAGGTCATTCGCCAGATCAAAGTTCATCCGTTCGACAAATGCTTCCGGTGTGAACATCCCGTCTGAACCGAACGGTACTTCCCGAAGCAGGTAATAACGTAACGCATCAAGTCCGTACCGATCAATCATCGGAACCGGATCAACGACGTTTCCTTTTGATTTCGACATCTTGCCGTCTTTCATCAGCAACCAGCCGTGTGCGAACACTTGCTTCGGAAGCGGCAGGTCGAGTGCCATCAGCAAGGCCGGCCAGACGATCGTGTGGAAACGAACGATTTCTTTTCCGACAAGGTGTACATCTGCTGGCCAGTACTTATCAAAGTTTCCTTGGTCGTCTGTTCCGTATCCAAGTGACGAGATGTAGTTCGTTAACGCATCAACCCACACGTAGACGACGTGTTTCGGATTCGACGGAACTTTGACACCCCAGTCGAATGTCGTCCGTGAGACGGCAAGGTCTTGTAAACCGGGTTTGATGAAGTTGTTGATCATTTCATGTTTCCGTGATTCTGGTAAAATGAACGATGGGTTTGCTTCATAATATTCCACTAGGCGATCTGCGTATTGACTGATCCGGAAGAAGTAACACTCTTCCCGGACGAGTTCGACCGGATGACCGCTGTCCGGACTTTTACCGTCGACCAGCTGTGATTCCGTATAATACGTTTCGTCTGGAACGGAATACCATCCTTCATATTCGCCGAGATAAATATCACCTTTTTCGAGTAATGTCTCGAAAACGCGTTCAACGACTTCTTTATGACGTGGTTCTGTCGTCCGGATATAATCATCATAGGAAATATCAAGACGGTCCCATAAGACTTTGATTTGTTCGACGACACCATCGACGAACTCCTGCTCGGAAACGCCGGCTTCCTTCGCTTTTTCTTGAATTTTTTGCCCGTGCTCATCCGTTCCGGTTAAGTAACGAACATCAAATCCCTGAAGGCGTTTGTAACGCGCCATCGCGTCCCCTGCGACTGTCGTATAGGCGTGACCGATATGTAGCTTAGCGCTAGGATAATAAATCGGTGTAGTGATATAAAATGTTTTTGCCATGATATTCCTCCGTTCTGTATTTCATTTCATTATTATACGCTGTTCTGTCGTCTGTGTCGAAACTCGTTTTTTGTCGAATCCAAACATTTTTTGACATCAGACATCGAATACCAAAAAAACACACTCAATAGTTTGATTTCCTTTAAAAAGGGAAAAACTATTAATAAATCGTTTCAGATATGGTTTTTTTGAGAAATAAATGACATTTTGATTTCAAGCTATTCAGATTGGTTGACTACTTTTGGAAAGTTTAGTATTCTACATTCTATAGAAGTGATGTCGAATTTTGACGATTTTCCAAAAAAAAAGAGAACCTAGACATCAGAGGAGGAACAACAAAATGAAATCAACAGGTATTGTACGTAAAGTAGATGAGCTCGGCCGGGTCGTTATTCCAATCGAACTCCGTCGGACACTTCAAATCGCAGAGAAGGATGCGCTTGAGATTTATGTCGACAACGAGCAGATCATCCTTAAAAAATACAAACCAAACATGACTTGCCAAGTAACAGGTGAAGTATCGGAAGATAACTTCAAATTAGCAGACGGTAAATTGATTCTCTCTCCAGACGGCGCACAACGTGTCCTCGTTGAGTTAAAAGACTTCCTCGACCGTCATTACGCAGGAAACGAATAAGTAAAAAGAAGCGATTCCAAACGGAGTCGCTTCTTTTTTTAGGATTCATGATAACGCAAATACAATTCCTGACGATCGAGTCCCCGCTCTTTGGCAACTCGTTTCAGGGCAGCATTCGGCTTTTCACCTTGTTCGATATACCGTTCAATTTGTTGTAACGGATCCGCTTCCTGTTCCTCTTCCGCCGGTCGCTCCTCGGTCGACCCTTCGACGATGACGACAAACTCCCCCCGGACTTCTTCTCCGGCCCATTCGAGAGCTTCTGTCACAGAACCCCGAATATACTCTTCATACCGTTTGGTCAGTTCGCGGGCTAACGTCAGTTGACGCTCTCCGAGTACATCCCGTAAGGCGCCTAACATCTCTTTAAGACGATGCGGTGCTTCATAGAAGATAAGGCTACCTTTTTCATAACGGACGGTTTCAAGCGCCTCACGACGTTCTTTTTTCTTACGCGGTAAAAAACCATAGTATAAAAATCGTTCTGTCGCAAGACCCGAGGCGACGAGCGCCGTTAATGCGGCGTTTGCTCCCGGTAAGACGACGACCGGAATATCCTCGGCAATCGCTTCTCGAATCAAATCACTGCCTGGATCTGAGATTCCCGGCATCCCGGCATCCGAGACCAGGGCGACCTGTTTTCCCGCATGCAGGTCGGCCAATAGCCGTGCCCCGCTGACTTGTTTATTATGTTCGTGATAGCTGACAAGTTTCGTGTCGATTTTAAAATGATTAAATAATTTCATCGTTTGCCGTGTATCTTCCGCCGCGACGAGATCGGACTCTTGCAAGATGCGGACAGCCCGATAAGTCATGTCTTCGAGATTACCGATCGGTGTCGGCACGATGTACAAACCGGTTGTTTGTCCTTTAAAACTGCTTGTTGCTTTCATGAGATGACCTCCCTCCTTGAATAAGTTGTTCTTTTTTAAGACGCGTCAATTGTTTAATGGCATACTCACGTTTTAAGGCTTCCGACTTTGTTGCGAACGTTTCTGTATATTCGAGCACGACCGGCAGTCTGGCACGGGTATACTTTGCACCTTGTCCGGCATTGTGTGTCGCCAACCGTTTTTCGACATCAATCGCGTATCCCGTGTAGAGACTGCCGTCCCGGCAACGGACGATGTAGATGGCATGTTCAGACATCAAACTGAGTCCGCATCTGCAACGTGTACGTATCGTCTTGTTCGTAGACGATGAAGGGAGGCAATACCTTTAGACCCGGCTTGGCATCTTTGATCCCCTCAATCAACAACATGTTGGCCTCTTTCCCTTCTTTCGGGTAGATAAGCTGCATCCGCTTCGGTTCAAGCCGGTACTGACGCATCAAGGTGACGATATCGAGAAGGCGCTCCGGTCGATGGACGAATGCCGTTTTCCCACCTTGTTTCAAAAGATCTGCGGCCGACCGGATACAATCCTCAAGTGTACATAATACTTCATGCCGGGCAATCGTATAATGTTCACTTATGTTTCGGTTCGACGAGTCATTTGCCAAGAAGTAAGGCGGATTACATGTGACGGCATCGTACAGACCATAACCCAATCGTTTCCCGGCTTCCTTGACGTCACCTTCGATCATTTGCAATTGATCTTGTTTTTCATTCATTTGAATACTACGCTCGGCCATATCAACGAGACGGGGTTGAATTTCAAGCCCTGTGATCGTTCCTTTCGTCCGGTAAGACAAAAATAACGGAATGGCTCCGTTACCGGCACATAAATCGACCAACTTCCCTTGTTGGATCGGCACCCAGGCAAACTGCGCCAGCAATGCGGCGTCCAGAGAGTAGGAAAATACGGTGGGACTTTGAATGATTCGTCCTTCTTTTCCAAGCAGATGATCCAGTCGCTCATCTGATAATAGTTCAGGCATATCGTTCTTCCTTTCTGAAAAAAAGACTGACTCCTAGGAAGTCAGCCTCTCAATGTTTCGTTAACATGGACAAGCAGAACAGACAATCTCCGTCTTTACGGACTTGACCATAATGCAGGTTACAAATATGGAATCCTTCTTGATACAGTCGTCCTAGATTATCATAGCCAGCACCTGTACCGGCTTCCGCCTGCGCTTCTTCTGTAATCGGTTGTTGCTCATCGCGCTCTACCTTCTCACGGAGGTGATGATTCTCAAGATACAGATGTTGGTTCTCTTCCATCATGTAAGCAAGCTGATCCTTCAAAACGCTCAGATGCTCAGTCAGCAAGTGAATCTGTTGCTCGATCGCATCAACACGCGTAATGATTTCTTTTTTATCGACTCTCTCCACGCGTATGCACCCCGTCATTCTTTTGGTCGTTTTTGTTTTACGGCACCGACAGACAGTAGTTCCTCCATCGAGTATGTCAGGACCCGCGAACGGTCTTTCAACTCAATTTGGACGATTTGATCGAGAATGTTCAGACCTACAACCCGTCCTTCACCTTCCGGAACAGTCAATCGTTTTCCGTAATCCGGCAAATCCCGTCGCATTTCTTCGTATGTGTCATTTTCATATTTTAAGCAACACATTAAACGACCACAGACACCAGAAATCTTCGTCGGGTTCAAGGATAGATTTTGATCTTTCGCCATCTTGATCGAAACCGGTTCAAATTCACCTAAAAATGAAGAGCAGCAGAGAACACGACCACACGGACCGATTCCTCCCAGTAACTTCGCTTCATCACGGACGCCGATTTGTCGTAACTCAATGCGTGTCCGGAAAACAGCAGCCAAATCTTTGACGAGTTCCCGGAAATCGACACGACCTTCTGCCGTGAAGTAAAAAATGACTTTATTTCGATCAAATGTATATTCGACGTCGACTAATTTCATATCGAGCTTGTGCTCACGAATTTTTTCGACGCAGACAGCGTGCGCATCAAACGCCGCCATTTTATTTTCACGGACGATCATCGCGTCTTTATCATCCGCGACGCGAAGAATCGATTTCAGCGGCAAGACCACATCATCTTCGTCCATTTGTTTATCGGCAATTACCACTTCACCATATTCAATGCCCCGCACTGTCTCAACGATGACGGATTGTCCTCGTGATAATGACTCTTGTCCAGGTGCAAAATAATAAATTTTGCCCGCTTCTTTAAAGCGAACGCCTACTACTTCTAGCATATCGCTCTACCCTTTCTGTAAGTCAAACATGAGACGCTCAACTGTTAATTGAGGATTAACATTTGCTTCGATCCGCTTAACGGCTGCGAGTACTGCCTGCAACCACCGAGTGATCGTCGTCTGACTTTTTCCACCCATTTGTTCCAGTAATGGTCGGCTGTTTGCATATGTGATCGTTTCCCATGACGGATTCAGTTTAAGATGAAGAACATCTTCAAAGAAACATGTCACAAGTTCCAGACCAATTCGTGCATCTTGCCGATTTTTAAATTGACTCATCCATTTTTCCTGGACAAACAACGGTAAATCCGCCGGACGATTCGCTAATTCCTCCATCAATTGTACCACTGACACTCGCGCATTTACAAACCAGTCTTCGACTAATGCCTGTTCTGCATCCTCGATTTTCGGATAGACCCGGGCAGCAAGTTGCGTTAATTCGTTATCCCGTCCCGTTTTTTCAGATAAGACTTGTCCGATCAACAAACGATCTGCCGGACGAAAACTTAGTAATTGTCCCCGCGAACGAATCGTCGGCAACAATAACTGTGGCTGATTCGTAATTAAAATTGCTACTTTTCCTGCACCTGGTTCTTCAAAGAACTTCAACAGACTGTTTGCTGCCTGGGGTGTCATTTTATGTGACTGTGTCACGACATAGATTTGACGGTCGCCTTCAAGACCCCGTAACGATAAATCATGCATCAACTGCTGAATCTGTTCTTTTTTAATGGTAGCCCCATCTGGTTCGATTTGGTAGTAGTCGACCAAGTTTCCGCTGTCCATGCGACGGCAACTCCGGCATATTTGACATGGTTCGATTTGATCTCGTCGTTCACAAAACAGACTTTTGGCGAACAACTGAGCCGCCTCTAAAAGAAGCGGCTCATAGTCCCCCGTAAAGATATAAGCATGGTTAATGCGATTCGTCTGTAACGAGTTACGCAAAATCGTCGCGATGACCGATTGGGTTTGTTCTAGTTCATGAAATGTCTGCATTAGAATTGATGAAACCCTTCGATTGGTAAGACGAACACTGTCGCTCCCCCAACCTGTACTTCGACTGGGTAAGGGATGTATGAATCGGCATGACCGCCCATCGGCGAGATCGGTGAGACCATTTGTTCCCGGCTCGAACAGTTCTTTTTAATCAAACGCATTAAATCATCCAATCGTTCGCTTTGGACACCAATCATGAACGTCGTATTTCCTTCTTTGAGAAAACCGCCTGTCGTCGCAAGCTTTGTTGCCCGAAAATCGTTTTCGACCAATGCTTCTGCTAAACGTAGGCTATCTTTATCTTGAACAATCGTAATGACCATTTTCATGATAATCTCTCCCTTTTTTTTAAATACGTCAGAACATCCTGACATAATGTCGTTTGTAATGCTTCAATCGATTGATTTGCATCGACCAGCTGAATTCGTTCCGATTCCTGTTCTGCTAACTTCAGGAACCCTTCATACACCCGTTGACGGAATACGTCATCGCGTTGCTCGATTCGATCCAGTGCCCCTCGGTCCATCATTCGTTGCTTCGAATCCGAGACTGACAGGTTAAACAGATACGTTCGATCCGGTGTTAAATGGTTGGTGGCCTGCTGATTGATGGAACGGACCTGTTCAATTGAATATCCAAGTCCATATCCTTGATAAGCAATCGATGCATCGATGAATCGATCGCATAAAACAACTTTTCCGGCAGCAAGGGCCGGACGAATCAATTCATTGACATGTTGTGCCCGAGACGCCGCATACAGAAGAATTTCCGTCATCTCATCCATCTCTTGAAAGTCGGGATTTAAGATCAGTGATCGAATCTTATTTCCGATTCGTGTGCCACCGGGCTCACGTGTCATCACGATATCATATCCTTCAGCCGTTAAACGATCTGCAAGCAATTGCAACTGGGTCGTTTTCCCAGCACCATCTGGTCCTTCGACCGTAATAAATGTTCCTGTCATTCTATAATTCCTTCCTGTATCACACGCAATTTCCCCTGATGGAGAAACTCACCGCCTTGCAGATGAATAGAGGTGTTTGTATAATGTTCAATCCTTGTAATATGTTCTGCCGTAATCCGTTCTCCCCGTAACAGTAGTGGTATGCCCGGTGGATACGGAATGATTGTTTCAAGTGAAACTAAACCAACTGCTTTTTCAAAAGTCTGCTCGACTGCCTGAACGTATTCCAATTGATCAAGTGGGTAAGCCAGGGACGATACCTTTATTTTACCCATAATCGGTTGTTCCATATACCTTTTATCTGGAATTCCTTCTGCTTTCAGGATCTCGATTGCTACTTGGATCTGATTGACCCAAGTATCCCGTTCAAATGGTTCGATGATTCGTAACGGTAAGATACAAACTACATGTGCTCCAAGAGCAAACTCGGCATCAAGTCCTTGATCTGCTAATGCATCCAACAACTGACTTCCTGAATACATTTCACAGGAAAGAACCATCCGCGACCAATCATCAAAAGTAAAGGCCGTGATGCCTGCTAATTGATTGATTTGCTGATGAAGGAGTTCGTGACTAGTTCGAACAGATATCATGCTTGAAACAGTCCAATGTTCGCGGTAATCACGAGCAAAGTCCAGTGAAGCCATCAAAAGATAAGACGGACTAGACGTTTGAAATGCCTGAAGAGCCCGGATTAACCGTCTCCGTTCGTCATCCGTAAAGCGTTCATGAATCCAGGCGCCCATCGTCAGAGCAGGTAATGTCTTGTGTGCTGATTGAACCACGGCAGTTGCTCCAAGTTCAAATGCCGAACGGACGCCAAACGCTTCGCCGAAATGAGCGCCATGGGCTTCGTCGATCAGTAACGGTATAGCAGATGATTTTGTGACTCGAACCACCTCTTCGATTCGGGCGGTTTCACCATAGTAAGTCGGCGATGTTAAAAACACGGCTGCTCCTCCCGGAAAAGTCGCTAAAGCTTCCTCTAATGTTTCACGTGAAACATTTCCGCTAATACCTGTTGTTGGATCGCTTTCGGGTTCCAGTAAAATCGGTGATAATCCTAACCATTCCATCGCATTGAAAACAGATTTATGTGAATTACGCTGAACGTATATCCGATCTCCCCGTTGTGAGACAGCGGCTAACATCGCCCAATTGCCGACCGTCGATCCGTTGACCAAAAAATGACTGTCTGATGCTTCATAGATTCGGCGCAATAAAAGTTTTGCTTCGTAAATTGCTTCTTCCGGATGATGAAAATCATCTAGACCACGCAACTCCGTTTTATCCCATTCAAAAAAAGAAGGTAATCCATCGAATAACGTTCCATTCTTATGTCCTGGAACATGCCAGGAAGTAGCTTTTCTTTCTACATGAGCACAAAGTGCTTCAATAATCGGCATACGACCTTCCATACCCTACAGTCCTTTCTAAATCTAAACTACAAAAAGACCGACCTGCAGATGCAGATCGGTCCTTCACTTGCCTGGCAACGTCCTATCCTCACAGGGGGAAGCCCCCAACTACTTTCGGCGTTCAAGTGCTTAACTTCCGTGTTCGGCATGGGAACGG
>NZ_JHZS01000007.1 GCF_000620865.1 Exiguobacterium sibiricum 7-3
CCTCCAAGATGAGATTTCCCTTTGAGTAATCAAGAAAGACCCCTCAGAGACGATGAGGTAGATAGGTCACGGGTGGAAGCATGGCGACATGCGGAGCTGAGTGATACTAATCGGTCGAGGCCTTGTTCTAGCAGATGCATTGTTGATGACTTCAGTTTTGAGGGCGCGAGCCCGTCGTCTGGTGACGATAGCCAAGTGGTCACACCCGTTCCCATGCCGAACACGGAAGTTAAGCACTTGAACGCCGAAAGTAGTTGGGGGCTTCCCCCTGTGAGGATAGGACGTTGCCAGGCAAGTAAGAGACCGATCTGCATCTGCAGGTCGGTCTTTTTGTGTTATGTGAAACTTCAGATTGTTCTGATTATTGGTGGAGTCATTGACATGACACCTTTCGCTTGTTACCATAACATCAATATTCTTTTATAGAAGAGAAAGCGAGTGGATAACATGTGGGAGAACAAATTTGCTAAAGAAGGCTTGACGTTTGATGACGTCTTGCTCGTACCACGTCGTTCAAGTGTCTTACCGAGAGATGTTGATTTGTCGGTAACACTATGCGAAGGAATTACATTAAACATTCCTCTAATCAGTGCTGGAATGGATACTGTAACAGAAGCTCCAATGGCAATTGCAATGGCACGTCAAGGCGGTCTTGGCGTTATTCACAAGAATATGTCGATGGAAGATCAAGCCGAGCATGTTGATCGTGTTAAACGTTCTGAGAATGGTGTCATTACAAACCCGTTTTATCTCACGCCAGAACGACAGGTTTATGATGCTGAATATTTGATGAGTAAATACCGGATTTCAGGTGTTCCAATCGTCAATAATGAAACGGAACGCAAACTGGTCGGTATCTTAACGAACCGTGATCTTCGTTTCGTAAAAGACTACTCGACGGTCATTGAAACGGTCATGACGACGGAAGAACTGGTCACAGCAAAAGTCGGTACCTCTTTAGAAGAAGCAGAACAGATTCTCCACAAACATCGGATTGAAAAGTTACCACTTGTTGATGAGAACGGTGTTTTGAAAGGTTTGATTACGACAAAGGATATTGAAAAAGTTGAGCAATATCCCCATGCAGCAAAAGATTCATTTGGACGTCTGCTCGTCGCAGCAGCTGTCGGTGTCACAAAAGATGCATCGGTTCGTGCCAAGTTCCTCGTAGATGCAGGAGTTGACGCATTGGTCGTCGATACGGCACACGGTCACTCAGAAGGGGTTCTCGTGAAGGTACGTGAACTTCGTGATGAATATCCGAACTTGCCGATCATCGCAGGAAACGTGGCAACAGCTGAAGCGACACGTGATTTGATTGAAGCAGGTGCTTCAGTCATCAAAGTCGGAATTGGGCCGGGATCGATTTGTACGACGCGTGTCGTTGCAGGAGTCGGGGTTCCGCAAATCACGGCCGTCTTTGATTGTGCGACAGAAGCCCGTAAGCACGGTATCTCGATTATCGCTGATGGTGGAATTAAGTATTCAGGGGATATCGTCAAAGCACTCGCAGCAGGAGGTCATGCTGTCATGTTAGGTAGCTTGCTTGCTGGTGTAGAGGAAAGTCCGGGAGAAATGGAAATTTATCAAGGTCGTCAATTCAAGACGTATCGTGGTATGGGATCGGAAGCTTCAATGAAGCGTGGTAGCCAAGATCGTTATTTCCAAGAAGCAGACAAGAAGTTTGTTCCAGAAGGAATCGAAGGTCGGGTTGCGTATCGCGGTAAACTGGGTGACTCTGTTTATCAACTCGTTGGAGGCATTCGTTCAGGAATGGGATACTGTGGTTCTGCTTCACTTGAAGAATTACGTGAAGAAACACAGTTTATCCGGATGACAGGTGCAGGTTTACAGGAAAGCCATCCTCACGACATTCAAATTACAAAAGAAGCCTCAAACTATACACGTCAATAATTCAACACCCTGCGGCCTATGAAGGTCGCAGGGTTTTTTTGTGGATAACCTTGTGGATAACCTTACTGTAACTGCCAAGCTTCAACAAGTTCAGTGAGTCCTTGATTCAACTGGTGTTCTGTCAGACTGGCAAATCCGAGGACAATCTGTGGATGAGCTGTGGATAACGGCAGTTGGGCATAATCTGATAAACCGTACACTTGAATGGAAGATTCGTTCGCCCGTCGCAGTAACTCCTGTTCGTCCATCCCATTCGAGACGGAAAGTACGATATGAAGGCCGGCACTTTCCCCCGTCAATCGCAGAAACGGAACCTCCCGCAGAGCGTGAACGACGACATCGAGTTTCCGGCGATAGATTTTTCGCATCCGGTTTAAATGTTTCTCAAAGTCGCCTTCTTTCATGAAGCGTGTCAAAATCGTTTGATCAAATCGGGAGACACTGCACGTGTAGTACGGAAATTCAGTTTGATATCGTTCTAGTAAAGGGCGGGGCAGCACCATGTATCCGATTCGAAGGGACGGCATTAACGATTTTGAAAATGTACTCAGGTAAATCACCCGCTCACTGTCCATACTGTGCAAGGAAGGAATTGATTTTCCACTGTACCGGAATTCACTGTCATAATCATCTTCAATGATATAACGGCTATCCGATTCAGCTGCCCAGTTCAGCAGCTGCCGGCGTCGATTGACAGATAGAATACTGCCGGACGGGAACTGGTGGGCTGGTGTCACATACATCACATCGGCTGGACTTTGAATCAGAGAATGAATCGTTAAACCATTTTGGTCGACAGGAATCGGAATGGTCTTTCGTTCATGACTTTCAAGGATTAAGCGTGTCGCATGATACCCGGGATCTTCAATACCATAAGTCGTCGATTTTCCTAACAAAAAGATGATTTGCGGCAGAAGTTGTTCGACGCCGGAACCAATGATGATCTGTTCTGGAGAACAGACGACCCCTCGTGAATGATAAAGGTACGTCGCAATCTCAAGACGTAACGCTAAATCACCTTGCGGATGTCCGAGGGAGACGAGTGATTGGTTTTGTTCATCAATGACATCCTTGGCATGTTTTCGCCAACGTGAAAAAGGAAATGAGGAGCCGTCGATTTTACTTGGATGAAAATCGTACCGCATGGCCGGTTTTTGATTTGTCCGTTGGCTTGTCGGCAAAGGCGTTGTTTTGACATATGCCAGCTCTTCGTATGCTAAGACGAAGTAACCTTTCCGGGAAACGGATTCGACATATCCTTCTGCGACCAATTGTTGATAAGCCAGTTCGATGGTCGTCTGGCTGAGATTTAAAAACTGACCAAGCTTTCGTTTTGAAGGTAATTTCGTCCCGTAGGCCAGGCGTCCTTCAATGATTTCCTGACGGATTTGCTGATACAGCTGTTCATACAACGGACGGTTGCCCTCCCGTATTAACGCAAACGATAACATGTCCATAGATTATCTCCTTTTTACTGACCTGGTTAATTCATCATAAACTGATACTTTTAAAATAGTCAACGAAGAATATACTAAAAAGTATCACCGATTGGAAATACTATTAATGTCTAGGGGGAGTTCAAAATGATGGAACGACAACAAGGATCAGATCGTGTCAAACGGGGGATGGCCGAAATGCAAAAAGGTGGCGTCATCATGGATGTCGTGAATGCAGAGCAGGCTAAAATCGCAGAAGCTGCTGGTGCGGTGGCCGTCATGGCACTGGAACGGGTACCGTCCGATATCCGGCGTGATGGTGGAGTGGCACGGATGGCCGATCCACTGATTACAGAAGACGTCTTGCAGGCAGTGTCGATTCCGGTGATGGCTAAGTGCCGCATCGGACATATCGTGGAAGCACGGGTTCTTGAATCATTAGGCGTCGATTTTATCGATGAAAGTGAAGTCCTGACACCAGCAGACGAAGAATATCATTTGTTGAAGTCGTCGTTTACGGTCCCGTTTGTCTGTGGAGCCCGTGATTTAGGGGAGGCGGCACGACGAATTGCAGAAGGGGCGGCAATGATTCGGACAAAAGGGGAACCCGGGACGGGCAATGTCGTGGAAGCTGTCCGTCATATGCGGAAGATTCAGGCGCAACTCCATCAGATTCTCCATTCACAACCCGACGAATTGATGACACGTGCTAAAGAGTGGGGAGCACCTTACGAAGTGTTACAACAGATTCAGACAACAGGACGTCTTCCGGTCGTGAATTTTGCAGCTGGTGGAATTGCGACCCCAGCCGATGCCGCGTTGATGATGCATCTCGGAGCTGATGGTGTGTTTGTAGGTTCTGGTATCTTTAAGTCGGAACATCCGGAACGTGTCGCGAAAGCTATCGTTGAAGCCGTGACGTATAAAGATGATTTCGAACGGATCGCCCACCTTTCGAGAGGACTCGGGACAGCAATGAAAGGAATTGATGTGACGTCGATGCCGTTTGAAGAACGGATGGCACCACGCGGATGGTGATTGGTATATTAGCTGTCCAAGGTGCCGTACGCGAACATCAGGAGATGCTTCATGCACTCGGAGTCAAAACGATGATCGTCAAGTCGGCTGCGGACTTGGACGGGATCGACGGCTTAATCTTACCGGGCGGAGAATCAACGACGATACGCCGGTTGATGGATCGGTATGGACTGCTGGATGTCTTGCGGCGTCAAGTCGACACATTGCCGATGTTCGGTACATGTGCCGGGATGATCTTACTGGCAAGTGAATTGAGTGAAGGTCCTGCACATTTACGAGCCATCCCGATGACGGTAAAGCGAAATGCGTTTGGAAGACAAGTCGACAGTTTTGAAACATCCTTGATTGTCGAAGGAGTGGGGCAGGACATCGAAGCTGTTTTTATCCGGGCTCCTTTTGTCGAACAGGTGGGAGAAGGGGTACGTGTCTTAGCTACGATGGGTGCAGCAGCCGTTGCCGTCGAGACGGATCTCCATCTCGCCTGCTCCTTCCATCCAGAGTTAACTTCAGATCGACGTCTTCATGACTATTTCATTCAAAAAATCAGACAGCGGACAGCTGTTTCGATTTGATCAAAAGTAAAAGAGAAACCGTCAGTTTCCGGCTGTCGGTTTCTTTTTTTATGCTACACTGAAAAGATAGAACATCATTTGAAGGAGAGGACCGATGAAACGTCTTTTCACACTCTTCCTGAGTGTACTTATACTGACTGCTGGTTTGTCACCGATGACAGGCTATGCGGAAACACCGGACATTCAGGCGGAATCTTACATAATGGTCGATGCTGTGACAGGTAAGATTTTATTGGCTGAACAGGCTGATTTGGCTCTGCCGCCGGCTTCGATGACAAAATTGATGACACTTTATTTAGTCCGTCAGCAAATTGAGCAAAAAAAGCTGTCATGGAATCAGACGGTCCGACCAAGCGGAAAAGTGCTGAAGCTCGCGAAAACACAAGGAATTGCCCGTCTGCCGATTCGGAAAACAACGTATACGATTCGGGAACTGTATGATGCAGCCTTCATTAAATCGGCCAACGATGCGGCCGTCCTACTGGCAGAAGTCATGGCAGGAACGGAAAAACAATTCGTCGAACGGATGAATGAAACAGCAGCTGCACTAGGGATGAAAGACACGGAATATGCGAATGCATCGGGACTGGATGCTGTCGATGCGACATTACCGGGAACGAACTTGATGACGGCGATGGATATCTCGCTTTTGATCATCCGTTACATTCAAGACTATCCGGATGTATTAGATGTCACGAAACGCTCAGTGGTCACAATCAACGGAGAAAAAGTGGAAAACTCCAATAAGATGTTACCGCGTCAACCGTACGCTTACAGTGGAATGCGGGGAATGAAGACCGGAACGACGGATCTTGCCGGTTACTGTTTCGCGAGTGTCGCGACACGTGGCAATTTGACGCTCGTTTCGGTCGTCATGCGAACCAAATCGGATAAAGCCCGATTCGCAGAAACCAAAAAACTGCTCGATTATGGTTTTTCTTCTTTTGAACCGTTGACGTATTACGGAAAAGGAGAACAAATCAAAGGCGCGTTACCAATCCGAGGGGCCAAACAAACCCGCTACGATGTTGTGACGAAAACCGCTTTGTACGTGACGGTATTAAAAAATCAGACGAAATCCCATCCGCCCGTCTTTCAATTTTCAAAAGCCGAAGCACCGTTAAAGCAGGGCGAAATCATCGGGACGGTCCAAGTGGAAGACGCCGGACGGTACTTACCCGGATTTTCCGTCCCTCAGGCCACTGTAACCAGTGTTGAAAAGATTGAACTGGCAAGCTTCCAGACCCGCTTGTTCCGTGCAGTTTCGGCCTGGTCCAAAAAAATCAGTCAAGCGATTCATCAACCAACCCTTGTCAACCTTAAAGGGGATAGTGTAAAGTAAAGCTAATCTCATAATGATGTCATGAACGGACCAAGTAGAAGCATTTATTCTGTTAAGAGAGCTAGTGGGTGGTGCGAACTAGTCAGAAGGATACTTTGAATCGAACCGGATCACACACCTTGCGAACAAGGTGCGGGTACGCCCGTTATCGCGTCTTTAGAGTTGGCTAGTACGACTAGCAATGAGGGTGGCAACGCGGATCCAGGTGATTCGTCCCTCTTCGGTTTTTTAGAACCGGAGAGGGATGGATTGCCTTTTTTTATTGAAAAAAAGGAGGAAATAAGATGATTGATATTAAACGTCTGCGTCAGGATTTTGACGCAATCCAAGAAAAACTAGCACACCGGGGGGAAGATTTAACGGACATGAACCGGTTCATCGCACTTGATGAAAAGCGCCGGGAACTGATTGCGAAAACAGAAGTTCTGAAAGCAGAACGCAATGAAGCAACAAAAAAAATCGCAGAACTGAAACGCAACAAAGAAAATGCGGATGAGGCGATTTCGGCAATGCGTCAAGTCGGCGATGAAGTCAAAGCGCTTGATGAAGAATTGCGTGAAGTCGAAGCGACACTGAACCTGTTGTTGCTCGGGATTCCAAACATTCCCCATGATAGTGTGCCAATCGGTTCTACGGAAGACGATAATGTCGTCATCCGGGAAGTCGGTGACAAACCGGCATTTGATTTTGAAGCTGTACCGCACTGGGATTTGATGGAGCAGTTAAAAATCGTTGATGTCGAACGGGCCGGAAAAGTAACGGGCAGTCGCTTCGTCTTTTACCGCGGCGCCGGTGCGCGTCTCGAGCGGGCCTTAATCAACTTCATGATGGATTTACACCAGGATAAAAATGGTTATACGGAAATCCTGCCTCCACTGATGGTCAACCGCGATTCTATGACAGGAACGGGGCAACTTCCAAAGTTTGAGGAAGATGCGTTCAAAGTCGAAGACACAAACTATTTCCTCGTCCCGACAGCAGAAGTACCTGTGACGAACATGCACCGGGACGAAATTCTGTCAGCGGATCAATTACCAATCGGTTATGCAGCCTACAGCCAATGTTTCCGGTCTGAAGCAGGTTCTGCCGGCCGTGATACCCGCGGGTTAATCCGTCAGCACCAATTCAACAAAGTGGAACTGGTCCGCTTCGTCAAACCGGAAGAATCATATGAACAGCTCGAATTATTGACAGGACAAGCAGAGGACGTCTTGAAATTACTCAAACTCCCGTATCAAGTCCTCAGCATGTGTACAGCGGATCTTGGTTTCACAGCTGCGAAGAAGTATGATATCGAAGTTTGGATGCCGAGCCAAGGTGTTTACCGTGAGATTTCTTCTTGCTCAAACTTTGAAGATTTCCAAGCACGCCGGGCACAAATCCGTTTCCGCCGGGAAGCGAATGCCAAACCGGAATTCGTACATACGTTAAACGGATCAGCACTTGCGGTCGGACGGACAGTAGCGGCAATTCTTGAGAACTATCAACAAGCAGATGGATCAGTTGTTATTCCAGAAGTACTTCGCCCATACATGGGTGGTCTTGAAGTCATTCAAGGATAAGTAGGAAGGGGGAGATTTCCCCCTTCTGATTTTTTAAAAAGTTTTTTTAGAAAAAGGCTTTACACAATAAAACCAAGATGCTATTATAATTTATGTCAGGAAGGCGCTTGTGCAACACAACGCTCAATTATAAGTACGGAGGCGTACTCAAGTGGTTTAAGAGAACGGTCTTGAAAACCGTCAGGCGGCGAAAGCCGTGCGTGGGTTCGAATCCCACCGCCTCCTCCA
>NZ_JHZS01000008.1 GCF_000620865.1 Exiguobacterium sibiricum 7-3
ACTTGGAGGCGTACTCAAGTGGTTTAAGAGAACGGTCTTGAAAACCGTCAGGCGGCGAAAGCCGTGCGTGGGTTCGAATCCCACCGCCTCCTCCACTTCTTTTTTTTTACCCAAAATTACATGTAACATGGAGTCGTACCCAAGCCCGGCTGAAGGGGACGGACTCGAAATCCGTTAGGGGTCGCAAGGCCCGCGTGGGTTCGAATCCCACCGACTCCGCTTATATAAGCATCTCACATTCATCGTGAGATGCTTTTTTATTGCTTCCATCAAGAGTGGCATGCTATGTTTTCCTACATCTTAGACAGAAAAAGGAGCAGCAATTATGACACTCACTAAACACATGTTACTCACACATTATCAGGACACGATGGATTTTGTTCGTGGTCTTGAACACATATCGGAAGAAGCATGGCGGACACCTTATGCAGAAGGGAAATGGACAGTCGCTGAAATCATCGGTCATTTATCGCCATGGGATCGATTCCTTGTCGCGGAACGCTTGCCATATATTTTGGCGAATGAACCGTTCCGTGTGAAACCGGACAGCGAGGCTGTTAACGAAGAGGCCGCAAAAATGAGCCGGGAACAACAACGGATTTTGACGATTGACGAATTTTTAGTCAGCCGTGACCGATTGCACCGTGCCGTTGAACTGATTCCGGAAGACCGTTTGACGGATACATTCACGTCAAAAGGAAAAACGATTTCGCTTCTCGAATTTTTAGGCGCCATGATGCAACACGATTTGCATCACCGGGCTCAAATTGAACAAGTAACCGTGGCATGAAAAAAAGCCCGTCGACTTAACCGTCGACGGGCTTTTGGATTAGCGGATTTTAGCAATGCGGGCGACTTCAAGTTGTTTGTCGATTTTTGATAAAATCCGTTCGATTGATTCCGGTTCATTCAACAAATCATATTCGTCGATCGACAGACGAAGGACAGGACAGATTGTGAAGTTATTGATCCAGTTCGTGTAGCGTTCGTACATTTCTTCCCAATACTCGATTGGCGTTTGTTGTTCCATTTCGCGTCCGCGTAAACGAATCCGCTCAAGAACTTGTTCAAACGATCCTTCGAGATAAATCAGGAGATCCGGATGCGGGAAGAACGGTGTCATGACCATTGCGTCAAACAAACTCGAGTACGTTTCATAATCCGTTGGTGACATCGTTCCTTTTTCGAAATGCATCTTCGCAAAGATGCCTGTATCTTCGTAAATTGAACGGTCTTGAATGAAACCGCCACCGTATTGGAAGATTTTCTTTTGTTCCTTAAAGCGTTCAGCAAGGAAGTAAATTTGTAAGTGGAAGCTCCACCGCTCGAAATCATGATAAAATTTGTCCAGGTAAGGGTTCGTATCGACTTTTTCAAGAGATGTCCGGAAACCAAGTGAGTCTGCTAGACCGTTTGTAATCGTCGATTTACCGATACCGACCATTCCACCAATCGTAATGACGGCATCTGCCGGGATGTTATACTTTTCACGTAATTTCGAGTTCATGCGTGGTTCGCTCCTTCATATAATTCGTTGCGGATCTTTGTCAGGACGTATTCCAAATCTTCCGGACGCTTGACGAAGTCCAGTTCATCTCCGTTGAAACGGATGACTTTCACTTCCGGATGCTTGATTTGATAATCCGTGACGAACGTTTCGTAATCAGCTGCCAGTTGTTCGAGATAAGCACGTGACATGTTTTCTTCAATCTCACGTCCGCGTAAAGCAACACGTTTCATCAACGTATCGATGCTTGCATCTAAATAAATGACGGCATCGGGTTTAGGCATATCCGTTGTCAGGATCGAATAGATTTGTTCGTACTTATCGAGGTGCTCGACTTTCAGAGAACGATGGGCAAAAATAAGGTTTTTAAAGATATGATAATCAGCGACGACAGAGCGCTGCTTACTGAGATAGTGACGTTCGATATCATCGAGTTGCTTAAAGCGATTACACAAGAAGAACATTTCCGTTTGGAAACTCCATTCTTCGATGTCTTCATAGAACTTTCCAAGAAAGGGATTTTCTTCGACGATTTCGCGTAGCATAGAAAATGAGAAATGGTGACTGATGGCGTTAGCAAGTGAAGTTTTTCCAACACCAATGGGTCCTTCAACCGTTATGAACATATTCAATTACCCTCCGTTCAGCAAAGTGCAATTTATATTTTAGCACAAAGCAGCGGCACCTGCCGAAGTTTCCCGGAGAGAATTTTTGTAAAGATAGGAAGTGTGATGATGGAACGGCATGAACACTATATGCACCTCGCCATTGAAGAAGCAAAAAAAGCAAAAGCAATCGGAGAAGTCCCGATTGGTTGTGTCATCGTCAAAGGAGATGAGGTCATCGCGACCGGTTATAACCACCGGGAAACGAATCATCAGGCGACGGCACATGCAGAGCTGTTAGCGATTGAAGAAGCCTGTAGTAAGTTAGAAAACTGGCGCCTGGAAGGATGCGAGCTCTATGTGACGCTCGAACCCTGTCCGATGTGTGCCGGAGCCATTATGCTGTCGCGGATCGAACATGTCATCTTTGGAGCGGTTGATCCGAAAGGAGGATGTTGCGGGACCTTGATGAATCTGGTCCAGGATGACCGGTTTAATCATGTGTCGCAATTGACAGGTGGGGTTCTTGAACAGGAGTGCGGTGAGATGCTGACGTCTTTTTTCCGGGAGCTTCGGGCGAAAAAGAAACAACAGAAACGGGCAATGGGTTGCAACGGGACCGATGAAACAGTATAATGAAAAAGCACTCGAAACAAGTGCCACTAAAATACGATAAACCATTTGCCGTGCTAGGTGGGGATGTAGCGGTTCCCTGTCACTCGCAATCCGCTATAGCGAGACTGAATTCCATATCGAGGGATAGGATTGGTGTGGTCTGCCTTACGTAAGTAGCGTTGACGTCTGAGTCCTGCGCAACAGATACCCATGAACCAGGTCAGGTCCGGAAGGAAGCAGCCTTAAGTGGTGCTCTCTGTGTGCCGCAGGAGTGCTTGGACTGAGCAGGCTGCGTGAGTAACGCATGTTGAACCTATTTCAGAATATGGTGCGCGGCAGTTTAATTTTAGATAACAAGTCTACAGCCGGTTCCGGTTGTAGACTTTTTTAGGTAGAATAGAAAGAGGATTTTGAACTACCTCCACCTACGCTTCGCTAAGAGGTGGAGGATTCCTGAGTTATCCAACCTAGCGGTCAAAAATTTATCAGGCTAACCCCGTCGTCCCGACGGTTGAACATTGATCTTGTCCGTTTCTTTTATACGGATGCCTACTCTGCTTGGTTTTCGCTACTTCGGTCATCCGCAAGGTGAACGTTGAAGATTTTACGTGACAGACGAACTTCCTGTCACAACCCTATATCTTCAGTTTTCAAAGAACATGACTATTTTTTTATTCCTGATTTTAATTGTTTTCAAACCAAGAGTGTCGGACAATTGACGTGTCGCAAGACACGCCTTGCCCGAAGACGATTCATCCCCCACTTGCACTAGGGCCTCGCCCTGAACGTTTAGAAGTGGGAGTATTCTCGTCTGATTTTGATAAATAGAGGAGGCGCAAACTTGGCCTATCAAGCATTATATCGGGTATACCGGCCGCAACGTTTTGATGAAGTCGTCGGACAGGCCCATATTACCCGGACGATTCAAAACGCCTTGATGGAAGAACGCATGTCACATGCCTATCTGTTCTCTGGACCACGAGGAACGGGGAAAACCAGTCTGGCAAAAATCATTGCGAAGGCAATCAACTGTGAAAAAGCGCCTGTAAATGAACCATGTAACGAATGTCCGACGTGTCGGGCGATTACAGAAGGATCAAGTCCTGATGTGTTTGAAATCGATGCTGCGTCCAACAACGGTGTTGATGAAATCCGGGAAATCCGGGATAAGGTCAAATATCCACCATCGGAAGCAGCATACAAAGTGTATATCATCGATGAAGTCCATATGTTATCAACCGGTGCCTTCAATGCGTTATTAAAAACATTGGAAGAACCGCCGGCACATGCGATTTTCATCCTGGCGACGACGGAGCCGCATAAAATTCCGGCAACGATCATTTCACGTTGCCAACGTTTTGACGTCAAGCGGCATGAAGTGGATCAACTAATGGAACGGATGCAGTACATCTTATCGGATCAAACGATCGGTTATACGGAAACCGCGTTACGATTGATTGCCCGAGCTGCGGATGGCGGAATGCGGGACGCGTTGAGCCTGCTCGATCAGGCAGTCGCCTTTTCAAATGGAGACTTAACGGATGAGGCTGTACTGGAAGTGACGGGGGCAGTTGAGGATGAAGCATTGCTCGCAGTCGCGAGCGCATTGCAAGCCCATCAAGTCGACCAGTTGTTGCAGACACTTGAAAAAATGCAACGTGCAGGAAAAGATTTAAAGCGGTTCGTTGAAGACTTGGTGTTTTTCTATCGTGATACATTGCTACTTAAAACGTCTCCGACGGCGGTTGATTTACTGGAACGGGCTCGGCCGACGGAAGCGTTCAAGACATTTGTCGAAACAATCGAGATGGAAACGTGTTTCCACGTCATTGAACAGTTACATGATTGCCAACAGCAAATGCGTTTGACGAATCATCCGCGTGTTCTAGTCGAGATTGCGTTCATTCAGATTGCGGAACAAGGACGAACGACAGGACAAATCATGCAAAGTTTGCAACAAGAAGTACGGGAACTGAAAGAACAGATGCATCAGTTGAAAGTAACCGGAATCCCAGCTGCTGAAGGAGCTGCTGTCCAACAGCCCGCTAAGCGAAAACAAGCCCGACCGACAGTGCGGATTGCCAAGGAACGAATCCGGCAAATGTTGAGTCGTGCAGAGAAGGCGCAGCTTCTTGAGATTCAAGAACGTTGGGATGCCATTTTGAAATTGATTCTAAAGCAAGACGGTCCGATTTATTCATTGGTACACGAAAGTAAACCGGTCTTATGTTCAGAGGATACATTGCTGATTGAATTCGATAACGGAAAAGGATGGCACTTTGAACAGGTCATGACCAATGAACGAACGCGTTTCGTTATTGAAGAAGCACTGTTTGAGGTCTGTGGTGTCAAACGCCAAATTCTTGCGATTCTCGATAATGACTGGAAAGAACTAAAAGCAGAGTTTGTTGCGAAACGAAATAGTAGTAATATAGAAGAGAAAGAAGTGGCAGTCGAATCGGAAGAAGATCGATTGTTGTCCGAGACGCTCGGACGATTTGGTGATATCGTAGAATTCGAAGACTAATTCAGTTAGAGGAGGAAGAATTATGCGTGGTATGGGAAACATGAACAACATGATGAAACAAATGCAAAAGATGCAAAAAGATATGGCGAAAGCGCAGGAAGAGTTAAAGGACTTGACGGTGACGGGAACGGCTGGCGGCGAAATGGTCTCTGTCGTAGCAGATGGTCATAAAAATATCATCGATGTCATCATCAAAGAAGAAGTAGTTGATCCGGATGATGTGGAAATGATTCAAGACCTCGTACTTGCTGCGACGAATGATGCTTTGAAAAAAGTAGATGAACTCGTTTCGAGTAAGATGGGTAAATTTACACAAGGAATGAACATGCCGGGAATGTTTTAAACTGTAGGGGGAAACGAATTGCAATATCCTGAAGCAATCAGCCGCTTAATCGAAAGTTTTACGAAGTTACCAGGGATCGGTCCGAAAACGGCTGTTCGTCTTGCGTTTCATGTCCTTGATATGGAAGAAGATGATGTGCTGATGTTCGGAAAGGCACTGGTAAGCGCAAAGCGTGATATTTCATACTGTAGCATCTGTGGGAATATCACGGATAAAGATCCATGTTACGTCTGTTCCGATAAACACCGTAACCGGACAATCGTTTGTGTCGTTCAAGATTCACGTGATGTCATCGCGATGGAAAAGATGCGAGACTATCAAGGGTTGTACCATGTCTTGCACGGGGCAATCAGTCCAATGGAAGGAATCGGTCCTGAAGATATCAATGTATCGAGCTTATTGACGCGCTTACAGGCGGATGAAGCTATTACAGAAATTATCTTGGCAACGAATCCGAACATTGAAGGGGAAGCGACAGCGATGTATCTTTCCCGACTGCTGAAGCCGACTGGTATTCGTGTTACACGGATTGCCCATGGTCTTCCGGTCGGTGGTGATTTGGAGTACGCGGATGAAGTGACGTTATCCCGTGCGATGGAGGGAAGACGCGAGTTATGAATTGGTTTCGGAAAAAAATCCGGAGCGAATATGATGAACGTTTTCTTCGGGAACTGGCGCAGGCACAAGAAAACTACTTGATGAAACGCCGGTTGCTTGAAATCAGTTACGATGACTACGGTGATCTCGAAGCTCAAATGAAGCTGGCTGAATCCGTTTATTACTTCTATATTAGAGAAGCGAAGAAACGACGTGTCTCGTTACCTACTGTTCGCTTATAATGAAAAAAGAGGAAGGCTACCGCCTAGTAATGAGGTGGTAGCCTTCTTTTCTATTCTTTTTAAAATTAATTTAATAAAAGAGTTGTCAGGTTGTAATTATCGTGGTATATTAATTCTTGTCCTTAAGAGGACGAGCGCACTGCCGGAAACAAGAAAAAAACTTCTTTCAAAAAGTTGTTGACTTATTGTTTCAGACTTGGTATTCTAATTGAGTCGCCAAAACAGGCGCGGACGAACTTTGAAAACTGAACGATGAGGCAAAAAACGTATCTTCGGATACAAACAATGAATGAAGCGCAAGCTTCGTCAACGTGACTTCGGTCACACAAC
>NZ_JHZS01000009.1 GCF_000620865.1 Exiguobacterium sibiricum 7-3
TTTTTTTTTCAAATGAAAGCTCGTTAAACATTTAGAACACTCCTTGTGCATTTATGGTAAGTCAATGTTTATTAGTGAAGCAATGAAACGAAATAGAAGATAGATGGGCACGAGAAATATGGCAGTCATGAGTCCTTGTTTTCCTGCGTCGAGCCATTCTGTCTTGAAAATTTTCCACTTAACGTTCGAAATCTTGCTCGTGAGACTTGCTGATATTTCGTTTAGTTGTTGTTCGTGCCTGTTCTTGAGACTGTTCAATTCTATCTCGATCTTCTGTGTGTTGTCGTGAAGGATTTGTTTCAATTGGCTTTGTTGCGCGACTATGCTGCTGTTGGCCTTCTCGCTCGTTTGCTTGAGTTGGTCGCTGATCAGTTTGTGGCTGCTGTTCAATTGGTCGAGGTGTGTACTCTGTATGGTCTTCAGCTGCTCGTGAAGGACTTGCTGGTTCTTGGTGAGTTGGCTCGAGTAGGTTTCGATCAATGCCTGAAGTTGTTCGTTTATGCTGCTGGTATGCTTTTCGAGTTCCTTGCTTCGACTGCTCAAGCTTTCGGTTGAATTCTTCATAATCAAATGCGTCACTTCTTCGGTGTCCTTGCTGATCTGAACGAGGTTCTCGATTTCCTGTTGGAACGTCATCTCTTTCTGAACGACCTCCTGCAGGACGGTCGATAGATAGCCCTCGACGGCTCTCAGACGCATCAGAAGCTCCTGTTCGTTCTGAATCAAGGGTTCTTGCGTCCGATGGAGTGGTGCTTCCTGTTTGTTCTCCACGTGATACTCCGGTGTATCCTCTGACTTCACCATCGTTTGTTCTTTCGCCTTCAATTGGTCTTTCAAACCCATCCTTGATGACCTCCCTCTCATAATCTGCCCCGAGTTTGTTGTCTCGTACTCGTTTTTTATTCGCATGATCGTAATACGTCGTCGTGTTTCCCCGTTCTCGTACTTCAATCTCATGTTTTTCAAACAGATAGCCTTTGAATGCTTCGTAGTCCGTCGTTTCTTGCTTGGCTTCCTCGATCTTCGTCCGGATCTCGTCCTTCCAAGAGGTCTTGCCCTTCTCGAGAAGGGCTTTCTCCGCCAATGTATAGCGAACCGGAGCGTCCTTTTTCACGATGACGGATAACCCTCGTTCCTGACAGAGTTGATCGCTCTCCTCACGGATCCGATGTAGGTCCTTCTTCGTGGACTGATACTTGCTGCCACTCTCGAAATTCACGGCATTGATGATGATGTGATTATGAATATGCTCCTTGTCCGTATGCGTGTAGATGACGGCTTCATGCCCTTTTGAGATGGCTCGAGCGAGTTCTTGCCCGATTTCGTTCGCTTGTTTGGCTGTCACTTCCCCTGGCTTAAAGGATTGAATGACATGGTGGGCTTGAATTCCGTCCGGTTTGCCCCATAATTCTCTCGTCGCCTTCATCTGAGACTTGGCATACTCCGGTGGACACTCGACCCCTGATCGTTCTTCTGCTCGTTTCTCAGCGTAGGAAATGAGCTTGTTGGCTACTTTTGTATTGCCGAGTTGAATTGTTGCCATATCTGATTCAACTCCTTCTGTATGTTTTCCAGTTCTTCTTTCGGTACTGATTTGCCCTCGTTTGCGTGTTTGGTCATCTGGTTTACGTTGTTCCCGATGGCACGCAATTGACGGGCCATCTCAAATGCGCCCTCTCGATCGATCTTCGGTGGTCGCATTCTCGATCCTTGTGCCTGCTTTTTAACATAAGCCGGCACACTCATTTGAAAACTTTCTGCTATCTCAGAAAGTTTCTCAAATTCGACTTCACTCACTCGAAAATTGACCTGTCGGTTCTCTTTTCGGTTCGCCTTCACAACAACCGCCCCCTCTGAATACGTACGAATTATGCCTCGAAAGATGGACGAGTAAAATCCTTTTACTCGTCCATCTTATTCGATTCATAGAGGGGTTGGCAAGCTTCGTATTTGCTAGCCACTTCGTGTCGCCAATACAGCTTGTCGGGGGTTTCCCCGAGCCCCTTTTTCTAAAAAATTAGAGTTTGTTCTTTTGTCTTGGGAGACAAAAGAAGCCACTTTCTCAAGGGAAGTGGCTTTGTAAATATCTTTAACCAAATGGCTTATCTACTACTACGTTACCTTCTTTGTCTAATAGGGGTGTCATCCCACTCAAACCTAGGCCGCTTGTCATTAAATAGTTTACACCTGTCTGAGTATCCACAACAATCTTAATAATACCCCCGTTGAGGTGCTGTTTTGATTTCAGTACGAAACGCTTACTCATTACTCATCGACCTTCTCTCGAATGATTTTCCATTTTATATACAATTAGATAAAATGCTGTGTTAGAATCAAAACTAGATGAAATTTACATAAATGTAAATAAAAAATCATCCAAAAAGGAGAATTTTTTTGAAGAAAAAAAGTTTTTTTGCTCTGACTATATCTTCTGCTTTACTGCTAAGCTCAACTGCTGCCTTTGCTGAGGCATCTTCAACAAGTACTAAAATTAATACGAGCATTCAAGATACTAACGATGATGTTTCTATCTTAAAAGATAACACTTCCCAAATCGTTGTAAAAGAAGTAAAAGAAGACGGTATCACAATCGCGAAAAAAGACAAAACTACTAATACACTAACAATCGAAAAATATGATGTTACTGGTGATGAACTGATTTCTACAGAAAGCTTTGACTTAAACGAATTGGAAGCTTCTGCTCTAGAAGCGCAAAAAGCTCAAAGTGAACCTTTACCAATACAATTACAAAAATCGAATATGGGGTTACAAAGTGCAGCTGCTAGTAAGACTACTATGAGCTATCAGAATACATTTATGAATCGTGAATATAGTATTTCTTTCTTTAAGGATGGTAAGAACAACTGGAGAATTAGAAGCGATGATCGCAGAAAAAGTGTTACTGAGAATAAGAGTAATCGATCAAATTTATCTAATTTCCGTTCTGCTGTTGAAAGAGTGAACAGTGGTGAACTTGCTGTTATTTCAGCAGCTGGGTTTACGACAGCAGTTACAATACTTACGGTATTCTTATCAGGTGGTTTAGCAGCAGGTATCGCAGTTGCGGGTGCAGGTGGAACAGTAGCTACTGCTTTATATACTGTTAACTCAGCCGTTTCAGATGCTGATTACTACTATAACAGAGTTAGATAATTTTTAAATTAGACTAAAAAGGGTTCCTATTTCATAGGAACCCTTTTTATACTTTTAATGCACGCTAAAAAATAGTTATTGTCAGAAAAGTCATGTAAGCGTACAATAAGCAGTAACAAAATATGGACGAAAACACAAAAAACGCCACTTCTCCTATCTACTTGTCGCCAAACGAGTAGATGATCAATGAAGTGACGCTTTTGAATAGCGAGTGTTAGAGCACTAGCTATTGATCGTTGAAGACACTCGCAGGTGGCTTCAACTAAGATGAACTTATCATACTAAGGAAACCTATACTTTACAAGGTTTTAGTACAGAAAAAGGACATCGTTCAGTAGCGAGTTTTGCGAAACCTGCTATCGAACGATGTCCTTTTTGTTTTGGTTTTACATATAAAAGAGGTCAGCACTCGCTCTCTAAACGAGTAGGTTCATCTAGCCGATGCAGTAAAATAGATCGGTCATCACCGCAGTTCCAGTAGGTGATGCGACGTTAGCAGGGGAAGGACGTAGAGCCCTGTACATAGCCTAAGTCCCGAAGGGATATGGTAAAGATCGTTGAGAGGTTCAGACGGGGTCATATGGTACGAGACCGTAGGCAGTCCCACGACAAACGGTGGGGAATTTCCTAGTAGGCGGCTGTATGATTGCTGTGACACGACCTGAGGTGGCTTCTGGCCACGTCAGAGTGGATTATATGACGAGTCGCCGAAAGGCAGCAAGGTAGGGCGTGGAAACGCCTTGTGTGCGCGATGATGCGCAGCGAGTCATATCGTGGGGGCGTGAATCCCTTGCAGTCTTGGAACGCCTAGACATACGGATACCTCGTCCTACACTGGACGCAGAAACGTTGGGCAGATTTAATCCTTTTATTTTCAAGGGGTTAGTCTGCCCATCCAGCCGTTTTCCTCGCCTGCCTCCCGCAGTATGCGCATGCTCTTCTAGTGCATCAAGTCTTTTAGATTAAAAAAAGGAAAAGAAAATGCAGGAAAGATGAAGATCAACGACTGGAGAACATGTCGTACGAGGAACGTTGAAGGAGGGAGCGAAGCGAGTCCATTCAATGTGACGCAGTACGCCACCAAACGAAGTGAAGGCGTAAACGCCGAAAACGAAGTGCGGTAGATCAGGAAAGCGAAAATCTTAAACAGGCATCCAGAGAGAAAAAGAGAGTAGATCTGATTATAGTTATTGATTCAATGTCATGAATTCTTGTTCTTTCAAAGGTGATTCTGTTTTGGAGTTATGACCATAATAATTTACGATGTATTCATTTTTTTTGTTTGTTTTGACAAAAAAGTCATAAGTAATTTTAGGTTCGTCTTTAAAAGCTAGTGTATACATATATCCGAATTTGTTGACCGTAGATGTTGTTGTATATGAACTTGGAGAAATAGAAAATTCTTTTTGAAGTAGAGATTGTAGTACTTTTTGACGGTCATTTTGTTCATTTAAAAATAGTGAAACTGCAGCCGTTATTATTAATACTAATGCTAGAGTGATGCCCCGTTTTTTTCTTTTGCCTTTTTTCATAGAAATCCTCCTTTTTCTTCTAAAAGTACATTTCGTTGCGTGAAATGACAATTCCTCGCAATGATACCGTTGGTATCAAGCCAAACACGAAAAAAACGGGCTATTTTGCCCGTTTTCACAAACTTTATCTGATTGATTTGTAGTCAATTTCGTAACCAGATTCGTCTAATTCTCTAGCTATTTGGTATTTCCATGAACCTGCCATGTCATATTCTTTGTAGATGACTCCAGCCAAATCGTTGGGGATCTCTACATCACCTTTTTTTAAAGCAATTGCATTTTCGAGACCAAGTTTGGCTGCAAAAAATCCATGTTCGAAAATTACATTTTGACGAGCTCTGTATTTTTCTTGATATTGCTCACCTTTTTCATTCAACTTTGCTGGTCTTCCGATATCGCATGGAGTATAAAGTACAATTGCAAAACCTACGTTTGCATGAGAATTGAATTTTTGAAAGATTGTTTGTCCACGATCTAATTGTTCATGTAAAATTATTGGTTCTATTCCTAAATGTTTTAAAAAAAGAGCAACTTCATGTTTTAATCCATCATCATGACCATGAACAATAAATACTTTTGTCTTGTCTATGAGAATCATTTTTTGAGGAGTAACGTTAGGTTTGTTCTCTTCTTCTGAAAGTTCTTTTTCTAGTTGTACGTTTGAAATTGCAGAGTTTAGCAAGGTCTCAGTATTTTTAATTCCATCTTGAAAAAAAGCATAGTCTTCAGAAGGATCATGATGTATATCTAACTGATGTAATATAGAAATGAAGGATATTTCTTCTAACATTGAAATATATTCGTCTGAATCCGGAAAAATTCTTTTAAGAATTTGTTTTGTTCTACTTCTAAAAATTTGTACTTTACTAGAGCGATCATCATCGTATTCAATCGCATTCACTTCATTTTTTTGTCGTTCTAATAAACTTATTTTTTTTT
>NZ_KK211190.1:0-260065 GCF_000620865.1 Exiguobacterium sibiricum 7-3
TTAGAATACCAAGTCTGAAACAATAAGTCAACAACTTTTTGAAAGAAGTTTTTTTCTTGTTTCCGGCAGTGCGCTCGTCCTCTTAAGGACAAGAAATAATATACCATGGGATTTATTATTGTACAAGTGTTTTTTATAAAAAAAAGAAAAACTCTTTTTTTCATCAAATTCATGACGAAAAAGAGAGCGTTTCTTCTATATATAATACACATGATACTGATCTTTAATCCATAAGCTGAATGATGTTCAGTTGCCGTTCCTCCATCAAGTCTTTCACAATACGCTGATTATGTTCTTCATACATAATCACCGGACGATCAAATACATTGTTTTTTCGAAGGACCGTTGCAATCTTTCCATTACTCATCAAGACGCGATCACCTGATTCGATCGGTAATAACAGCTGTCCAAGAAGCATGACATACTTCGAATCGTATTGCATAGGTCGTGCTTTTAAATGACAGTACGCATCATAGACCTTATAAGCATCACGGTACGGACGCCAACTGGTCATGGCTGCAAAGACGTCCGCTACGATGAACAGTCTCGTATGATCCATGATCTTATCCCCTTTGACTTTCAAAGGATATCCGGAACCGTCCAGCCGCTCGTGATGTTGAACGATCAATCGTTTGACTGTATCGGAGATGATGTTCTCTTTTTGTAAGGCCTGGAATGCCATCGCGGGATGACGGTGAAAGATTTCTTGTTGCATGGCTTCATAACGTTTTGTGTGACGCCATTCCATGATTCGGGCTAATCCACAATCAGCAAAATAGGAAGCTACCCATAAATCATGAATCATCTTGCGCTCTTTCCCTGCTGCTTCCGCAAGCAATTGAGCAATCGCTCCCCGGTAAATCGCATGTCGCACGGTATAGGCTTCTGTTCCCCGCTCAAGGAAGTACGGTAAGATATCTTCCCGCCGCATCGTATCCGGCATGGATTCCTTAACCCACCGCAACGCATCGTATACATTTGGAACTAATCCTTGCTCCCATGAAGTAAACACCTGATTATATGTTTCAATCAACGAATCAAACAAACTGTCCTCGGTCATCTCTTCCAGTTCTTGATCCGTCATCGATGCTTCACTCATACCTTCAGGTCGTTCCTCGATGTCCACTTCTTTAATCAAGAACCGTTTGATTCGTCTTAACTCGTCTGCTCCAATCTTTTTTCCTGCTTCAACGATTGGAATATCCGTATGTAAAAACAGAGATTCGGTTATTCGGTCACCAAGAATAAGTCGCTCACTTGCCACGCGCATCGTTGTCTCGTTCCTTCCCCTAAGTGATTTTTTAGAAAAACAGCAGAGTAAAGACAAGATTGTCCCCGCTCTGCTGTACGTCGTTCTACTTCGTTTATTCTTCTGTCTGCTCAGAGTCGCCGTTCATCTCAGAAGTTGAAACCGTCTGTTCTTCCGAACTCGTTTCGCCTTCTTCTAACACAGCAATTTCTTCCTCGACAGCATCTTCTTTTTTCAGTTTCGCAACTGTCGCGACACGATCGCCTTCTTCGATTCGAATCACTTTGACCCCTTGTGCATTACGTCCCACACTCGAGATATTTTGTGAATCTGTTCGAATGACGATGCCGCTTTCCGTCATGATCATGATGTCATCATCAACATCAACAATCCGGAGTGCAACGATTTGTCCGACACGATCTGTCACTTTACTGGCAATCAATCCTTTACCACCACGTGACTGGGTGCGGAACTCTGTCATTGGCGTCCGTTTCCCGAAACCTTTTTCCGTAATGACGAGTACATCCTGCTCATCACGGGCAAGTTCCATTCCGATGACGATCGCGTCTGCCGATAAGTTCATCGCTTTGACGCCTCGGGCACCACGTCCCATTGAGCGAACGTTCGTAATTGGGAAGCGGATGGCTTTTCCGGTATTCGAGACAGTAAAGACTTCATCTTCTGTAGAGGCAAGACGAACCGATGTCAATTCATCATCTTCAAACAGACGAATCGCAATCAATCCATTTTTATTGATCCGGGCGTAAGCAGATAACGGTGAACGTTTGACACGACCTTTACGTGTCATGAAGATCAACGATTTCTGTTCATCCTGCATTACTTCTTCTGCATCGAGCGCTTCTTCCGGTTCTTCAAGACTGTCCGGTGCCTCTTCCGAAGTGACTTCGACATCAATAATGTTCTCAGTCGCTTCCGCTGCCTCTTGTTCTTCAAGGTAACGTTTGAAGTTGACCGGAATCATCGTCTCGACCTTCTCATCACGTTCGATTTGAATCAAGTTGATGATTGGTACACCTTTCGATGTCCGGCTCATCTCCGGTACTTCATACCCGCGAATCCGGTAGACTTTTCCACGATTCGTAAAGAAGAGAATCGTATCATGTGTCGAACACGACAACAGACGTGTTACATAATCCGTATCGTTCGTGCCGATTCCTTGGACACCGCGTCCACCGCGGCGCTGTGCACGATAAGAATCCGTCGTCAAGCGTTTGATGTAGCCGCTGCTCGTCAACGTAATGATGATATCTTTTTCCGGAATCAAATCTTCATCTTCGAATTCAATGTGGTCCATCCGAATTTCAGTCCGACGTTTATCGTTGAAGCGTTCTTTCACTTCTTCGAGTTCTGTCCGGATCAATTCAAGCAAGACTTCATCGCTTTCGAGGATTGTTTTGAGTTCCGTGATCAATTGCATGATTTCCTCGTACTCGGCGTCAATCTTCTCACGCTCAAGACCCGTCAACCGTTGCAGACGCATGTCGAGAATCGCTTGTGATTGTTTCTCGGATAAAGCAAACCGTTCCATCAACTGTTCACGGGCAGCATCCGCTGTCCGGTTCGCACGAATAATCTTGATGACTTCATCGAGGTGATCAAGGGCAATCCGTAAACCAGCTAAGAGATGTTCCCGTGCTTCTGCTTTCTCGAGATCAAACTGCGTCCGGCGACGGACGATTTCTTTTTGGTGCTCAAGATAGTGATACAACATTTCTTTCAGTGTCAATGTACGTGGACGTCCACTGACGATCGCAAGCATGTTGACCCCAAATGTTGTTTGCATCGACGTTTGTTTATAGAGATTGTTAAGAATGACACTTGCGTTGGCATCACGGCGAATCTCCATGACGACACGCATACCGCGGCGATCAGATTCATCACGTAAATCAGTGATACCTTCGATTTTTTTCTCACGGACGAGATCGGCAATCTTTTCAACGAGACGGGCTTTGTTGACCTGGTAAGGCAACTCCGTGACGATGATCCGTTCACGATCTTTTTTCGTCTGCTCGATTTCGGCTTTCGCCCGGACGATGATTGACCCACGTCCAGTTTCATAAGCACGACGAATACCACTACGTCCCAAGATTTCACCGGCTGTCGGGAAATCTGGTCCTGGAATGTGCTGCATCAATTCGGAAATCGTGATATCCGGATTATGCGACAAGGCAAGGACACCATCGATGACTTCACCGAGTTGGTGAGGCGGAATGTTCGTCGCCATCCCGACTGCAATCCCGCTCGAACCGTTGACGAGCAAGTTCGGGAAGCGGGATGGTAACACTTCCGGTTCCCGTTCTGATCCATCGTAGTTATCTTTGAAATTGACGGTATTTTTATTGATATCACGAATGATTTCCATCGCGATTTTTGACATACGGGCTTCCGTATATCGCATGGCAGCGGCTGAATCGCCGTCGACAGAACCAAAGTTTCCGTGACCATCGACGAGTTCATACCGGTAACTGAAGTCCTGCGCCATCCGAACCATCGTGTCGTAAACAGCAGAATCACCGTGCGGGTGATACTTACCGATAACTTCACCGACGATACGGGCAGACTTCTTATGCGGTTTATCCGCGCGGATACCGAGGTCATTCATCGCATACAAAATACGACGATGACCTGGTTTTAAACCATCACGGACATCCGGTAAAGCACGTGCGACGATGACACTCATCGCATAATCCATGAAGGATGTACGCATTTCTTGACTGATGTTGATATCTTTAATGATCCCTTGTTGATCGGACATTCGTATGGCCACCCTCTCTATTCAACGTTAAATATCCAAGTTCTTCACATAGTGGGCGTGCGACTGGATAAAGTCACGACGTGGTTCTACCTGGTCTCCCATCAAAATGTCAAAGACCTCATCTGCTTCGATCGCGTCCTGTAATTCGACACGCAGCATTTGACGACCACTCGGATCCATCGTGGTTTCCCACAGTTGCTCCGGATCCATCTCACCGAGACCTTTATAACGCTGAATGTCGTATCGTGCGTTTTCCGGAAGTGCTGCTAATGCTTCATTCAACTCACGTTCGTTGTGCACGTACGTGATGTTTTTCCCTTGTTTAATCCCGTAAAGCGGCGGTTGGGCAATGTAGACGTAACCGTGCTCGACAAGCGGACGCATGTAACGATAGAAGAATGTCAATAACAGTGTCCGGATGTGGGCACCATCGACGTCGGCATCGGTCATGATGATGACTTTGTGATACCGGGCTTTCTCGATATTGAATTCAGAACCGATACTCGTTCCGAGCGCCGTAATGATCGTCCGGATTTCGTTACTGCCAAGAATCTTATCAAGGCGTGCTTTTTCGACGTTCAAGATCTTACCTCGAATCGGTAAGATGGCTTGGAAATGACGATCACGTCCAGATTTTGCTGAACCACCCGCCGAGTCACCCTCAACGATGTAGATTTCAGAAATCGTCGCATCACGTGATGAACAGTCGGCAAGCTTTCCTGGAAGTGAACTCACTTCAAGGACCCCTTTACGTCGTGTTAATTCACGGGCACGTTTCGCAGCCATCCGGGCACGAGACGCCATCATTCCTTTTTCGACGATCGCACGGGCACTTGTCGGGTTCTCCATCATGAACTGTTCAAACGCAGACGAGAACAACGTATCCGTTGCCGTCCGTGCATCCGAGTTCCCAAGTTTCGTTTTCGTCTGTCCTTCGAACTGTGGATTCGGGTGTTTGATCGAGACGATTGCCGTCATCCCTTCACGCACATCTTCCCCGGACAACGTACCGTCGGCTTCTTTCATCAGACCGAATTTTTTCGCGTAATCATTGATGACACGTGTCAAAGCCGTTTTAAAACCGGTTTCGTGTGTTCCACCCTCATGTGTCGGGATATTGTTCGTGAACGAGTAGATGTTGGCTGCAAAACCATCGTTATATTGCAACGCCACTTCGACTTCAATCCCGTCCCGGTTTCCGTGCACATAAACAGGTTCTTCGTGGACGACTTCTTTCGAACGGTTTAAATGCTCGACGTACGACTTGATTCCGCCTTCGTAATGGAAACTGCGCGTAATCGGTTCATCCGCACGATCATCCGTAATTTCGATCGTCAGTCCTTTATTTAAGAATGCCAGCTCACGAAGTCGTGTCGCAAGCAGATCATAATCGTATTCAAGTGTTTCCTGGAAGATCTCATCATCCGGGAAGAAACGGATCATCGTCCCGGTTTCTTCCGACGTACCGATAATCTCTAAATCAGCAGCCGGTACACCGCGGTGATAGGCTTGGTAATACAATTTTTCATTCCGTTTGACGAAAACTTCAAGTTTCGTCGAGAGTGCGTTAACGACAGATGCCCCAACACCGTGAAGACCACCGGATACTTTGTATCCGCCGCCTCCGAATTTACCGCCGGCATGAAGGACTGTCAAAATGACTTCAACTGCCGGACGTCCCATCTTCTCCTGGATATCGACCGGGATTCCCCGTCCGTTATCTTCAACCAGAATCGAATTACCCGGTTCAATCGTAACTTTAATCGTATCGCAATATCCTGCAAGTGCTTCATCGATTGAGTTATCGACGATTTCCCACACTAAATGGTGAAGCCCCTTCGATGCAGTCGATCCGATATACATACCCGGACGTTTCCGAACGGCTTCTAGACCTTCAAGCACCTGAATTTGATCGGCACCGTACCCTTGTTCTAATTCCATATCTTCATGATTACTCATCGGTTTTCTCACCTACTATTTCTTTGTATGATGTCTCTTCCAAAATGACGGCCCCCTGTTTCACGTGGAACAACTTCGCCTGTTTGATCGTTTCATGTGCAATTCCATCGACACTCGTTGTCGTCAGAATGGTTTGCACCTTTTGTTGCATCGTATCGAGCAAATGGGTTTGACGATGATCATCGAGCTCGGATAAGACATCGTCTAGAAGTAGCAATGGATATTCTCCCACTTCTTCATGAATCAATTCAATCTCTGCTAACTTCAAAGAGAGTGCTGCCGTTCGTTGTTGTCCTTGTGAACCATAAGTCTGGACATTCCGACCGTTGACTTCCATTTCGAAGTCGTCCCGATGCGGACCGAACAAGGTCACACCTCTTCGGATTTCGTTTGTCTTTATTTTACCAAACTTCTGCATGTAAGAAGCAGTCATTCCTTCGACATCGAGCAAATCATTGCTAAATGTATCCGAACGGTAAATAAGGACGAGCTGTTCCTGTCCACGACTGATTCCTTCATGAATCGGACGTGCCCACTTTTCGAGCTGGGCAATGAAGTGATGACGGCGCTGAACGATTTTAACGGCAAGCGTAATCATCTGCTCCGTCAAGACATCGAGAAACGTTTCGTCCCCACCTTTAATCGATAACTGTTTCAGCAACGCATTCCGTTGTTTGAGAACTTTTAAATATTGACTGAGTTCATGTAGATAGACCGGACTGACCTGACCAATTTCCATATCCAAAAAACGACGTCTGATTTGTGGACTGCCTTTGACGATGTGTAAGTCTTCTGGTGCAAACAACACGATATTCAATGCGCCGACATAATCACTGAGCCGGCGCTGTTCGAGATGATTCAACTTCGCTTTTTTACCGCGACTCGAAATCGCGATTTCCTGCGAGTGAGATCCTCTTCTTTTATGAATCCGTCCTTCGACACGAGCTGTCTCGGCATCCCACTGAATCAATTCTTTGTCATGCGTCGTCCGGTGAGACTTCGCAAGGGCAAGAACATAGATGGCTTCCAGGAGATTCGTCTTCCCTTGCGCATTCTCCCCGATCAGCACATTCGTCTTTTCGGAAAAAGATAATTCCAACGACTCATAGTTGCGATAATGACTGAGCCGGACCGAATCTAGTCGCACGTTAGTTTCCCTCGTTCTTAATGATGAACTGACCGTAATCTTCTACGTCAATCACATCTCCATCCCGTAATTTACGACCACGTCGCTGATCGACTTCACCGTTGACAAGAATGGGTACCTCGGCGAGGAACGGTTTAGCTTGTCCACCGCTCGAGATGATATCAGAAAGTTTCAGGAACTGACCTAATGTGACATATTCTGTTGAAATCTTGATTTGATTCATGGTTTGACTCCTCCTACCTACATATTATAAATGACGTACTCTTTATTGTACTAAAAAACTTGCGATTTGGCAAAATGAACGAACGTATATACGGATTTCAAAAAAAGCCCAAGGAACGTAAAGGGTTCCTTGGGTATGAATCATGCTGTCCGGACTGGCAGGATCAGCTGCAGGACGTTGTCTTGGTCAACCGGGTGCAGGATGAATGGTCGGATCGAACCGGTGAACTGGATCTCGATATCCGTCGCATCGAGTGCCTTTAACGCATCCATCATGTATTTCGAGTTGAACGAGATTTTCAGCTCTTCTCCTTCAAGCGATAAGATACTGACTTGCTCCGACACTTTACCGACTTCCGGTGAGTGGGAAGAAATTTCAACTGCCGTCGTTCCTTCAGCTGCGAACTTGATGACGTTGTTACGGTCTTCCCGTGCAAGAAGTGATGCACGGTCAATCGCTTGAAGTAATTCCTTTGCATTCATGCGGACCGCAGTCCGGTACTCTTCCGGAATCAAACGTGATGTATCCGGATAGTTTCCGTCAAGCAGACGCGAGAAGAATAAGACATGTTTCATCTTAAACAGTATCTGTTGATTCGTAATCGTAATGTCGACGTGACCATCACTAAGTAATTTGGATAATTCGTTTAAGCTTTTTCCCGGTACGATGACGTTTTGGAACGAAATCTCATTGTCCGTCTCAAACTGAGCACGTCGTAAGGCAAGCCGGTGACTGTCCGTCGAGACGCATGTCAAGATGTCCTTATCCGCCGAGAAGTTAACACCCGTCAACACAGGACGCGTTTCCTGTACTGCGACGGCAAAGCTCGTTTGACGGATCATTGACCGTAACAGATCAGCTGGTAAACGGAACTGTTGTCCTCCGTCGACTTGCGGCAAGCGTGGGAATTCATCCGGATCGAGTCCGTTCAAATGAAACTCTGCCGTACCCGATTGAATCCGTGTCATGAAGTTTGGTGAAACTTCCAAGATCACTTCGTCTGTCGGTAACTTCTTGACGATATCCCCAAAGAAGCGGGCATTCAAGACGACACTGCCTGCACGATGAACCGTGACATATGAAGTGCCGTTCTCTTCTGCATAGATGGTCCGTTCGATTGAGATTTCCGTATCGCTTCCTGTCAGCGTCATACCATCTCCATGGGCTTCGAGTTTGATTCCCGTTAAGATCGGAATCGTTGTCCGGGATGAAACAGCTTTTGCTACATCTTGAATTGCTTGGATTAAAGTATCCCGTTGAATTGTAATATGCATATTGTCGTTAAGCTCCTCTCAAAATGGGCGTTACATCATCATAACATAATAATATATTTTTTTAATAATAGTATTAGGGGCTGTGGATAGTGTGGATAAGTCGGTGGATAACTTGGTATAGAGCCAAAACGCATGTGGATAACTTGTGGATAACTAGCCTCTTTTATCCACAGCTTATCCACAGGTTTACGAATGCTTCAATTCATGCTTGATTTGTTCAATGACTTTTCCTGTTTCTCCATCCGATTTGACGAGTGTACTGATTTTTTCATGTGCGTGAATGACGGTCGTGTGATCACGTCCCCCAAATTCCTCACCAATCTTCGGTAATGAGCTTTCTGTCATCTCCCGCGACAGGTACATGGCAATCTGACGGGGAAAAGCAATCGACTTCGTCCGTTTTTTAGCTTTTAAATCATCAAACGGAAGATTAAAGTGCTTACTGACTGATTCCTGAATATCACGAATCGTGACTTTTCGTGGTTCACTCGCAGGCATGATGTTATGCAACGCTTCAGCGGCAACATTCGGATCAATCGTCCGTCCGACCAGGTTGGCGTAAGCAATGACGCGGGTTAAGGCCCCTTCGAGTTCACGAATGTTCGTATCGATCTGGCTCGCGATGTAGAGCATGACTTCATTGGAAACATCCAGTTGTTCCGCATTCGCTTTTTTACGAAGGATGGCAATTCGTGTTTCAAGATCCGGTGGTGTGATGTCTGTAATCAAGCCCCACTCGAAACGGGAACGCAATCGGTCTTCAAGTGTCGGAATTTCTTTAGGTGGACGGTCACTTGAGATGATGATTTGTTTCTGATCGTTATGCAAGGCATTAAATGTGTGGAAAAATTCTTCCTGCGTTTGTTCTTTTCCGGCGAGGAACTGAATATCATCTATTAATAGAACATCGATGTTCCGGTATTTATTGCGGAACTGAACCGTTTTGTTATCCCGAATGGAGTTAATGAAGTCGTTCGTGAACTGTTCAGAGGAAACGTACGCGATTTTTGTCCCCAGTTTTTGATCCTGGACATATTGACCAATCGCATGCATTAAGTGCGTTTTCCCCAGCCCGACGCCACCGTAGATGAAAAGCGGATTGTAGGCTTTGGCTGGAGCTTCCGCTACAGCCAAAGAAGCAGCGTGTGCAAAACGATTCCCCGATCCGATGACAAACGTATCGAACGTATATTTTTCATTCAACTGTCCGAGTTCACTCATGACCAGTTCATCAGAGGACTTACGGGTCTTTTGTGTTTTAGTCTTCGGTGGTGCGACTTCAATCACTTCTTCTTCCTCATTTTGACGATCGAGCATATGTTTTGCTTGACCTTCCTCGATAAACTGAATATCAAGCCGGCTTCCAGTAACTTCTTCGACGGTATCTTCTAATAGAGATAAGTACTGACGTTCCAACCACGTAACGGTAAATGCCGCTGGTGCCGAGACGATTAAAGTCGTGCCGTTGAGTGTCACACCCTCGGTAGACTTTAACCACATGTCGTAACTCGCTTTTGGGGTACGTTGTTCTTCCTCGATTACAGATAATACATTGTGCCAAAGTTCGGCAGCGTTTTTCATAAATACCCCCCTTTTTCTATCATGATATAAAAAACTATACACAGCTTTATGCACAGGACAAGGTTAATGAAGAAACACGACTTATCCCCAGAACATAAAAACTGTGGATAACGTTATCCACAGGGGCTGATTTCTGTGTATAAAGTTATCCACAGGTTGTGTATAACTTGAAGAATCAAATTGTCTTACGTTCTTGTTATGCACAATTAGTGTACCAAATGAAATGAGGTCTGGCAATGCTTAGAACGATTTATCCACAAGTAAATCCACATATACACAGGCAGTTACCCACAGGCTGTGGACAGTGTGGATAAACTGTGGATAAGATGTGTATAACTTTTCGAAAGAGGAAGCGTTCAGAAAAAGTTATGCACAAAACAAAAAAAGTGAAAGCAAAAAATCCAAAAAACAAACCTTGACGCTGATTTTAAAAAATACTATTGTAGACAAAGTGATGAGTTATCCACGGAAAGTGTGGATAGTGTGGATAAGTCTGTGGATAGTTTGAAAAAGGTATGGATTGATTCGTTTTCCATTCCGTCCGATCGACAAATCGTATCGTATGATATGAAACCGACTGGGGAATCCTATTTTCACGAATCCCGTCATTTTTGCTGAAAATGCTTGTAATAATTCTTACGAACTTTCATTGACAAGGTCACTTTTGCTTTATATAATATACAAGACTGCCTTAAAGTAGAAAACGATGATTTTTATAGAGTAATTTTTAAAGGAGGTGCAGACTAATGAAACCAACTTTCAACCCAAACAACCGTAAGCGCAAAAAAGTTCACGGATTCCGTGCGCGCATGGCAACGAAGAGTGGCCGCCGGATCTTGGCTGCTCGCCGTCTTAAAGGCCGCAAAGCCTTGACTGTATAATCGAGCGATGATGAGATCACTTCTGGCGCTGCCTGAAGTGATCTTTTTTTTGTAGTTTTAAGGGATGTTCGTGCTTTTGTCACAAGACCCCTCTCGCAGAGCGGGTTTGTTCTATGATATGATGAAAGACGACGAATTTTCGTGATGACAGGATGGAGTGTGATCAAGGTGAAGAAGGAATACCGCGTCAAGAAAGACAAGGAGTTCCAAGCGGTGTTTACTCGGGGAGCCTCTGTCGCAAATCGGCAATTTGTCGTATATGCACTAAAGAAAGAGCAGCAAACTCACTTTCGGATTGGTTTATCGGTGAGTAAGAAAATCGGGAATGCCGTTGTCCGTAATCAGGTTAAACGGTATGTACGTGAAGCATGCCAGCTTCATGAAGCCTCGCTTGCCCCGAATTATGATTTTGTGATCATCGCACGCAATCCGGCTGCGAAGATGACTGCTCAAGAAGTTGCTGACAGTTTACGCCATGTCTTTAAACGATCCGGTGTCTGGAAGCGACAGGTAAAATAAACGTGTAGTATATCCTGTTGATTTGTAGCGGCCACTCGCCTGCTTCTATATATAGATAGAACTTCGAGGACCGACCACGTGTAAACATTACTAGGAGGAATTATGAACAAGAGAACTAAGATTTGGCTGACTCTCGGATTGATGTCCGTACTCGCGGTCGTTCTATCCGGTTGTACACCTGGGACATACGGAACAGGTGAACCGATTACTGGTGATACAGAAGGTTTCTGGAAACATTACTTTGTTTGGCCGATGGCTTGGCTCATTCGTGAAATTTCGCATTTCTTTAATGGGGATTATGGAATCGGAATCATCGTCACGACGTTACTTGTTCGTCTCGTCATCCTGCCGTTGATGATCAAACAGACGAAGAGCATGGGTGGAATGCAGGTCATTCAACCGGAAATGGTCAAATTACGTGAAAAATACAGTTCGAAAGATCAGGAAACACAGCAGAAATTGCAACAGGAAATGATGAAGCTGTATCAAGAGCACAATGTCAATCCGCTTGCCGGCTGTTTACCGATCTTGATTCAAATGCCGATTTTGATTGCCTTCTATAATGCAATCATCTATACACCGGCAATTTTCCAGCATACGTTCCTTTGGTTCGATCTTGGAAAACCAGATCCGTATTTTATCTTACCGATCTTATCGGCCATCTTTACGTACCTGCAACAAAAACTTTCGATGGCGGGACAAGATGACAACCCACAGATGAAAATCATGTTGTACGTCTTCCCGATCATGATCTTCGTCATGGGTGTGACGTTACCATCTGCCTTGTCTCTATACTGGGTCGTCGGTTACATCTTCTCCATTATCGTGACGGTTGCCATCATGAAGCCAATGCGTGAGAAGATCAAAGCGCAGACGGAAGCAACGATTGCTTCAAAACGTGAACAAGAAGCGGCAAATGCTGCTCCTGCTCCAAAAAAACCGAAAAAGAAACGTTAACAACAAGTAAGAGCGATACTCCGTTTTACAGAGTGTCGCTCTTTTTCTTTTGCGCTATTTCGTGTATAGTTGTCACGTTATACCCATTTATAGATTCCTGAACATTTAACTATAGAAAAGATTGCAGAAAACGAGGTGTGAACAACTGATGATGGAATTTGATACGATAGCCGCCATTTCGACGCCGATGGGTGAAGGAGCGATTGCGATCGTCCGTTTATCCGGTCCTAAAGCAGTCGAAACAGCCGATCGCGTCTACCGCGGTGCCAACCGGTTGAATGAAGTCCCGACACATACGATTCATTACGGCAAGTTGGTTGAACAGACGACAGAACAAGTCGTCGATGAAGTCATGGTCAGTGTCATGCGGGCACCGAAAACCTTTACGCGGGAAGATGTCGTCGAACTGAATTGTCACGGCGGAATCGTGGCCGTCAATCGGGTGCTCGAACTGATTCTCGAACAACCGGACGTCCGTCTTGCAGAACCGGGTGAATTCACGAAACGGGCTTTCCTGAACGGTCGGATTGACTTGTCCCAGGCAGAGGCCGTCATGGACTTGATCCGGGCGAAAACGGACCGGGCGATGACGGTCGCGGTTGGTCAAATCGAAGGACGGTTATCGAAACTCGTCCAAGATTTACGCGAACAATTGTTGCAGACGATTGCTTCGATTGAAGTCAACATCGACTATCCGGAATATGATGCGGAAGAAATGACACAGCAAATCGTTCAAAAAGATGCGGGTGAAGTTCGCCGTATTCTAACGGAACTGTTGTCGACGGCGCGACAGGGAAAAATCCTGCGGGAAGGCTTGTCGACCGCGATCATCGGACGTCCGAATGTCGGGAAATCGTCTTTGCTCAACACATTGGTGCAAGAAGCAAAAGCCATTGTCACGGATATTGCCGGGACGACACGGGATACGATCGAAGAATACGTCAATGTCCGCGGTGTACCGCTGAAATTAATTGATACGGCCGGTATCCGGGAAACGGAAGATATCGTCGAGCGGATGGGTGTCGAAAAATCGCGGCAAGCGTTAAACTCAGCTGACTTGATTTTACTCGTCTTAAACGGAAATGATGCATTGACGGAAGAAGATGTCTTATTATTCGAAGCCATTCGGGGCATGAACGCCATTATCATCGTCAATAAAAGTGATTTAACACAAGCGATTGATCTGATGCGTGTCAATGAGTTAGCAGACGGTCGTCCCGTCGTTACGACATCACTTCTCGAAGAAGCAGGAGTCATGGATCTGGAAGCGGCGATTGCCGCGCTCTTCTTTGAACAAGGGGTCGAAGGACAGGACATGACCTACGTATCGAATGCCCGTCACATTCAACTCATCAAACAGGCGAGCCAAATGATTGAAGATGCACTCGGTGCGGCAGAAGCGTCGATGCCGATTGATATGGTCCAAATCGATTTACGCCGGGCGTGGGATACGCTCGGTGAAATCAATGGCGATACGGCGCAAGACAGTTTACTCGATAAATTATTCTCACAATTTTGTTTAGGGAAATAAGTGTTGTCAGGTTGTTGATTTTTAAAAGGAGGAACTACAGTTATGGCTTATCAAGCAGGCGAATTCGATGTCATCGTCATCGGAGCCGGTCATGCAGGGATTGAAGCATCTCTTGCAGCCGCCCGTATGGGTTCAAAAACCGTCATGTTGACGATGAACCCCGACATGGTCGGATTCATGTATTGTAATCCGTCAATCGGCGGTCCGGCAAAAGGAATCGTTGTCCGGGAAATCGATGCCCTCGGCGGAGAAATGGCACGGGCAATCGACGCGACGTACATTCAAATGAAAATGCTTAACACATCAAAAGGTCCTGCTGTTCGCGCACTTCGGGCACAGGCAGATAAATTCGAGTACCAAAACCGGATGAAAAAAGCGCTCGAAGACGAACCGAATCTGTTATTACGCCAAGCACTCGTCGAGCGGTTAATCATCGAAGACGATACGTGTGTCGGCGTCGTCACGAATACAGGGGCCGAGTACCGGGCAAAAGCGGTCATCATCACGACCGGAACGTTCATGCGCGGGAAAATCATCATCGGTGAACTGTCGTACGAGAGTGGTCCGAACAACCAGATGCCGTCGGTCAACTTGTCGAAACACCTGGAAGAACTCGGCTTCGAGCTCGCCCGTTTCAAAACCGGTACACCACCCCGGATCGACGGGAAAACGATCGATTATTCGAAAACGGAAATCCAACCGGGTGATGCTGTCGCATTGCCGTTCAGTCATGAAACGACACAGATGATCACGGAACAGATTCCATGCTGGTTGACGTATACAACGGAATACACACACCAGTTGATCGATGCGAATCTACACCGTTCCCCGATGTTTTCCGGCATGATTAAAGGAACGGGTCCGCGTTACTGTCCGTCAATCGAAGATAAGGTCGTCCGGTTCAGCGATAAACCGCGTCACCAGATTTTCCTTGAGCCGGAAGGCCGTGACACGGAAGAAGTCTATGTCCAAGGACTTTCAACGAGTCTGCCGGAAGACGTTCAACATGATATTTTACGGTCGATTCCGGGTCTTGAGAAATCAGAAATGATGCGTCCCGGTTATGCGATCGAATATGATGCGGTCGTTCCGACACAACTCTGGCCGACACTGGAAACAAAACGGATTGCCGGATTATTCACGGCCGGACAAATTAACGGGACAAGCGGCTACGAAGAAGCAGCCGGACAAGGCATCATGGCCGGAATTAACGCTGCCTTGAAAGTCCAGGAAAGAGATCCACTCATTCTGTCCCGTTCACAAGGATATATCGGCGTCATGATCGATGATCTCGTGACAAAAGGAACGAATGAACCCTATCGTCTGTTGACGTCACGTGCCGAATACCGGTTATTGTTGCGTCATGACAATGCCGATTTACGTTTATCCGATATCGGACATGAGCTCGGACTGATCAACGAGACACGACACGCAAAACTGGCCGAGAAAAAAGAAGAAATCAAGCGGGAAATGAAACGACTCGAAAAAGTCGTCATCAAAGCAACGAGTGATGTCAATGAACGGCTGACAGAAATCGGTGTTTCTCCGTTAAAAGAGGCATTACATGCCATCACCTTACTGAAACGTCCGGAAATCACGTATGCGATGATTGCGGAAATGACACCGGCACCAGTCGCACTCTCTCCGGAAGCAGCCGAACAGGTTGAAATCCAGGTCAAATATGCCGGTTATATCGACAAACAGTTGGATCAAGTCGAGCGGATGATGCGGATGGAGAAAAAACGGATTCCAGAACGTCTTGATTACGATGTCATCAGTGGTCTCGCCATTGAAGCGAAACAAAAACTAAACCAAGTGCGTCCGCTCTCGATCGGACAAGCATCACGAATTTCAGGGGTCAATCCGTCTGATATTTCGATTTTGCTCGTCTATATCGAACAAGGCCAATACGCATTGACTGCGGAGTGAAGAGAATGAATCAACAGCAATTCGTAACCGCATTAGCGGATCAAGGACTCGAAGTCTCAGAGCATCAATTGCAACAGTTCCGACGGTATTATGAACTACTCGTCGAATGGAACGAAAAAATGAATTTGACGGCGATCACGGATGAGGAAGGTGTTTATCTGAAACACTTTTACGATTCGATCACAGCGGCATTCTACTTTGACTTCACGAAAGTCGAAACGGTCTGTGACGTCGGTGCCGGCGCCGGTTTCCCGAGTTTGCCAATCAAAATCATGTTCCCGCATCTGAAAGTCACGATCATCGATTCACTCAATAAACGGATCGGCTTCTTGAACATGCTCGCGACGGAACTTGAGCTCGAAGGCGTCGCCTTCCACCACGGACGTGCCGAAGAATTCGGGAAAAATAAACAGTTCCGGGAACATTTTGATGTTGTGACAGCGCGTGCCGTTGCCCGGATGTCGGTTCTTGCGGAATACTGTTTACCGCTTGCGAAAGTCGGCGGGCAATTCGTCGCTTTAAAAGCCGCGAAACTGGGTGAAGAACTGGAAGAGGGCGCGACGGCCTTGAAGGTGTTGGGTGGAAATTTGCGGGAAAGTTTCCAATTCCAATTGCCAGGGGAAGAAAGTGAGCGTAATATCGTAATTGTCGATAAAAAACGATTAACACCCGGGAAATATCCGCGTAAAGCAGGTACACCGGCAAAAGATCCACTGGGTTAAACACCGTTTCACGTGAAACGATGACTGATGAAGGCGAGGTACACCAACGTGAAGAATGCAATTGCCAAACTGCTCGGTAAGGGAGGACAAACCGTTTCCCTAGAGCTAGATCCACAAGATACCGTCCGTGAGTTGAAGTTAACGGAATTGGTCGCCAACCAGTTCCAACCGCGGACCGTCTTTGACGGGGAACGGATTACCGAACTAGCGACCACGATTGAAGAACATGGTTTACTGCAACCGATTGTCGTCCGAAAACAAGGCGAAGGATATGAAATCATCGCCGGCGAACGCCGTTTTCGGGCGGTTCAATCGCTCGGATGGGAGACGATTCCCGCTATCATTAAACAGATGACAGACGAGACGACGGCTGCCCTCGCACTCATCGAAAATCTACAACGTGAAGAATTGACGCCAATCGAAGAAGCGGAAGCATATGCGCGGTTGCTTGCGATGCAAGAAATCACACAGGAAGTGCTGGCGCGCAGACTTGGACGGAGCCAGTCGACGATTGCGAACAAGCTTCGTTTACTGCGATTGCCGGAAACGGTCCGTGAAGCCCTGAAACAACGGAAAATCACGGAACGCCATGCGCGGGCCCTCCTGCCGTTAAAAGCAGCTGACTTACAGCTTCAAGTGTTGGTTGAAATCATTGAACGAGAATGGAACGTCAAAGAGACGGAACAACGGGTTGAACGGTTGTTGACACCAAAAGTTCCGAAAAAGCGTCATAAAAGCTTTGCCCGGGATACGCGGATCGCTTTAAATACGATTCGTGATTCTGTGGATATGATTGAACGGACCGGTTTGACGGTCGAAAAAGAAGAAGTCGATTGTGAAGAATATGTCGAGGTGCGGATCCGCATCGTGAAGGCACGTCCGTAAACTAGCGGTCGTGCCTTCCGCTACGTTTAGGAGAGATTAGCATGAATGAAATACCGATTGGAGCCATCCGACCGAATCCGGGGCAACCGCGGAAACAGTTCCACGAGAAAGCGTTGGCAGAACTCGCCAATTCCTTGACACGCCATGGAATGATTCAACCGATTGTCGTTCGTCCACGTGAGGGATTTTACGAAATCATCGCCGGTGAACGTCGTTATCAAGCTGCAAAACAGGCCGGATTTAATCGTGTCCCGGTCTTGATTATCGAAGCGAACGAAACCCGTGTCATGGAACTGGCACTGATCGAAAATATCCAACGTGCCGACTTGAGTGCGATTGAAGAAGCGATGGCTTACGCAGAGATGCTCGAAGAGTTTAACGTCACGCAGGCGGAACTGGCGAACCGGGTCGGAAAAAGCCGTTCCCACATCACGAACAGTCTCCGTTTATTGCAGTTACCGGCCGAGGTTCAGCAAGCCGTCATGGAAGAACGGTTATCGATGGGGCATGCACGGGCTTTATTGTCCTTAAAACAGCCACTGAAGATTGAACGGATGGCGGAACGCGTCATGCGTGAAAACTGGAATGTCCGGCGCCTCGAGCAAGAGTTGCGTGAAAAAAAACAGGTGCGTCCGGCAGCCAAACAGTCAACGGAACTGGATTTCATCGAAGAGACGTTACGGGAACGGATTGGGGCGACTGTTCGCATCAAGATGGCGAAACAAGCCGGAAAACTCGAAATTGATTTTACGGACGAGGACGATTTAAACCGAATTCTTGAACTGCTTTTACCCGAAGAAGATTAATAGCAAAGGATCCATTCCAGTACTGCACTTGGAATGGATCCTTTTTTTGAAACTTACAGGATAAAAGAAAGGAAAAATACTGCCATTAAATCGAGCGTGGTGTGAAGGAGATAGTTGTACGTGTAGTTTCAGCCGCAAGCTTCGTATCGAGCAAGGCAAAGCTATCGGCAACGAGTTCAGCCAACTCATAAACAAGGTGGAGGCGCGTATTTTGAAGAATCATCATTTCCATGAAGCCACTGACATTGACGACAGCTTTAATATTAAAATCACCGACAGCCGGTAATTCTTTTTGGACACCGGCACCAGGAGCAAGCGGACCTTCCGAGAAGAAGACATGACCAACACTCGACAGGCGGCCGAGACAGGCATCGATGGCGATAACGAGCGGACGGTAATGTGTCGTTTGAATCGAATGAATGGTTTCGGCCAGATTCAAGGCATGGACCGGTTTGGCCAATGTCCCGTAGACATGCATGTTCGCCGGTCGATTTTTTTCCAAAAAGGTTCCGACGAGCGGTCCGAGTGAGTCGCCGGTTGACCGGTCGGAACCGATACAGACAAGGACGACGGGACGGTTTTCCTTCATGGCATTGACCTGTTCATGCAACTGTTCGGCCAGTCGTTCCTTAGCGAATGGTTCCGTATATTCTAAAAAGAAAGAATAGGGCTTTTTTTCGTGAGAATGAAAACGGAAATTCATCTGGATCATCCTTTCTTCTCCTGGTGTCAGCATCCTGGTGTCGTGGTGAGAGTGAAGGCATTCTGTAATGATTTTCCTTTCCCGGTTTTTGTGAAAATCTAACGTCAAAATCGGTTCTTTGGTTGAAAGTCATTTAAAATCACGTATACTGTCGTAATAGAGAGAAGTCGAAAGGATGGAGAGAATGGCTACCAATAAAGACGTACAGGATTCAGTCGCCCAGGTCGATCGGATTCTAGATCAAGTCATGGACGCAGACATGTGGATCCGCTTTGGATTGAAGTTATTGATCGCCGTGATCATTATCGCCGGTTTTTATATACTGATGCGTATTTTAACAGGCGCGGTTTCACGATTGTTTACGATTCGAAAGATTAATGAACATGATTCGTTGGCACAACGCCAAAATGAAACATTGTTGAAACTGCTCCAAAATGCTATCCGTTATGTTCTTGGTATCGTCATGCTCTTGACGGTCCTCAGTCAGTTCGGAATCAACATTACAGGTCTTGTCGCCAGTGCCGGTATCGCCGGACTTGCCATCTCATTTGGGGCGAAGAACCTGGTTCAGGATATCATTACCGGAGCCTTCATCATTTTCGAACGTCAATTCAAGGTCGGTGACTTTGTCCGTGTCGGTTTGATTGAAGGGGTCGTCACAGAACTCGGAATCCGGACGACGAAGTTAAAGGGATTGAATGGAGAAATCCATATCATTCCGAACGGACAAATTCTGCAGGTGACGAACTTTTCCGTCGACAACAGTTTTGCTTTAGTCGATGTACAAGTCTCGTATGAAGAAGATTTGGAACGGGTCGAACAGGTCTTGCATCAAATTGCTAACGTGACGACGGAAAAATATACAGATATGTTTATTGAGCCGATTCAAATGCTCGGTGTCCAGACACTTGGACCGTCTGAAGTCGTCTACCGTCTGATGGCAGAAGTGCCGCCGATGCAGCATTTTCAGGCAGGACGCTTGATCCGGAAAGAACTGAAGCAAGGACTCGAACTGGAAGGAATTAAGATTCCGTATCCACGGATGGTCATGATGAATACAGAACAAGGGAATGGTGGTCAAGCCGATGATGCCAAAAACGTACAATCTTCATGATTATGTCGAAATGAAAAAACAACATCCTTGCGGAACGAACCGTTGGCAAATCATCCGCGTCGGGATGGACATCCGAATTAAATGCCAAGGATGCGGAGCGAGTATCCTGATGCCGCGCCGTGACTTCGATAAGCGTTTAAAAAAAGTCTTACCCGAATGAATATGAGCAAGCCCCTGTCGACCGGTAAAGGTCTTCAGGGGTTTGTTGCTGTTCCGGTAATCAAATAGAAGATTGCTTGGAACTACAGCAAAACGTACATGAAACAATCTTGTCTTTAAAAAAAGAAGACGCATCTCCTTGCTTAAAAAAATTGAACTATCTATAATTGTGAAAGATGTGCTGACGTGGTGTAATCATTCTACCCACTGCGGCCGCTAGCACGGATTTCCTAGGAAATACCGAAAAGGAGGAATTCCAAGTGGGATTAACAGCCGGAATCGTTGGCTTACCAAACGTAGGAAAATCAACACTTTTTAACGCAATTACACAAGCAGGTGTCGAGGCAGCGAACTACCCGTTCGCAACCATCGACCCGAACGTCGGTGTCGTCGAGGTGCCGGATGCACGTCTTCGTAAATTGACAGAACTCGTTAATCCGAAGAAAACGATCCCGACCGCATTCGAATTCACGGATATCGCCGGAATCGTCAAGGGAGCTTCAAAAGGAGAAGGACTCGGTAACAAATTCTTGGCCAACATTCGTGAAGTCGATGCCATCTGTCAGGTAGTCCGCTGTTTCATCGATGAGAACATCACACACGTTTCAGGAAAAGTCTCACCAATCGATGATATTGAAACAATCAATCTTGAATTGATTCTTGCCGATCTCGAATTGGTCGAAAAACGGATCCAACGTGTCCAAAAACAAGTGAAATCACGCGATAAAAATGCAGCGGGCGAACTCGAAGCACTTGAAATCGTCTTGGCATTACTGGAAGACGAAAAACCAGCACGTCTTGCCGAGTTAAACGAAGATCAGGCAGCAATCGTCAAGCATTTCCAATTGCTGACGATGAAACCGATGCTTTATGTCGCAAACGTCGGTGAAGACGAAGTCGCGGACGCAGACAGCAATGAAAACGTCCGTTTGGTTCGTGAATTCGCGGCGAAAGAAGGCGCAGAAGTCATCATCATCTGTGCCCGGATCGAAGAAGAGATTGCTGAGCTTGAACCGGAAGAACGTCAAGAGTTCCTCGTTGACCTTGGAATCGAAGAGTCAGGTCTTGACCAGTTGATCCATGCAGCGTATAACACGCTTGGTCTTGCGACGTACTTCACAGCCGGTGAAAAGGAAGTTCGTGCCTGGACGTTCAAAAAAGGCATGAAAGCGCCGCAATGTGCGGGCGTCATCCACTCGGACTTCGAACGCGGTTTCATTCGTGCGGAAGTTGTTGCTTACGAAGATTTAGCAGCAGCTGGAAACATGGCGACCGTGAAAGAACAAGGACGTTACCGTTCTGAAGGGAAAGAATATGTCTTCCAAGACGGCGATGTCGTCACATTCCGCTTCAATGTTTAAGAGAAGCGAACGAATCGTTATTGCATAAACCAAAATACTTTGATAGTATTAACAAATGTGAGTAATGAATTATTGCTCCTTGCTCGATGAATCGAGCCGCCAGTCCAAGAGGAGGTGACAGATATGCGTAAATACGAAGTACTTTACATCATCCGTCCGGAAGTTGATGAGGAAGCACGAAAAGCTCTAGTTGAGCGTTTCAACAAAGTCCTCACTGACAACGGTGGTACAGTTGAAAAAACAACTGAAATGGGTAAACGTCGTTTTGCTTACGAAATCAATGATATGCGTGAAGGTTTCTACGTTCTTCTTAACGTGACTGCTGAACCAGCAGCTACTAAAGAACTTGACCGTCTCATGAAGATCAGTGACGATATCGTTCGCTTAATGATCACAAAAGACGAGAAATAAGCTGAAACAGGAGAGTGATTCTGATGATTAACCGCGTCGTTTTAGTCGGTCGGTTAACTCGTGACCCTGAAATGCGTTATACGCAGAGCGGGATTGCGGTAACGCGATTCACACTCGCTTGTGACCGTCCGTTTACAGGACAAGATGGGAAGCGAGAAGCTGACTTCATCGATTGCGTCGTTTGGCGCAAGCAAGCAGAAAACGTTGCTCAGTATTTGAAAAAAGGGAGCCTCGCAGGAGTTGAGGGTCGCCTTCAGATTAGTAGCTATGACGATAAAGATGGTCAACGTCGTTATCGTGCAGAAGTCGTCGCGGATAGTGTTCGATTCCTAGAATCACGCAATGCAAGCCGTTCTTCCGATAGTGATAGCTACTCTTCGAATTCAAATACAGGTGGAAACGGAAATGCTGCAGGATGGGGTTCACAGCAACAGCAGAACAACTCTTCCTCGCCAGCACCCGCTTCATCTTCATCGAATTCGGGCTTCGGCGCTGATCCGTTCAGCGGCGGCAGTTCGATCGATCTTTCAGACGACGACCTTCCATTCTAATGGGAACGTCGGACTGAAAAATTTACTCTAAAAAGGAGGTTAATCACATGGCACGTCGTCCAGGTGGAAAACGTCGTCGTAAAGTATGTTACTTCACGTCGAACCACATCACTCATATCGATTATAAAGACGTAGAACTTCTCAAACGTTTCATTTCGGAACGCGGTAAGATTCTTCCACGTCGTGTGACTGGTACTTCAGCGAAATACCAACGTCCACTTACAATCGCAATCAAACGTTCACGTCAAATGGCTTTAATTCCATACGTAGCTGACTGATTACGGTCCAGCGCTTTTCCTTTTCGAAGGAAAGGCGCTTTTTTTCGCTTCGCTTTCAACCGGTCCTGCTTTTCGGTTATAATATACAAGTTACCGAATTTTTCATACGAGTATATTTAGTATACAAGGAGGACGCGATGGGGTTAGGTCAGCAAGTATCACCTGAACGAGAACAACGCTTTTTTCGCTTCGTTCCGTATCTATTAATCGTGGCTCTACTTTTTGTCATTGCCGTCGATCACCCAATCATCGCAGCGGTTGGAGCCGTCTTGACGACGGGGCTGTTTGTCCTTCATCTTCTGGAGGAACGACGTGGTCGGAAGTCGTGGGAAAGCTACGTCGCCGGTATATCGATTCAAGTCGAAGATACCGGTCAAGATGCTTTGACGAACATGCCAATTGGAATTTTACTTTATGATGAAGACGCACGTGTTACCTGGTTCAATGATCCGATGCGTGAAATTTTTGAGGATATTGCCATGGGACACGTCTTGACGGATCTTGATCCTTTGTTCGTTGAAATGATTGGCGTCGATGAGGACCAAGCGACACTCGAAATCGGCGAATCGGTTTATCGTGTCTTTTCGAACAGCGAAAACCGGACCTTCTACTTGTTCGATATGACAGAAGAAGCACAGGTCGAACAGCAACTGGTCGATAATCAGACGGTCATCGGTGTCATTTATCTCGATAATTATGATGAGATGACACAAGGGATTGAAGATCAGCTTCGCAGTGAGTTGAACAGCCGCGTCACCCAATTGCTGAATCACTGGGCCGCAGATCACGGCACTTACATCAAACGGACCGCTTCCGACCGTTACTTTATCGTGACGACGGAAGAGAATCTGCGGATTTTGGAACGATCAAAATTTACGATTCTTGATACAGTCCGGGAAGAAACGAGTCAACGCGGCGTCCAGCTTACGTTGTCGATCGGTATCGGATGTGGCAGTGATCCGATTCCGGCGCTTGGTTTGATGGCCCAATCGAGTCTCGATCTGGCCTTAGGCCGCGGCGGCGATCAGGTCGTCATCAAACGGGACGGGAAAGTTCGTTTTTATGGTGGGAAAACCAATCCGACAGAAAAACGGACACGTGTCCGGGCCCGCGTCATTGCCAACTCGTTGCGTGATTTGATGCAGGAGTCGAGTCGCGTCCTCATCATGGGGCACCGGAATCCGGATATGGATTCACTGGGGTCCTCGATCGGGATTTTAAAACTCGCCGAGATGAACGATAAAGAAGCCCATATCATTCTTCCGGAAGCCGAAATCGGACAAGGAATCCGGCGGATGATGAATGAAATCAGTCAGGAACCGAAACTTGAGACCCGTTTCGTGAATGCGTTCCAGGCGGATCAATTGATTGATGATCAGGCGCTCTTGATTATCGTCGATACCCATAAACCTTCCCTGGTCGTCGTACCGGCATTGCTGGAGCGTTTTGAACGCCTAGTCGTCATCGACCACCATCGACGGGGAGAAGACTTTATTGAAGAACCGGTTCTCGTTTATCTCGAACCGTACGCGTCATCGACGTCAGAACTTGTCACGGAACTGATCGAGTATCAACCGACGAATCAGAAACTGGCGATGCTTGAGGCAACGGCACTGCTTGCCGGAATTATCGTCGACACGAAAGGCTTTACGTTACGGACCGGTTCCCGGACCTTTGACGCCGCTTCGTACTTGCGTTCGCAAGGCGCCGATACGGTCCTGGTGCAAGAGTTCCTCAGTCAGGATCTTGAGACGTACGTCGAGCAATCGCATATCCTCGAGCGGACGGAAGTGTACACCGCCGGGATGGCGATTGCGACGGCCGAGCCCGGTGTCATCCATGATCAGGTCCTGATCGCCCAAACAGCGGACCAGCTGTTGTCGCTCCAAGGAATCCGCGCGGCGTTCGTCATCGCGGAATTGCAGGACGGCAGGACGGCCATCAGTGCCCGTTCGCTTGGTGAAGTGAATGTTCAGCTGATTATGGAGACGCTTGGCGGCGGCGGTCATTTAACGAATGCTGCGACACAGATGACCGAATCGGTCCTGACCGTCGCAACAGAATTACGAAAAGCGATTGACCACTATTTAGAAGATGAAACAAAAGGAGAGGAAACAGAATGAAAGTTATTTTCTTACAAGATGTAAAAGGCCAAGGTAAAACAGGAGACGTCAAGGACGTCGCTGACGCATATGCAAACAACGTGTTGTTCAAAAAGAAATTGGCACGTCCCGCAACAACCGGAAACCTCAAGCAACATGAGGCACATGAGCGTAAAGCGGCAGAAGAAGCAAAACAAGCGTTACAAGATGCGCAAGCATTAAAAGAAAAGATTGAAAAAGAAACGATCATCGTCTCAACAAAAACAGGTGAGGGCGGTCGTGTCTTCGGATCCGTTACAAGCAAACAAATCGCGGATGAGTTGAAACAGATGGGTTACAAGATCGACAAACGTAAAATCGAACTTGAGCACCCGATCAAAACACTGGGTGTGACGAAAGTACCATTGAAATTGCACAATGAAGTCACAGCAACGTTAAACGTCCAGGTTAAAGAAGCGTGAGTAGAAAAGGGGACCGGTGATGAGTGATGTAATGCAAAATACGCCCCCCCAGAGCATTGAGGCGGAACAAGCCGTCCTTGGGGCGATCATGATCGATGCGGATCGACTGATCAGTGCGTCCGAACGATTATTGCCACAAGATTTTTATCGTGCGGCCCACCAACGCATTTTTGAAACGATGCTTGTGTTGTCGGATCGGGGAGAAGCAATCGACCTCGTGACCGTTACGGCAGAACTCAGTACGCTGGGTATTCTCGAGGAAGTCGGCGGATTACCGTACCTCGGTGAACTGGCGGAAGGTGTTCCGACCGCAGCCAACATCAACTATTACGTCAATGTCGTCGATCAAAAGTCGACATTACGCCGATTGATCCGGACCGCCAATGAAATCGTCACGGATGGTTACGAACGGCAAAATGAGGTCGACGTCCTGCTGAATGAAGCAGAGCGGAAGATTCTCGAAGTATCACAAGGAAAAGGCAGTGCCAGCTTCATTCCGATTTCCGATGTCTTGACGAGTGCTTATGCGACGATCGATAAATTGCATAAACAAAGCGGCGAGACGACCGGTATTCCGACCGGTTTCCGGGATCTCGACAAAGTAACGGCCGGATTCCAGCGCAACGATTTAATCATCGTTGCCGCCCGTCCGTCTGTCGGGAAGACGGCCTTCGCCTTGAACATCTCACAAAACGTCGCGACCCGTGCCGATGAGAATGTCGCCATCTTCAGTCTTGAGATGGGAGCGGAGCAGCTCGTCATGCGGATGCTGTGTGCGGAAGGCAATGTCGACGCGCAGCGTCTCCGGACGGGACAGCTCGAAGATGAGGACTGGGGTAAGTTATCGCTCGCGATGAGCAGCTTGTCCCAAGCCGGGATCTATATCGACGATACACCGGGTATTCGTGTCAACGACATCCGGGCGAAATGCCGTCGTCTGAAGCAGGAACACGGTCTCGGGATGATCATGATTGATTATCTCCAACTGATTCAAGGGAACGGCCGTTCCAGCGATAACCGGCAACAGGAGGTCTCCGAGATCTCCCGGTCCTTGAAGTCACTGGCCCGTGAACTCGAAGTTCCCGTCATTGCGTTATCGCAGCTGTCACGGGGCGTCGAGAGTCGGCAGGACAAACGGCCGATGATGTCCGATATCCGGGAATCAGGAGCGATCGAGCAGGATGCCGATATCGTCGCTTTCTTGTACCGCGATGATTACTACAACAAAGAAACGGAAGATGCTAACACGATTGAGATCATTATCGCGAAACAGCGGAATGGTCCGACCGGTACCGTCAAACTCGCTTTCCGGAAAGAATTCAATAAGTTCGTGGATCTCGAACCGAACAATTCCTATGCACCACCCGCCTAAACGGCTTAAAAACGCTTCCGTCTTTCGAGACAGAAGCGTTTTTTTAATCGTTATGTTTGAATATCTTGAAGAGAAAGGAAAAAAATGAATTAAAACCGTCTTTTAAACGAACGAAAAAGAATTGTAACATTTAATTGTTCGGTATTTGGTTGACTTCTGTTTTTTTCCGCGTTACACTTAGTCGTGGTTTTGAATCGTACGTGGAGGTGGATGAGAATATGTCATCAGTAGTAGTAGTCGGAACACAATGGGGCGACGAAGGAAAAGGAAAGATTACCGATTTTCTTTCGAAAAAAGCCGATGTCGTTGCTCGTTATCAAGGTGGAGACAATGCCGGACATACAATCGTATTTAATAATGAGACGTATAAGTTACACTTGATTCCATCTGGAATTTTTTACTCAGACAAGAAATGTGTCATCGGGAACGGCCTTGTCGTCAACCCGAAATCGCTCGTCAAGGAATTGAAGTATCTGCACGATCGTGGTGTTTCAACGGATAACTTACTGATTTCCAATCGGGCGCATGTCATCTTGCCGTATCATCAGTTGCAAGATCAACTCGAAGAAGAAGAAAAGGGCGACGCGAAGGTCGGAACGACGCTTAAAGGAATCGGACCGTGCTACATGGATAAAGCAGCACGAATCGGAATCCGGATGGCTGATTTACTCGACAAAGAAACATTCGCTGAAAAATTAAAAATCGTTCTTGAGCAAAAAAACCGGATGTTCACGAAGATGTATGATGCGGAAGCGATCGCTTTCGACGATATCTTCGAAGAATACTACGCGTACGGTCAAGAGTTCGCGAAGTATGTCTGCGATACATCGGTCGTCGTCAACGACAGCCTCGATAAGGGCGAAAAAGTACTCTTCGAAGGGGCACAAGGTGTCTTACTCGACCTTGACCACGGGACGTATCCGTTCGTCACGTCATCGAACGCATCAGCCGGCGGTGTCGCTTCAGGTGTTGGTGTCGGTCCAGCACGGATCGATCACGTCGTTGGTGTCTGTAAAGCGTACACGTCACGTGTCGGTGATGGTCCGTTCCCGACAGAACTGTTTGACGAAATCGGTCATCAAATCCGTGAAGTCGGTCGTGAATACGGAACAACGACAGGCCGTCCACGCCGTGTCGGCTGGTTCGATTCAGTCGTCGTCCGTCACTCACGCCGGACAAGCGGTTTGACAGATCTTGCATTGAACTCAATCGATGTCCTGACAGGAATCGAGACGCTTAAAATCTGTACGTCGTATGAGTTTAACGGCAAACAGATTGATGAGTATCCGGCGAGTTTCCGTGATCTCGAAGCATGTGTCCCGGTTTATGAAGAGTTACCGGGCTGGAAAGAGGATATCACGCACATCCGTAAGTTTGAAGATCTGCCGATCAATGCGCAGAACTACGTTAAACGGATTGCAGATTTGACGAATATCTCACTCGTGACATTCTCGGTAGGACCGGGTCGTGAACAAACGGTCGTCCTTCGTGATCTGTACGAAGAAGCTTAATGGTTGAAAAGCAGCAGTTCCAGATTTGAGATCTGGGGCTGCCTTTTTTCTTCTCTGATTAAGCGAAATCATTCACAAAATGAAGTGAACGAGCGTATACTAAAGGTAATGTTTCACGTGGAACGCATGACGTGAGCGTATGATGAAGTCAACAGAGTGGCGTCGGGAGTTTCCGTCGCCACCTTTCTATATGCCTGAAAAACAGGTAAAATAGATTGAATAGAAATTTTTAAGGGGGAACACCCAGTGACGGAACGTAAAATCCTCGTCGTCGATGACGAGCAACCGATTGCCGATATATTAAAATTTAAATTAGAAAAAGAAGGTTATAGTGTCGCCGTAGCAAATGATGGAGTGGAAGCACTCGAGAAAGTCGAAGAGTTTAAACCCGATCTCATCCTGCTCGATATCATGTTGCCATTGATGGATGGAATGGAAGTTTGCCGGGAAGTCCGAAAAACATCAAAAGTCCCGATCATCATGCTGACAGCAAAGGATTCTGAAATCGATACGGTCCTTGGCCTTGAGCTTGGTGCAAATGATTACGTCACGAAACCATTCAGCTCGCGCGAACTATTAGCACGGGTGAAGGCACACTTACGTAACGTCAATACGGTCGAAGCGACACCGGCAAATGCAGGACCGGGTCCATTGAAAGTGGGAGAACTGTATATCGATACGAATTCTCATACCGTCACACGACAAGATCAAAAAATCGAACTGACACAACGTGAGTTTGAACTGTTGCATTACCTGGCGAAAAACATCGGGCAAGTCATGACTCGTGAACACCTGCTTCAAACGGTGTGGGGATATGACTACTTCGGTGATGTCCGGACAGTTGACGTAACGGTACGCCGTCTGCGTGAAAAAGTCGAGGATAATCCGAGTACACCGATCTATATCATGACCCGCCGCGGTGTCGGCTACTATCTCCAAGACGGGGAGAATGAATAACGATGTTAAAAGGAACGAACTTTTTCAAATCGATCCAGTGGAAACTTGTCGTCATTTATGCGTTGTTGATCTTAGTCGCGATGCAAGTCATTGGGGTTTACTTCGTTCGTTCCCTTGAAAAACAGTACATTACGAACTTCTCAAAATCTGTTGAAGACCGGGCCGGACTTGTCGCGTACAATGTCGGGAAGGAATTCGATAAGACAGGCGATGATGAGGCCTCCAAACGGCAGTTGTCTGAATCTCTTGGACAACTGCTGTCTGAGTTTAGTAGTGGCTCGACGTCAAGGAACGATATTCTCGAAGTACAAATCATTGATCAGGACTCGATCATTCAAGCGACGTCTGACGAAGACAATCAGTCGGCGGTCGGACAACGGGCGACGAATTCATTGATTAAAAAAGCACAGGCCACGAGTTCCTCTCGTGTCGATACCGTCCTCGATCCGACGACGGAAGACAAGATTCGGATTTTTGCAGTCCCCGTCACGTCCGAACGGACAGGGGCGACGACCGGGATGATTTACGTCCGGGCGTCGATGGAGTCAATTTATTCGCAAATGCAGCAAGTCACAAGGATCTTAGCAACGGGGACAGTGATTGCACTTGTCATCACCTCGATTCTCGGTGTCCTGTTATCGCGGACGATCACCCGGCCGATTTCGGATATGCGGCGCCAGGCGATCGAGATGCGACGCGGGAACTTCTCGCGGAAGGTTAAGGTCTATTCCGATGACGAAATTGGTCAGTTGGCACGTTCCTTTAACGAACTGACTGATGAATTACTCGAAGCGAATGCGACGACGGAAGCCGAAAGGCGGAAGTTGACGAGTGTCCTCGAAAATATGACGGATGGTGTGATTGCGACGGACCGGACATTACGTGTCATCCTGATGAACGATCAAGCGAAGGATATCGTTGGTGTCGATGAATCCGGTATCGTCGGGACGAACTTAAAGGATTTACTCGCTCTCGGAGACGACTTTATGATTCCGGAAGACGGGACGATGCCGCCCCGTCTGCTCGATTTCAGCAGCGAGGATGAACTGTTCCTTGTCCGGGCCTTCTTCTCACCGGTCAAAAAGCACAGTGGACCGATTACCGGGATGATTATCGTCCTGCATGACGTCACGGAGCAGGAACAAGTCGAGCAGGACCGCCGTGAGTTTGTCGCGAACGTCAGTCATGAACTCCGGACACCGCTGACGACGATGCGGAGTTACCTTGAAGCCTTGGCGGAAGGTGCCTACCAGGATGAAGAACTGGCGCCACGGTTCCTGGAGACGACACAAAACGAAACGGAGCGGATGATCCGCCTCGTCACCGATCTGTTGCAACTGTCGAAAATGGACAGTAAGGAATACAAGATGAACAAAGTCCGGTTTGATTACATTCAATTCTTAAATGATATTCTCGACCGTCATGATATGACGAAACCGGAACGGATTCAGTTCCGCCGGAAAATCATGAAACGGAAAGTCTACCTCCGCGGGGATCAGGATAAGTTGATCCAGGTCGCGGATAATATTTTAACGAACGCGATCAAGTATTCACCGGAAGGCGGTACGATTACCGTCCGGACGATGTTACGGGCGAAACGAATCGTCATCAGCATCAAAGACGAAGGGGTCGGGATTCCAAAAGCGAACCTGCAGAAAATCTTTGAACGTTTCTACCGGGTCGATAAAGCACGGGCACGGAAGATTGGTGGAACCGGACTGGGTCTTTCGATTGCTAAAGACGTCGTTTCGGCACACGGTGGTGACATTTGGGCAGAAAGCGAATGGGGACGCGGGACAACGATTTACTTTACACTTCCATATGAGGTGATCGAAGAGGTGGATATCGGATGACGAAACAGCGACTGAAATCCATCGCTTTGATTCTTTTGGTCAGTGCTTCGATTGTCCAGACCGCCATGTTATGGACGTATCATCCGAGCAGCGAGTCGATTGAACAGGAACAGGTATCGTTTAATGAAATCGATGCCTCAAAGACGGTCGAAGGAAATCAGCTGATCAATCCGGAGCTTGTCATCTATTCGAACGGCGAAAGTGCCTACCAGACCCAAATCATCGGTCGGACGATCCTGAACCGGATCGGCGCCTCGTTTGATGTCGGTGTCCTGGTTTTGACCGATAAGGCGTCGAATATTCCGGTCAGCAAACGGAGTGTCGAGATGATTTTCCCGACGCCGATCAGTTCAAAGATGCTCGAGGAGTTGCTCGGGGAAAAACAAATTGCGATGTCGGAGCCGATCAAACGGCTCTATCTGCTCGATTATGAAGGACCGATTCTTCGACTGGAGTCGACGACGGGACGATTTAAGGACTTTAAATTAATCGGGGATGAGACGGTCTTAAAACGTCTATTCGCCTATGATAAGAAAAAACCGATGACGAAAGTCGAGCTCAAGGGCGGTGACTACACGTATGTCCCAAGCGGCGCGACGAAACTGGAAGAAGTATTCGTCTACGATGATGTTTCGCAGGATCCGAAGCCGCTCAGCCGGATCGAGAGCGCATTCTTTACGGAAAACTCGAACGTGCAGCAAATCAAGAGCCGGGATGACCTGGACGTTTTGACGGACGGTGTCAGTGTTTCGACCTACGACCGGGATTATAATGCGTTCCGTTTTAATACATTGTCTCCGAACACCCAAACCTCGTCCGTCGATTACAGTACAATCGTCAGTTACATCAACATCCACGGCGGATGGCTCGATCCTGTGACACAACGCAGTGGCTTCCGCTATTACTTTGATCAGATGTCGAAAGCAGAAGAAGAACAGGCGGCGACATTCCGATTATATTTGAACCGATATCCGATTTTTGGTGAAACAGGACCGTTACTTGAACAACCGGACTTCGATCTCGCGACCATCAAAGTAACGTTCGAAGAAAATCAGATCCGTTCGCTTAGTCGCAGTATGATTCGGGCGGAGCGGAAGTTGTTGCTCCGGGAAACGACATTGCCATCCATCGATCAGATTGAAAAACAGCTTCAATCCGCCGACATGTTGGATGAGATTTCCGGTATCCGGATGGGATATGAGATGACGTACGAAATTGAAACGAGTCGTTATGCCTTGTTTAAGCCAAATTGGTTCGTCAAACAAAACGGAAAATGGACCACGGTTGATCAAGCTATCGGAAAAGAGGGATAATGTTTCATGGATTGGAGTAAAGCAAAAACGTTACTGATTTTGACGTTCCTGATCCTGAACGCCTATCTTGCCGTTCAGCTGATGGACCGAATGATTGATCCCCGAATCGTCACGACGAATGCGGACGGGAAAACTGTTTTGAAAGAACGAAAAATTGATGAAAAGAAACTGCAGACCGTCTCGAAAGAAATTGGTTATTTGACGGCGGAAGTTGATACGAGTTCATTGATTCCAAAATCAGGATCCCCGATTCAAGATGCCGTCACGTCTGTCAAAAATCAAATCGAGTGGTCGGTTCGTCTGACGAAACCGTTCCCGCTCGAAGCAAAAGCAATGCGTGATTCGGCGACATCGTTTGTCCAGTCGTCGGCTGCATATGGCACAGACTACACGTTTTGGAAGTATGACAGCAAACACAATGAGATGACCTTTGTTCAGACGTATAAGGAACAACCGTTATACTCGACACCGCAACAGTCGCGGGAGGATGACGCGATGATTGGTCCGTCGTTACTTGTGCTCCAGTTGAACGAGCAGAAGGAAGTCGTCAGCTACAAACAACGCCACTTAAACAAAGTCGTCCGTCAGGCACAGGATGTCACGTTATTATCGGCGAGTGAGTCCGTCATTCAACTGTCGGAGCAGGGCTTGTTCCCGGCCTCAAAACGAATGACGAGTCAAAAGCTCGGCTACTTCTGTCTTGTGACGGAAGGAACGAAATCGGTGCAGATTTTACCGCCGACGTGGCAGATTGAACTGAACGGAGAAGAACTGTATTTCGTCAATGCGATTGACGGCGGAGTCCAGACCATCGAACGGCTTGATACCGTTTCAGAGAAATGAGGAATGCACGATGAGCCTACACTACAGCGTCCTTGCCAGTGGCTCGACGGGGAATGCCCTCTATATCGAAAGTGAACAGACCCGCCTGCTCGTCGATGCCGGTCTGACCGGCAAAGCGATGCTCGCCCTGTTCGACCAGATTCACCGGTCACCGGAAAAAATCGATGGCTTGTTCGTCACCCATGAACATTCGGATCATATTAAAGGTGTCGGCATCATGGCCCGGAAGTACAACATCCCGCTTTATGCGAACGAAAAAACGTGGGCAGCGATGGAAGCGAAGATTGGCAAGATTGACCCCGCACTGAAGTTCCTCTGGGAAGTCGGGGAGGTCAAACAGTTCGGTGATATCGAGGTCGAATCGTTTAACGTCAGTCATGACGCGGCCGACCCGATGTTCTTCCAGTTCGCCCACGACGGAAAACGGCTCGCCCATATTACGGATACCGGCTACGTCTCGGACCGGATGAAAGGTGTCATCCGCGGCGCCGATGCCTATATTTTTGAAGCGAATCACGATATCGGGATGCTCCAGATGGGGCATTACCCGTGGAGCGTCAAACGGCGGATTCTCGGCGATTACGGACACGTCTCGAACGAAGATGCGGCGATTGCGATGAGCGAAGTGCTCGATGACCGGACGAAACGGATCCACATGGCCCACCTGAGTAAGGACAACAACATGAAGGAGCTGGCCCGGATGAGTGTCTCCCAGACGCTTGCGAGCCGCGACGTCGACCTCAGCAAGATTCAGTTACTCGACACCGATCCGGTCATTCCGACACCGCTTTTGAAGCTCTGATTATGGGAAATTACTGAATATGCTCAAAAGACCCCCACATTTGGCTAACTCGCCACGTGATGGGGGTATACTTGTGTAAAGAGAGTTTAGAAGGAGGCGTGTGTCGATGGATCGACCAGAAGAACCACGGAATGAATCAGATCAGCCTTACGCATCGACCGATGAGACGAGCGGCTTTCCGCCACGGCGGTCCAGTGAAGATGAGCCGGTCAGTCCCTATCGTGAACCATATGAAGAAGAACCGCAGGAACCAAAACGCCGTGGCGGCGGGAAGGCCTTTTTTGTCGGCTTGATCGGCGGGATCATCGGGGCGCTGTTGATTGCCTTGATCGCCTGGCCGTTCGTCCGTGACGAAATGACAAGTCCGACGCCGGTCTCAAACGCGACGCCGGAACAGGCCGCGACAAAGGCGACGGAATCAGAAAATGATATTGTCGGTGCCGTCGGTCAGACGAAAGAAGCGGTCGTCAGTGTGACGAATCTGCAAAGTTCATTCCAGGGTGCCGATCAGGAGACCGGTGCCGGATCGGGTGTCATCTATAAAAAAGACGGCAACAAAGCGTACGTCGTGACGAACTATCACGTCGTTGAAGGGGCGAGCCGTCTGTCGGTCACATTGTCCGACGGAACGGCACTCGAAGCAAAAGTGCTCGGAGAAGATCCGACGTACGATCTAGCAGTCCTGTCGATTGATGCGTCAAAAGTGACACAAGTCGTGAAACTCGGGGATTCGGATACGCTGCGTGCCGGAGAGACGGTTCTTGCAATCGGGAATCCGCTCGGAATCTTTGCGAACTCGGTCACACGCGGTGTCATCAGTGCCCAGGAGCGGACAGTTCCTGTCGATACGAACAAGGACGGGCAGCAGGACTTCAACACTGAAGTCATTCAGACCGATGCCGCAATCAACCCGGGTAACTCAGGCGGCGCACTGATCAATACATCCGGTCAATTGATTGGAATCAACTCGATGAAGATTGCGGAAGCAAGCGTCGAAGGTGTCGGCTTTGCGATTCCAATCAACGAAGCCTTGCCGATTATGCGTGATCTCGAACAAAACGGTGAAGTGATTCGCCCGCAACTCGGGATTCAGATTCGTGACGTTCAGGAATTCCCAAGCGGGTTCCGGGAAGATCGTCTGAAGTTACCGAGTGACGTCAACCGCGGGATTGTTGTCGTCGGTTTGACGAAAAATAGCGGAGCAGCAAAAGCAGGGATGAAAGAAAATGATGTCATCGTTGAGATCAACGGAAAAGACATCCGATCATTTGCCGATTTAAAAAGTGTCCTCTATCGTGACGCTAAAGTCGGCGACAACGTCAAAGTGACATTCTACCGGGGCGGCGAGAAACAGACACTTGATGTCAAACTGTCGGCGCAAGCAGCGACGGTACAATAACAGATTCAGATCAACTACTCGTATACGTGCGGGTAGTTTTTTTTGCGTAGAATGGACTGTTGTTCTCATCGTGATTCGCTGTCACGCGCTTTCCTCAGGCGAGGAACAAGCCGCGGGATTCTTGCCTGTCGGCGTCGATGCCCGGGTCTCGTTTTCCTCTGACAGCGCGGGCGAGCCGCGCTTTTTCCTGTAGGAGTCGCGTGCAGCGGACACGATGAAGAAATTGGTGGTGAGGTAAGCGGATCAAGAAGTAACTCCAAAGAGGAGGTGTGGATAACTTTTTTCAGTGAGGGAAGTCAATTTTTGTTATACTGGTAGCGGATAAATGTGGATAACTTAAAAGGAGGAAAAGACCTGTGGATAAATATGTCTGTTTAGAACATGTCGAGTTAGCGCTCGACGAAGTAGTCGATGAAACGGAAGAGTATCCGATTTTGGAAGAGGTGCCGGCAGAGAAAAACGTCACGTGTGAGTACTGTGACCAGCCCGCGACATATCTTGTGTCAAGCAAAAAATAATTATCAACATGTGGACATGTGGATAACTCTGTGGATAACTCCTGAATTTTCTGTCAGAAAGCGAGAAAAATGATGCAAATTACCATTATCACGGTCGGAAAGCTGAAAGAGAAGTACTTGAAGCAAGGGATTGCCGAATATACAAAACGTCTTGGCGCCTATTGTTCGATTCAAGAAATCGAGGTGCCGGACGAAAAAGCACCGGAACAACTAAGTGACGCCGAGATGCAGCAAGTGAAGAAAAAAGAGGGCGAACGGATTTTAGCGAAGATTGGACCGGACGTTCATGTCTATGCACTTGCTATCGAAGGAAAGCAACGGACGAGCGAACAGTTTGCGACAGAACTCGACCGACTAGCAACGTACGGCAAAAGTAAAATCGCGTTTGTCATCGGTGGATCACTTGGTCTCGCACCGGAAGTCATGCAACGGGCAAACGATACGATTTCGTTCTCGAAGATGACATTTCCCCATCAATTAATGAAGATGATTTTGTGTGAGCAGATTTACCGGGCGTATCGGATTAATCGGAATGAACCGTACCATAAATAAATGAGGTTTCTCAAAAAAATTCCCGTGACAATAAATAGTGAGTTCTAAAAGTCAGAAAGACGACTTTTGAGAATAGTCCTTTCTCCACCTTAAATATAGTTATAACGAAGAAGCACCCAAAAGCTATACGATAAGCTTTGGGTGCTCTTTTTTGTGTCTAACAACGATTTTAATAGCTTGTGAATTAGAATCAGAGATGAAAAAAGAAAAATGTAGATCTGCAATGGTGTGCGGCAGAAAATGGACGCAATTATTTCTTTCGTTATTCCAGTTTGATTCTATACATCGCACGTATTTTAAGAGATTAATTACTTTAACTCAGCTGCCCAACCACCAATTTGATATGCAGAGTAGAATTTGACAATGTTCTTGAATCCCGCCTCATCAAGTAATTCTAGTATTCTTTCTTCTGGAATGAGGGACATTTTAAGAATTCTTTGTACGTCCTCACTCTTCTCGGGGTCCACCCCATTACTTCGAAAACGCTCTTTCCAGGCTGTAAAATTTTTCTGGAATTCAGTAGATTCTTTGTCTCCAAATATACTTACAAGAATAAAGGCAGCTCCATATTCTAGCCGTTTAGCTACGCTCTTTAGCAAGTTTAGTTTAGCTGTATCATCCGGCAGGAATTGGAGAACCAGGATGCAAGTAGCCATATCAAATTTAATATCAGTCGGTAATTCATGAACAAATCCTTGGTGTAATTTGACACGGTCTTCTGTACCTGCCCGTCTTATTTTATGCGAAGCAATCTTCATCATTTGGTCGGAGGGATCCACTCCTGTAAGAAACCAGCTAGGATAGAGTTGACTAAAGTAAAGCAACTCAGCTCCTCCTCCAGCTCCAACAACTAGGAGATTTGGAGACGTTTTTTTTGGTTGATAAAAAAAAGAATCAGACATCGGAAATAATTGATCATAGGCAGGAACTGCTAAACGAATAAATGAATCATATTGTAAAGCAAAATCAGAGTTGAAATCGGGCTGGCCATTATTCATGATTAACCTCCTAAGATTTCAGATGTCGTTCATGATACCAAGGAAATTTTATCCATCCCCTTTAGAAAGAATCAAATCATTCTCTTATTTAGCATAAGAATTTTGAATTATATTTTTTAGGATAGGATGTTGATGCTTTACACCGACTCATCTGGCTTTAATATTTGTTCTGCAGTCGTTGAATACAGCAGAAAAGGTAAAAGTATCTTGTGTAATAGAAGAAGTATTTAAAATATTTCCCGTAACCATAAAAACTAAACAGTAAAACAATAAATGAAATTGTATTTGTTAAGTGAGAAAAAAATCTCATTTAGATACCATATGGAGAGCAGTATTATAAATAAATACATTTAACATAAAGACCACATCAAATGTTTAATGGGATTTAATATTGTCTTTTGTGTTTTGTAAAAAAGGAGTAGCCCTTTTGGCAAGAAATTATTAAAAACAAAAACAAGAAATATACTGGAGGTCACTCATGAACTGGATCGAACTAAAAGAAGAATCGGAAATCAAGGAATTACTTGAGGACTTTGGTTATTTTCATGATGGCTGCTTGAAGGAAATGCATATGTGGACCGAAACATATGTCGAAGAGAATCTGAACATGAACGCTCCTGGCGAATTAGATACGAACGTCAAACTGTTGTTTCAACGTCAGTTTAAAAACCCGTCTGTAATTGAATTATGGTTTGAAGGTGTAACCGGAATGCATATCCTTCCGACAGCAGAAAATTTTGCCTCGATATTGTTTGAGGCTGTTATTTTAAAACAGAATAATACTTACTACTGGTCAGATGATATTGATTTTGATCCGAACGAGATCGAATATAATGCAAGCTGGATATCTGCTAAGAATCTTAGATGGAGAGAAAGAAATGATTGGATGGGAAAACAAAATCGATATGGAGCTAGCGAATAGATTGATTTATTTTTTACAGGAAAACAAATTTCAACATATACAAATCATCAAATGATTGCCGTTGGGATCTTTAAAATTGAACCAGTGATCGTGCACAATTTCTGTAATTATTTCGATACCTTTATTCTTCACATATGTATAAGATTATTCGATATTGTTTGTATTAAAATGAAAAAGTGGCGTATTAAGAATATTGTCTGTTGAAAAAATCTTGCTGTCCAACACGATATCTACGCCGTTCATCGGAATGACGTACAGGCGACCGAACAAGATTTCGCCATCGGATGGTAGTCCGAGCAGATCACAGTACCAGTCCCGTGACTGTTCGATAGTACTGACGGGAATGAAGATAGTCCCGACCTGATTTAAAAACGGATTCATAGCCGACCTCCTGATTTGGAAAGAACGATGAAATCTAAATAGTCCTGCTCATCTGAGAAATATTCGTTTGCGATTAAATCACTCGAAACTAAATATGTTCCATATAGTTCGCCCCGCTTGATGCCGAAGTAACACGTATTTGGAGCAAGCAGACTGGTTTGCTTTTTGATGTTTTCCGGTGAGAGTTCAATCCAGTTCAATTCGTCTTCTGAAAGAGGAATGCGCGCGGCAAAAATGGATTGATTTTTGTGAATGGAGACAATCAGGTCTTTGGTCTTTAATAAGCCAGGATTGACATGGGCTAAAATTGGGTCAGCACACGTTGCAATAAATCCACCAATCGTAGTAGATTCAGATGCCCGCATTAATTCATGAATCATGACGTTTCCTCCTTCTACATAATAGTCATTCTACCTTCTTCTTTTTCGTTAACATGGCTACAACTGCACCCAAAGTCACTGTAATCATACCGATAAAACCTTGTGGGATGTGTCCGTACAACAACATGAAAATACCGATACTGATCAACGCGACGCCTGACCCAATCAACACTTCTCTCATTGAAAAGACTCCTTTCGAAATCAAACTGTATATTTCCTTCACTATAACGAATATTTTTATGAAACAGCAATGAGCCGATTTGTAAAGATAAGTCATGAAAAATAAAGAAATGAGTGTCCACCTACATCAAAATTTCTCCTTATGTGTATTAAAAATCAAAAACACACGTCGAACGGACAGCGGAGTCAGTTCAACATGTGTTTTTTGTAGGACATTCAATTTTTTTATGTTCGTTCCAGCACCGTCGCCAACATCCGGTGCACGACTTCATGGTCGCGGACATCATGTAGCTGATAATCCTTGCCAGGTAATGTGTAAACATCGGTTGAGCCGACGTAGGAAATGGCGAGTTCGAGTGTACCGTCTTCCTGGCAGGTCGTCCGTAATTCCAGTTCGCCGCTGATGACACCGACTTCATTCGTCATGACACCGTGTGTGGCGGTAAACGTAGAGGTTTTCGTTTCCATCGAATCGACTCCTTCTTAGTAGGTACAGGTGTTCAGCATCGTTTGCAGTGCTGTTTTTTCCGTTGATTGAAGACTTAAGCCCCAACGGCTTTTCGTGTTGATCCACATCTTCGAGTAGGCACAGCTTGCGCCGGCACGGGTTGGTTTCCATGTCGATGGATCCTGGTCACCCTTCGAACGGTTCGAGCTTGCGGAGACGGCAATCAATTGCGGACCGTTGAGGTCGTTTGCGAATGCCTGACGTGTCGTTGTCGTCCAGCTGCTTGCACCGGAACGCCATGCTTCCGCGAGCGGCACCACATGATCGATGTCGAGATCGGACGGGTTCGTGAACGTTAGTCCATCATAATAACTGTACCATGAGCCGGATGTGACCGGGCAGCTGCCGACGTATGAATCCGCATCGCGTTTCAAGACGACTTGGCGCGTGTCACAACCGTTTCCCTGGCTGATCCAGTGTGGGAACAGATCACGGGAGTAACCGGTCATCGTACTTTCGGCTTTGACCGTTAAGGCATTGAGTTCGGATTGTGCCGTCGCTTTTGACGGGATGCCGGACGGGAGTGCGGAAACGGGTGAGAGGTCGAACTGAAACGCAGTGAGAAACAAAACAAACGATACGGCGAGTAGCTTGAGTTTCTGGAACATGAACTGCCTCCTCTTATGTAAGTGTGATGAGAGAATCCTCTCAACTCACTCAGTATGCCACCGAATATTTTGGATAGGGTTAAAATCATGTAAACATTACAAAAGTTGAATACTTTTCATCAAAAATATTTTTTTGGAATTAGTCCCAAAGTAATAGAGAAATGAAGTACTTAAAAAAATAAAACCGATATTAGATAAAAAAACAAAATGAATGATTTAAAATTGCGGGGACTTTTAACATAAAAAAATTCAACTCTTGTATAGTAAAGGGGTACCTCTGTTCGATTTGAACAGCAGGCACTCCTTTTTTAGGAGCCACGAGGAATTCAAACGCCAAGGAGCTGAGACCGTACCATGAACAAACAAGACATCAGTGATATCCGTCGCCATTTTAAGGTCGACTCGGAACTACTTAAAATCAACGAAATTTATAATGTATATATCCGCAAAGAAACGAGTGAAATCTTCTATGAGGAAAGCCGACCATTCGCCTTTCTCGAACTTGAGCAACAGGAATTGTTCCTTGCGAACTTCAAGAAAGTCCTGACCGGGAAACTCGACATCAAACTGTTTGAGGTCAAGTTCCAGCAGCCGGAAGAAGGCGCGACCGGACATACGCAACAACTGTTGTACGAAGGGCTATACACGGAAGAGACAGAAGACTGGACGGAGCAGATGCAACAGATTGCGCTGAAGATGGTCCAGGACGTGCAGTACGAAAACGATATCGTCGTCACGTTCATCCGGGGACAGTATTACAAAACGACGAAACGGCAGGCAGACGAGACGGAAGTTGATAAGAACGATGAAGTTTATACGACACCGTTTATTCTGAGCAGTCTCAACCAGACGGAACTGCCGAAACAATCACTTGTCTTCGACTATGTCGATCTCGAGTTCAAGTCGAACCTGCTGATCAATCCGGTCATCAAACTCGCGTCACCAATCGGCGGCTTTTTATTCCCGTGCTTTACGGATAATGCGGCGGACGTCAACCGTGTCCTTTACACAGCAAGCAAGCCGAATAAACCTGATCTGTTGTTCATCGAAAACGTCCTGAACGGTGATCAGATCGTGACGGCGGAAGAAGACAAAGCGGTGTTTGAAGAGATCGTCAAACTGGTCATCGGCGAATCAGTCGATTCAAAAACGCTGGCGGGTGTCTATGAGGAAGTCAATCACCTGCTTGTCGTTGAGGACGAAAAGGAAGACGAGCCGGAAGATATTCCGATGCTGGACGTCAAAGAAGTCGAACGGGTCTTAAAAGCGAGCGGCATCGAAGACGTTAGTACGGAACAGGTCGAACGGGCTTTCAAAACAGTCATCGATGATACGACGTACGAGATGAAGGCGAGCAACATCGTCCCGAACTATGAAGCGAAATCGATTAAAATCAATACGAAAGTCGCGAATATCTCCGTCAGCGCCCAGGATTTGAAGTACATCAAGCAGGTCAATTACAACGGCAAACAATGTCTGTTGATTGAAGTCGAGGAAGATACCGTCATCGACGGATTTACGCTCGTCTCGGAAGAAAATATTTTAAGTTAATTCAAAAAGGCACTCGTTTCGCGTCATTCCGACAGGGAAAGGACGCGAAAGACGGGTGCCGTTTTTTGAATCATCCAGAATGATTGATTAATCGGATAAAGATGCGTATGATTGATTTTGTAAGCGGTATCTTTTAAGAAAAAGAGATATCCGACATTTTTTTAATCATTTACGAAAGCGGTTTCGATACTTATTTTTACAAATGAATGACCTCTTATAAGCATGTAAGGAATTCGATAAAAGGAGGAAGAAACATGGGACAGGAGTATCAGCAATTGGTCGATCGGTTAGCGCAAAAAAAGACCGGTGAACTACAGGATGGTGTCGAAGTCGTCATCAAACCGGTACCGGACCGGACGGAAAGCGGCGTACTCGATCCGCGCGTCTTGGAAGTCATGACGCAGCAACAGCAGGACAGTTCACCGGCCGGCCCTTTTTCACTCGAAGCAGCACGGGCCGGGATGGGCTGGGTCAACACCGACCTGACAACGACAGACATCACGACGGAAGACATCATGATTCCAAGTGCCGAGCAATCGATTCCGGCACGAATCTATCGTCCCCGGTCGACGGAACCGTTACCGGCGGTTGTCTATTTCCACGGCGGCGGCTTTTTCGGCGGAACGCTTGAACCGGTCGAACATCCTTGCCGGTTGTTGGCGGAGCGGGCGAACGTTGTCGTGATTTCGATCGATTACCGACTCGCACCGGAACACCCGTTTCCGGCTGGTCTGAACGATTGTTTCACGTCCGTCAAATGGGTTTACGAACAGGCGGCAGAGCTCGGGATCAGCCGTACACAGCTGGCTGTCGCCGGCGACAGTGCCGGCGGGAACTTAGCGACGGTCTGTGCCTTGCTTGACCGCGAACAGCAGACAGAGATGATCCAGTACCAAGTCCTGCTCTATCCGGTCGTCAATCTTGCCGCCTTGCCGACGGATGATTTCGAGTGGTGTCTTGACGCCTACGAAATGAACGAGAATCGGGAGTTGCTTGAAGGGATCGTCACAGCTCTTGCAGACACGGATGGCTTGTTGAACCGGTTATATCTGCAAGGAACGACCGATGTCCAGGATCCGCATGTCTCTCCACTGTTTAGCGACAAGCTGGCAGGACTACCGGACGCATTGATCATCACGGCAGAATACGATTACCTCCGTCTTGAAGGGGAAGCGTACGGACGAAAACTCGCGCGGGCCGGTGTCAAAACAAAACGCATTCAATACAACGGGATGGACCACGCCTTTATCGAAAAGCTCGGGCAGTATCCGCAAGCGGAAGACTGCATCACGGAAATCGCGAACGGTCTGAAGAAACGGTTTGCGACTACACAACCAACAGGAGGATGAATCGATGACGACATATACATTAGATTGGAACGCCTATACGGCACTGGCAAGGCAGACGGTCGCAGAAGGAGCGGTCCTGCTGAAAAATGACAAGCAGACGTTGCCGTTGCCTGCAGGAACAACAGTCTCGGTGTTCGGACGTAATCAGTTCAATTATTATAAAAGCGGAACAGGGTCCGGCGGAATGGTCAACGTCACGCACGTGACAAGTCCGCTCGAAGCGTTGCAACAACATCCGGATGTGACGGTAAACCAGTCGTTACTCGACGTCTATGAAGTCTGGCTGAAAGATCATCCGTTTGATAAAGGCGAAGGCTGGGCCGCGGAACCGTGGTCGCAGGAAGAAATGCCGGTCACGGATGAAGTCGTCGCAGACGCAGCGTCGCAATCAGACGTCGCCATCATCATGATCGGTCGGACGGCCGGTGAAGACCGTGATAACACAGCGGATCCCGGCAGTTATCTGCTGACGGACGTCGAACTGACACTGATTGATAAAGTCTCGGGAGCGTTTTCGAAGACCGTCGTCTTATTAAACGTCGGCAATGTCATCGACATGCAGTGGGCGCTTGATTTCAATCCGAGTGCGATCCTGTACGGATGGCAAGGCGGGATGGAAGGCGGAAACGCCTTGGTCGATCTCTTAACGGGAGCGGTCACGCCATCCGGAAAACTGCCGGATACGATTGTCCGTTCCCTCGATGCGTACCCGTCAACACCGTACTTCGGCCATGAGGACCGGGCGATTTACAAGGAAGACATCTATGTCGGATACCGTTACTTTGAGACGTTTGCGAAAGACGATGTTCTTTATCCGTTCGGATTCGGCTTATCGTATACGACGTTTGATGTCGTAACTGACAAGGTCGACATGACGGAGCAACAGGTCACGTTAACCGTCAACGTCACGAATATAGGGACACACAGCGGGAAAGAAGTTGTCCAGGTGTATCTTGAAAAACCGCAGGGACAACTCGGCAATCCGGCACGAGGACTTGTGACGTTTGCGAAAACGCAACAGCTCGAACCGGGGCAACATGAGACGTTGACGCTGACCGTTCCGCTGACAGAATTTGCGAGTTACGATGACGCGGGTCTGACGGGGCATAAATCGTCTTACGTCATCGAAGCAGGTGCTTATCATCTGTACGCCGGCACAGACGTCCGGACGGCGGCGCACGTGGCGACACAAACAATCGAAGCGTTACGTGTAGTTGAGACATTAAGCGAAAACATGGCACCGATCACAGCATTCGACCGGCTGAAGCCGCAACAGACAGAGACCGGGTATGAAGTCACGTACGAAGCGACACCATTGCGGACGATTGATCCGGAAGCCCGCCGTTTAGCCGAACGACCGGCAGCACGCACGTATTCGGACAACCAGGGACTGACCCTGAAGGATGTCTACGAAGAGAAGACGTCGCTCGACGTGTTCCTCGATCAGTTGACGGATGAGGATCTTGCGGCGATCGTCCGCGGTGAAGGAATGAACTCCCCACGCGTTACTCCGGGAACGGCAGCGGCGTTTGGTGGCGTGACCGACCGGCTGACAGCGTTCGGGATTCCGGCAGCCTGCTGTGCCGACGGTCCGTCCGGCATCCGGATGGATATCGGAACAAAAGCTTTCTCACTGCCGAACGGAACGCTCGTCGCCTCAACGTTCAACGTCGATTTAGTCGCGGATTTATTTGAGATGACAGGGCTTGAACTCCGGAAAAACGGCATCGATACGTTGCTTGGACCGGGGATGAACATTCACCGTCATCCACTCAACGGCCGGAACTTCGAATACTTCTCGGAAGATCCACATTTAACGGGGATGATGGCTGTCGCCCAGCTCGACGGGATGCACCGGGTTGGCGTGACCGGAACGCTGAAGCATTTAAGTGCCAACAATCAGGAATTCCATCGTCATGATCTCGATTCGATCGTCTCGGAACGGGCGTTACGGGAGATTTATCTGAAAGGATTTGAGCATGCCGTCAAACGGGGGCAGGCATATGCCATCATGACGACATACGGTGCCGTCAATGGTCTGTGGACCGCCGGCTTATATGATCAGAACACCCGGATTCTCCGCGACGAGTGGGGCTTTGACGGTGTTGTCATGACCGACTGGTGGGCGAAGATCAATACGGAAGAAACGGAAGCCAACCGGCAACAGACGGCGACGATGGTCCGTTCGCAAAACGATCTCTACATGGTCGTCGGAGAACCGGGGGCCAATCCGTTCGAGGATGATACACTGTCATCGCTTGCGGACGGGACGTTGACACGGGCGGAATTGTTACGGAGTGCGGCGAATATCTGTCAGTTCATCCTGCGGTCACCGGTCATGGAGCGGACACTTGGTCAGGAGTCAACGGTCGAGGTTACCGAATTACCGGAAGAAACGGATGATCTCAACGAACAGGCGGTGATGCATCAGCAACTCCAGAGCGGTGTTCCGATCGTTTTCGACGAACTCGATACGTCGACCGGAAGCAGTCACGTCTTTGCCGTCACGGCGGAAGAAACCGGGATGTACCACGTCACGTTCGAAGCCCGGTCGTATGCGGGGGAACTGGCGCAGATGCCGGTGACCTTGTTTGCGAATAATATGCCGGTCGCGACGTTTACGTTTAACGGAACGAATGGCGAATGGGTGACGCAGACGAAAGACGTCTTTGTGTTTAATCCGCACAACTACTTCAAGCTGTACTTTGCGCTTGGCGGACTTGAACTCAAGAACATCACCTTTACGCTAACGGAATCGTTCCATATGAAAAACGGCTAAACACATCATAAAGAATTAAAAAACGTGCACGACAAAAAGAGAGAAGCGATGTCTAAGCCGCTTCTCTCTTTTGTTACCTCTATTTTTTCTTAAATCGAAAACGAGTTAACGGCGTGAATGCCTTCTTGTTCGACGAATTCGTCAAGCAGTGCCCGGACGTCATCCGTTGAATTCGTATCCATCAGACGGGCGCGTAATTCGCTCGCCCCGCGGAAACCACGGACATAAATCTTGAAGAACCGGCGGAGCGGTTTGAAAAGACGGGGTTCGAATTCAGCTGAATACTGATCGTGTAGGTCGAGTTGCAGACGTAACAGATCAAGTAATTCTTCACTCGAATGATCTTTCTTTTCAACTTCGAACGCAAACGGGTTATGGAAAATTCCGCGTCCGATCATGACGCCGTCGACACCATACTGCTCGACGAGTTCAAGCCCGTGTTGGCGGTCGTTGATGTCTCCATTGATCGTCAAGAGCGTTTGCGGTGCCACTTCATCGCGGAGCTTCTTGATTTCCGGAATCAGTTCGAAGTGGGCCGGGACCGCACTCATTTCTTTACGTGTCCGCAGGTGAATCGACAGGTTGGCGATGTCCTGCTCGAGAATATGGCGTAACCAGTCGTGCCATTCTTCGACTTTTGAGTAACCGAGGCGTGTCTTGACGCTGACCGGCAAACCGCCGGCTTTTGCTGCTTGAATCAGTTCAGCGGCGACATCGGGGCGGTTGATCAGCCCGGATCCCTTTCCGTTGACGGCGACGTTCTGAACCGGGCAACCCATGTTGATATCGATGCCCTTAAAGCCCATTTCCGCCATCCCGATACTCATTTCACGGAAATATTCCGGTTTGTCGCCCCATATGTGGGCGACCATCGGCTGTTCATCTTCCGTGAACTCAAGGCGTCCGCGGACACTCTGTTTTCCTTTTGGATGACAGTAACTTTCTGTATTCGTAAATTCAGTAAAGAAGACATCCGGCCGCGCTGCTTTCGCGACGACGTGACGGAAGACGACGTCGGTGACATCTTCCATTGGAGCAAGTACAAAAAATGGTCGTGGCAGGTCCTGCCAAAAGTTGTTTTTCATCGTATATAAAACCCTTTCCTTAAGGTAATTCGTTTTGCACAATTAAAATTTCATCAACTATACACTTTAATCGTAATGAGGAAAAAGTGCAAGCGGATGGTTTAGGAAAGGGGCGTCGGATAATGAATCAAGGCGGTGGCCGGTGTGACTTGTCCGTTCGATTGTTTGTAGATGATATGGTCTGCCGACAACTCGGTCGGCGACTTCAGACCGGCAGCGGCGGTCAGATTGTATAATCCTTCCCGGAGCGAGATGATGTAGTTCGTCACCCGGAAACTTTTTTCATCAATGATCAACGCTTGCTGGAGTTTCGGATCGGTCGTCGCGACTCCGACCGGACAGTGGTTCGTATGACAGACTTGCGCCTGGATGCAGCCGACGTTAAACATCAAGCCGCGGGCGATGTTGACGAAATCAGCACCGAGCCCTAAGGCGACGGCAATCTTATCGGCACTGATCAATTTTCCGGAAGCAAACAGTTTGATACGGTCACGGATCCCGTGCGCGACCAGCAACTGATGCAGATAAGGTAGGGCGGATTTGAGCGGTAATCCGGCGACATCCGCGAGTTCCTGGAACGACGCACCGGTTCCGCCTTCCCCGCCATCAATCGTGATGAAATCCGGATGTTTTCCGGACGTTGTCATGTAAGAGACGAGTTCATGCAGATCATTTAGATTGCCGACGACCAGTTTAATGCCGACCGGCTTTCCGCCGGTCTCACGCAACAGTTCGACAAACGTCAGCATCTCTTCCGGTGTCTGGAATTCATTGAACCGGTTGGGACTGTCGATGCTGACACCGGCTTTGACGTTCCGGACGGAGGCGATTTCAGCCGTGACCTTTTCGCCTTCGAGGTGACCGCCCCTTGTTTTCGCACCTTGGGCCAGTTTCAGTTCAAAGGCTTTGATTTGTGTCAGCTCACTTTTCTTTTTGAATTCTTCGAGCGAAAAAGCACCGTCTTCCGTCCGGACACCAAACAGTCCCGGTCCAATCTGGAAGATGATATCGACGTCACCCTTCAAATGATAGTCGGATAGTCCGCCTTCTCCGGTGTTCATCCAGGTTCCTTCCGCCCGGCCGAGACCGATCGACAATGCCGTAATCGCCCGGTCACCGAGCGCACCGAAACTCATCGCCGACTGACCGATCAGTCCGAAGACTTGAAACGGGTGACGGCAGGTATGTTCGCCAATGATCGGAGCGTCAGCGGCGGGGAGTAAAAACGGCGCAATCTGTTGTTCGACCAAGTGTTCTTTACGGGTCAGGAGATTATCCTGATCAAGTTGATAGAGATGAGTCGTAATTTTATGTTGATTATCGATCCGCAGTTCCTGACGGTTCGTTGGAAAAAGGGCATTTTGTAAATAAAAGCCGGCTGCTTCAAAGTCACGTTCGGAACCAAATCCCATCGTCCGCGTATTATATTTACCGGAGAGAACCGCGGTTTTATAATCATTCCGGGAAAACGGTTTGTCTTCATTGTTATTTAAGAACAAATACTGGCGAAGTTCAGGACCGATTTTTTCAAGGATGTAACGGATTTTTCCGAGCACCGGAAAGTTTCGTAAGATGGAATGCTCCTGTTGTCTGTGATCGATATTCCACAGATAGAGCCCAAGCACTAACGGAACGAAGATGATGAGTGAAATCAATGTCAGGATGATCGTCAGAATGATGGTATCAGTCGACATGGGAGTGCCTCCTTCAGGAGTGGGAGCGGCGGGACGATGAAGAGGGAAAAACAAACAGGTTAGTCGAATAAGGTAAAACAAGACCGTTCTATCCCGATACCACTCGCCTGACGAATACAAACCTAACGGATCAGATGAAGGAAAGGATGATTTCTTATGCATACACTGTACATGAAACAGAAAGTATTCAGTTTACGGGGACGATTTTCGATTCAAGATCAGCAGGAACAGGACGTTTATCTTGTCGAAGGCAGCTTTATGAAACTGCCGAAGACTTTTTCAATCTCTACGGTTGATGGGGAGGAAGTCGCCGTCATCACGAAAAAAATGCTCAGCCTGTTGCCGAAGTTTTTTATCGAAGTCGATGGTGAGACACTGACGATCGAAAAATCATTTACGTTCTTTAAAGACCGCTATACGATTGATGCGGCAGATCTCGAAATCGACGGAGACTGGTGGGATATGGATTTTGAAATCAAGCGTCAAGGCGACGTCGTCGGAAGTGTCGAGAAAAAATGGTTCACGTTTGGTGACAGTTATGAAATTCAAGTCTTTGATCCGGACATTGAGAAGATTTTAATTGCGCTTGTTGTCGCTATCGACTGTGTCAAAGAAGATGAAGAATCCAGCTCGTCATAAGAAAACAATCAGGAGAGGAAGCGCATATGAAGCAGCTTTTGATGAAACAGACGTTTGAACTGAATAGGCGATTTACGATTACCGATGAAGCCGGACAGATCGCGTATGAAGTAAGAGGACAGTTATTCCAAATGCAGAAAAACTGGCAACTCGTGCACGAAGGATCCGAAGTCGGTCGGGTGACGAAACAGACGTTCAGTATGTTGCCTCACGTCCTGATTGAACTGGACGGGCGCGTCGTTGCAACGATTCAAAAAACCGGATTTGTGATGTTTTCGAATTACCGGATTGACAGCCGGGAGTTGCATGTCGACATCAACTGGGCGACGATGACGTTCAGCGTCATGTATCAGGGAAATAAAATCGGGCAAGGCAAAAGACGGTGGGTCCGCTTCGGCAAACAATACGAATTGACACTGCTCGACGACACGGCAGAACAACTGTTTTTAAATGTCGTCCTCGGACTTGACCGGGCGAAAGCAGACAAAACCGTCTCGACGCTGTTTGCGGACAATTGGGCAGGGGGGAAGAAGTAAATGGAACGATGGGATATTTATACGGCAGACCGCGTAAAAACAGGCCGTACCTGGCCGCGGGGGACAGAATTAAAAGACGGCGATTACCATCTTGTTGTGCACGTCTGTTTGTTTAACAAACAAGGACAAATGTTGATTCAGCAACGCCAGCCGTTCAAAGAGGGCTGGTCGAACATGTGGGACCTCAGTGTCGGCGGAAGTGCGACGACTGGTGACACGAGTCAAATGGCTGCCGAGCGCGAATTGTTCGAGGAACTCGGACTATCGCTGTCATTCGAAGGACGGCGTCCACAGTTGACGGTGCCGTTTGAAGTCGGATTTGACGACTATTACTTAATTGAAAAAGAAGTCGATCTGACGACCCTGACGTTACAGGAAGAAGAAGTCCAAACCGTCAAATGGGCGACGGAAGAGGAAATCATTACCGGGATTCGGAAAGGAGTCTTCATTTCCTATCATGAACCGTTGATTCGGTTGCTGTTCATCCTGCGCAATCAATACGGTGCGCATCAAAAATAAACAATCCCCAGGTCGCAGGCGACACTGGGGATTGTTTGCAATCAGGCTGTTTTTTTCGAAGCCGGAACCGATTGTTTCGGTTTGGTTTCCGGTAAAAAGAGACTAAAGATCAGGTACGTCGAACAGCTGAGGAAAAAGACGACCATCGACGCCGTATAACCCATCTGACCGAGCGTGTAACTCCAAATAATCGTAAAGATGGTTTGGGTCGCATACGCAATCGCCCAGAACAGGCCGAACAAGACGGTGATCTTTTGTGGTGTCATACCCTTCATTTCGTGGGCCAGATTCATGAAGATCGGATACTGAATGTACATCGCGAACCCAGAGACGAAAGCAAAGATATACGAGACGAGCGGTGATATGTTGCCAAACGCAACCGTGACGATGAAGCTGCCGATCATCACGAAGCCGCTGATCAGAAGAATCGGTTTTCGCGGTGTCCCGCGGCTGCCGATTTTTAGACCAACAAAGGTTCCGATAATACCGGCGCCGGAGACGAGCAGATTAACGAGCGATCCGTTTAACTCAGTATACGTGTCAAACACCGGTTTGAGTCCGACGAGCGACAGAATATACAGTGTCAGGAAGCCGCCGAACGCGATCGCATACTTCCATAAGAAGCTGTCTTTAATCGCATCCCGGTAGCCGTAAGCCGTGACGACTTCATTTTGGTCGCTTGCCGTGTTCAAATCGAACTCTTCACTGAAAATCAACCAGGCGAGGAACAGGACGGCTGTCAAAGCAGCAAAAATCGTTAACGTCAGCTGCCAGTTGTTCGTGAACTGGGTCGCAAAAAACGTAAACAGTAACGAGACGACAAACGCACCGACATTATACGAGACGGTATTGAGCGCATTGATCCGCAGTTTTTCCGTCGGATCGCTGATGTAACGGGTGACGACCGGATTCATGTAGACAATGACCATCGAGCCGCCGAGACCCATGACCATCCGTGCCGCCGTATATGCCCAGTAGTTCGGCAGATAAATGGCGACGATCGACATCATCAGAAACAACAGGGCGAGCATCGGTGCTTTTTTAGGTCCCAGTTTCATCAAAATCAGTGCCGCCAAAATGTTCGCGAAAACGCGTGCGGTCGTGATCGAGTAGTTGACGAGTTGTGAAATCAACGGGTCAACAGTACGGTCTCCGAAGAAATGAGCCGTGATTTGCGGGGTTAATGAGGAACCGGCGACCCAGTTCATAGCGAACGTCGCATAGGCGAACCAGAGAACAGCCATCATCAAATACCCTTTTCGTGCGTGACTTGCTTGTGTAGACATAACATACCCCTTCTTTTCTTAAGACGAATCACTGTAAGACAGGAATTCGAACTACTTCACTTTGTTATCAATTCGTTAAATGTAGTCGAGTTCGAAGGGGAAGTAAAATAGATAATTCTTATGTTTTCCATAATTTAAAAGAATAGATTAAAAGTTATCATATGCATTTGGTGAATACTTGAAAAAATGACGTTTTTCCTTCAGTCTGTTTGCGCATTGAAAGGCAAGCGTTCGCAAGTCAGACCCTCAGAATTTTTGATGAGACGATAGATGTCCGGGTTACGCAACTGTTCCCAGTCCGGATAGCCGAAATTTGAATCGATGGATTTTAACAATAGAGCCATCGCGTTTCCGTGCGTCACCAATACGGTGTGACGGGCAGGATGAAGAAATGCCTCATGGAGGACGGATGAGGTCCGGTCCATTGCTTCACGACTAGATTCACCACCGGGAAACTGGAGATTGAGATCAGAAAATGTCGCTTTTAAGTCAGCCCGCCAGTCATTTAACGAAGAAGTACTGAATATGCGTTCCTGCAACCGATTCTCTAGTTCGATTGGACAATCGTGAGCATTGGAAAGCGAAAAACTAGTATCGTATGCTCGTCGAAATGGACTCGATAAAATCCGGTCAACTGGAATGGATTTGAAAAAGTCAGCGAGTAATACCGCTTGTTTTTGACCTTGAGCCGTCAACGGAGCATCGGCTGCTTGTCCGGTCGCTTCACAATGACGGATGAGATAGTATGTCTGCAATGTAAGTACCTCCTCGAGATGTAACCATATAAAAGATTTCTGGTAATAGAATGGAAAATCCTCTTTCAAGTTATGAAAGAAGAAATGAAATAATTTGATAAAACGGTTGACAAACGATCATAAGGTTACTAGTATTAGAAACAATTCAGGTGATTATGTCACCTCAGAAACCGAATAAAAAGAGAAAGCTATGATTGTCATGGGTCACACTATGGCAGGAGCAGCTTCTGGAGAGACCGTGTAAACGGCGCCGAAGGGTTCACAATCTCAGGCAAAAGGACAGAAGAGTACTAAATCTTTATTTTTTGTGTTGGCTTTGCCGACCGGAAAATGATTATTTGCTATTCTGATGATTTTTTTGAGATTGGACACCCGTCCAGTCTCTTTTTTGTTGGACTGACAGAACAGTCTGACCGGGGGAAACAGAGAGATCATCAAAGGAGGAGTTCAGGTTTGGAACAGCAAGGATTAAAGCGGGATTTATCGAATCGTCATGTCCAATTGATTGCGATTGGTGGAACGATCGGAACGGGGTTGTTTTTAGGATCGGGGAAAGCGATTCAGTTGGCCGGTCCATCGATTGTATTTGCTTATCTGCTTGTCGGGATTGCGATTTTCTTCGTCATGCGGGCACTCGGAGAGTTACTGTTGTCAAAAGCCGGTTATCAGTCCCTGACGGATATCGCGGAAGATTATCTTGGACCGCGCGCCGCCTTCGTAACCGGCTGGACGTATTGGTTCTGCTGGATCATGACGGCGATGGCCGATGTGATTGCCGTCGGTGTTTACGTCAAATACTGGTTTGATATCCCGCAATGGATTCCGGCCGTCATCGCCCTGTTGATCCTACTCGGCTTTAATCTTCTGACGGTCAAACTGTTCGGAGAACTCGAGTTTTGGTTCGCCTTGATCAAAGTCGTCACGATTTTAGCTTTGATCGGCGTCGGAATCGTCCTGCTTGTGATCGGCTTTAATACGGATGCGGGACCGGTCACGGTCAAGAACTTGTGGCAGCACGGCGGGATGTTCCCGAACGGTGTCACCGGTTTCCTGTTGTCGTTCCAAATGGTCGTCTTCGCCTATGTCGGTGTTGAACTGGTCGGTGTCTCGGCCGCTGAAACGGCGGATCCGAAAAAGAACATTCCGTCCGCAATCAATAAGATTCCGTTACGGATCCTCTTCTTCTACGTCGGTGCCTTGCTTGTCCTCTTGATGATCAATCCGTGGACCGGACTGAACGCAACGGAAAGCCCGTTCGTCAAAACGTTTAGTCTGATCGGGATTCCGGTCGCGGCCGGAATCATCAACTTCGTCGTCCTGACATCCGCCGCATCCGCTTGTAACAGCGGAATGTTCTCGACGAGCCGGATTCTTTATAATCTCGGGAATCAAAAACAGGCACCGGCATCGTTTTCGAAGCTTAATAAAAATCATGTGCCGGCGAATGCGCTGTTCGTTTCGACATTGGTCGTCTCAGGTGGAGCCTTGTTGAGTAAATTACTTCCGGGACAAGCGTTCAGCATCGTGACGACGATCAGTGCAATCTGTTTCATCTGGGTGTGGGGCGTCATTCTCGTCTGTCACTTGAAATACAAGAAGACACAGCCGGAATTGCATGCCGCATCGACGTTCAAAGCGCCGTGGACACCGTTCGTCAACTACCTCGTGCTCGGTCTGTTCACGCTGATTTTAATCGTCATGCTCGTAGCGGACGAAACGCGTCCTGCGCTTCTCCTGACACCGGTCTGGTTCATCGGATTGTTTGTCCTGTATCAGCTGCGGACGAAAAAACATCAAAAAGCAGAACGACACAGTGCGTGATGCATCAAGTAAATAAACAGAGACCCGATTCCCTGCTAAGTAAGGCAGGGAGCCGGGTCTTTCTTGATGTTGATGAAAAGCTCAGCGATGGAACTGTCCGTCCGCCAATTGCTTTTTCAAGGCGGTCGCTTTTTTGCGAATCGCCTGCTGATCGCTTTTATCCCGTTTTGCCCATTGCCGGTACATCATCGACATCCGTTGGTTACTGGAGAACCGTTCCTCGTGCCGGGCGATGAAATCCCAATACAAGGCATTGAACGGACAGGCATTGTCCCCAAGGGCATCCTTTTGGTTAAAGGGACAGTTCCCGCAGTAGTCGCTCATCTTGTGGATGTAGTTCGCCGATGCGATGTACGGTTTCGTCGACAAGAGACCACCGTCGGCATGCAAGGCCATCCCGAGCACATTCGGAAGGACGACCCAATCATAGGCGTCGATATACATTTCGTTGAACCAGTCCGCCGTCTGTTGCGGGGAAATCTCAAACAAGTTGGCAAAGTTCCCGAGCACCATCAGCCGCTGAATGTGGTGATTGTGCGCCGTTTCGATGACAGGTCGAAACGACTCTGCGACACACGTCATCGTCGTTTCGCCGTCCCAAAAGAAGTCCGGCAAGTCCCGGTTGTGTTGCAGGACATTGACCTGTTCGTACCCCGGCATCTCACTTAAATAAACCGCCCGCATGTATTCGCGCCAACCGAGAATTTGCCGGATGAATCCTTCGACGGCATTAAGCGGTGCGTCCTGATCTTCCAGTGCGGCCGCCGCCGCGTGAATGACTTCGTCCGGTGACAGTAAGCCGATATTGATCGACGAAGAGAGCAGGGAGTGCGATAACGTATCTTCTCCCGTCAGCATCGCATCCTGATAAGTGCCGAACGTCTCAAGCCGTTCGTCGATAAACCGGGCGAGCGCGCGCTGCGCTTCCGCTCGGGTGACCGGCCAGTGGAACGTCTCAAGCTGACCCGGATGATCGGCAAATGTCGTCTCGACTTTGTTGATGACATCACGCGTGATCTGATCCGGGCGGAACCGGATCGGTGCTTTAAAATCAACGCCGTCCTTCGCCGGTTTCCGGTTATCCGCATCAAACGACCATTTTCCGCCGAGCGGTTTGTTTCCATTCATCAACAAACGGCGGTCTTTTCGAAGCTGCCGGTAAAAACGATCCATCTTCCACGGTTTATCTCCAAGTATTGCCATGGCTTCGTCATGCGTCAATAAAAAGAGCGGGACGTCGGAACAGACGTCGACAGTGATTGATTTCGGGAGAGCATCCTGAAATTTTTGCATGACACGGCGCATCGGTTCGTCTGTGGTGGCTGTATAGAGGAGGTGTGTCGGTTTGTACTGCTTCTGGTGCTGCTTCCAAGCATCGTCAAACGAGTCCGCTTCCCGGTAATCGACTGTAAATCCTTTGTCCCGGAGTTCTTCTGCGAAATGACGCATCGCCGAAAAGATCAGCACGAGTTTTTGTTTATGATATGCCTTCCAGGTCGAGCGGGACGTTGCTTCGACCATCAGGATGATATCTTCTTTTGGATCCGCTTCTGTCAGAAGCGGTAAGCTGTGATTGAGTTGATTGCCGAAAATCCAGCGCGTTGCCATGCACGTTCCTCCTTTTTCTCCTATAGGAGTATATAGCCCGTTTGCTGGAAAGTATGTCTTCGGATGTGTCCTATTACACTCGGAAGCCGATTTATTTTTAAGTGGAGACACCCAATATTTTAATTTATGAATGACCTGTGATAGGGTTATACTGGAAAGGTAAGTTGTCGTCATACGAGCGCTTTCAACTGGTATGACAGGTCCATAATATCAAACGGGGATAGGAAGGATATCATGAGCAGTATGCCTAAACAAACAGATGTTATTTTGATTGGTGCCGGAGTCATGAGCGCAACGTTAGGGGTCTTATTAAAAGAGCTTGCGCCGGACATGAAGATTAAAGTATTCGAGAAGTTAGCGAGTGCTGGGGAAGAAAGCTCAAATGAATGGAATAACGCGGGGACGGGTCACGCTGCACTTTGTGAACTGAACTATACGACGGAAAACGCCGACGGAACGATTGACATCAGCAAGGCCGTTAAGGTCAACGAACAGTTCCAACTGTCGCGCCAGTTCTGGTCGCACCTCGTCAAAGAACAGGTGTTGCCGAATCCAAAAGAATTCATCATGCCGATTCCACATATGAGTATGGTTGAAGGGGCGGAAAACGTCACATTCCTGAAAAAACGATTGGAAGCGCTCTCAGCTAATCCGTTGTTCAAAGGGATGGAATTTTCGGAAGATCCGGAACAACTGAAGCAATGGATTCCGTTAATCATGGAAGGCCGGACGTCACCGGAGCCGATTGCAGCAACTAAAATCGATTCGGGTACAGACGTCAATTTCGGAGCGTTGACACGGATCCTGTTTGATCACTTAAAACAACTCGATGTTGAGATCAACTACGGTCACGGTGTCGAAGATTTGAAACGGGTCGACGGCGGTTGGGAAATCAAAGTCAAAAATGAACGTGACAACCGGATCGAACATCATACAGCGAAGTTCGTCTTTATCGGCGGCGGCGGCGGAAGCTTGCCGTTACTTCAAAAAACAGGGATTCCGGAGTCGAAACAGATTGGCGGATTCCCGGTCAGCGGCTTGTTCCTCGTCTGTAAAAATCCGGACATCGCCGAGCGTCATCATGCGAAAGTCTACGGGAAAGCGAAAGTCGGTGCACCGCCGATGTCTGTCCCGCACTTGGATACACGTTACATCGACGGTCAAAAATCACTCTTGTTTGGACCGTTCGCCGGCTTCTCACCGAAGTTCCTGAAAACGGGATCGAATCTTGATTTGATCACATCGGTCAAACCGAACAATGTCTTGACGATGCTTGCAGCAGGCGCAAAAGAGATGGGACTGACAAAGTACTTGATCGAACAGGTCTTACTGTCGACGGAGCAACGGATGAACGAACTGCGTGAGTTCATTCCGAACGCGAAGACGGAAGACTGGGATGTCGTCGTTGCCGGTCAACGGGTTCAGGTCATCAAAGATACACCGCAAGGCAAGGGGACACTTCAGTTCGGAACGGAAGTCGTCAGCGCGGCAGATGGTTCGGTTGCAGCGTTGCTCGGCGCGTCACCAGGCGCTTCAACTGCCGTACCGGTCATGCTAGAAGTGCTGGCCAAGTGTTTCCCGGATCAACTACCCGGCTGGGAAGCAAAAATCAAAGAAATGATTCCGTCGTACGGGACGTCACTCGTCGCGAATCCGGAACTCTTTGATCAAATCCACGCCGAAACAACAAAAACACTTGAATTAACGGAAGCACAGCCGATTCGTTAAACACATCATAGGAAGCAAAAAAAAGCCCCGTTCTCTTGAAGAGAACGGGGTTGTTTGTGTGAAATCAGCCGCGTTGACGGAAGAAACGTGTTTTCTTTAGGGCAATCCCGACTGGAATCGCGACGAGAATACCAACAACGTTTTGTGTGATGTTTCCCGGGATTGAACCAACTGGAGCCGCCCAACTGCTGAAGGCAATTCCTTCATGAACAAAGTAGACAAGCAACATGACCGGTACGGAAGCGATCATCCCGATCAAATTGAATGCGACATTCGTTCCTTTTCGACCACCGGACCAAGCGATGTAACCAACGATCAATCCTTGAAGTCCGCGAGCGATAATGGTACCAGGTGCCCAAATCGTATAGCCCATCAGAATATCAAATAATCCCATTCCGACAGCGCCGGCAATAAGTGCTGTACGTGGTCCGAAAAGAATCGCAATCAGGAATAACATCGCTGTTCCCATGTGGATCAGTCCACCATTCGCTGCGATTGGCAACTTGATATTGATGAACATTGTTGCGACAAGAACAAGTGCAATCGACATTGAAGTGATGACGAGTTGCCGGGTACGAGTGCTTGAATACGGTGCTGCTTTTTGCATGTGTCAGACCTTCTTTATGATAGATTTTGAATACTCTCAATCTATCAGATAGCTGGACTAGCTGAAAGTGTCAATTTCGAACAATTTATAGGGGTCAGTTCGAATTTGAATCTTTACTAATGAAAGTATCGACCTAAAAGAGGATTTTCCGTGACTTCTACGGGAAAAAGCGCGTTTACGCGCTGTCGAGGCAGGCGAGACCCGGCTTTAAGACCTGTGGTCGCAAAAGCCGCGGCTTGCGCCTCACCCGAGAAAAGCACGGGAAAAATTCTCTTTTGTTCGTAGCGATTCTGTTTATACTAGATTTTACAATCAAAAAACGCCTTGCCGAAGCAAGACGTTTCCATGATCAGTTACGAATCATATAATCGAAAGCACCGAGTGCTGCTGTAGCACCTGATCCCATCGAGATGATGATCTGTTTGTAAGCACTGTCCGTACAATCGCCGGCTGCAAAGACACCCGGGATGTTCGTTGCGCCATGACGGTCAACAAGGATTTCACCGAACTTGTTGCGTTCGATTGTTTCGCCGAGCCAGTCTGTGTTTGGCACAAGACCGATCTGGACGAAAACGCCTTCGAGCTCGACATGGTGCTCAGCACCTGTTTCGCGTTCGACATACGTGATGCCGTTCACTTTATCCGTACCCGTGATTTCCTTCGTCTGGGCGTTGGCAACGACCGTGACGTTCGGAAGACTCGCGAGACGGTCTTGTAAGACCGCATCCGCTTTCAGTTCCGGTGCAAATTCAAGCACCGTTACATGTTTGACGAGACCGGCAAGATCGATTGCGGCTTCAACACCGGAATTCCCGCCGCCGATGACCGCAACGCGTTTTCCTTCGAAGAGTGGACCGTCACAGTGAGGACAGTACGCAACCCCTTTGTTCTTGAATTCAAGTTCGCCCGGCACACCGATGTTGCGCCAGCGTGCTCCTGTTGAGAGAATCAAACTCTTTGTTTTCAAGACCGCACCGTTTTCAAGCTCCAGTTCAACGAGGTCTTTTTTCTCAAGACGTGTCGCCCGTTGAAGGTTCATGACATCAATCCCGTACTCTTTGACGTGTTCTTCAAGACTCGCCACGAGTTTCGGACCTTCCGTATACTTCATGCTGATGAAGTTCTCGATACTCATCGTATCCATGACTTGACCACCAAACCGTTCCGCGACGATTCCCGTCCGGATGCCTTTACGTGCCGCGTAAATCGCAGCACTGGCACCGGCAGGACCGCCACCGACGACAAGAACGTCGTACGGGTCTTTGTCCGCGAAGTCAGAAGCGTCGACACCTGTACCGAGTTTCGCGAGAATCTCCTCGAGGGACATCCGACCGTTTCCGAACGCTTCGCCGTTGACGAAGACTGTCGGGACAGCCATGATTTCTTTTGCTTCGACTTCTTGTTTAAAGGCACCGCCGTCAATCATCGTGTGGCTGATGTTCGGGTTCAGGACACTCATGACGTTTAGGGCTTGAACGACATCCGGGCAGTTGTGGCAGCTGAGACTGATGTACGATTCGAAATGATACGTCTCTTTGATGCCTTTGATCTGTTCGATCAGTGCGGCGTCGACTTTCGGCGCGCGACCGCTGACTTGGAGTAACGCCAAGACGAGGGACGTGAACTCGTGACCGAGTGGAATCCCGGCAAACGTAATGCCGCTCTCTTCCCCGACACGGTTGACGCTGAAGCTTGGTGTCCGCGGCAAGGCCGCCTGTTCGATGCTGATGCGTGGTGACATGCTCGCGATTTCTTCGACGAGCTCGCTCATCTCAAGAGAAACGGAGTCTGTCCCGGCGCTGACCGCGAGGACAAGATCTCCTTCCAATAAATCGAGGTATTGAGCGAGTTGTGCTTTAATATCTGCTGCTAAAGCCATCTCAAATCCGCTCCTTAAATTTTTCCGACGAGGTCAAGGCTCGGTGTAAGTGTTGCAGAACCTTCTTCCCATTTCGCTGGGCAAACTTCGCCTGGGTTGTTGCGTACATATTGTGCTGCTTTGATTTTGTTGACGAGTGTGCTTGCGTCACGGCCGATTCCTCCTGCGTTGATTTCAACAGTTTGGATGACGCCGTCCGGATCGATGATGAACGTTCCGCGGTCTGCAAGTCCGTCTTGCTCGTTTAATACTTCGAAGTTACGTGAGATGACGTGTGACGGGTCACCAATCATGACGTACTCGATTTTACCGATTGTTTCTGAAGTTTCGTGCCATGCTTTATGTGTAAAGTGCGTGTCTGTTGAAACCGAGTACACTTCAACGTCAAGCGCTTTGAGTGTTGCGTATTGGTTTTGAAGATCTTCGAGCTCAGTCGGGCAAACGAATGTAAAGTCTGCTGGGTAGAAACAAACGACACTCCATTTTCCACGAAGGTTGGCATCTGTAAGATCGACGAACTCTCCGTTGTGGAATGCTGATGCACTAAATGGTTTTACTTCACTTCCGATTAAAGACATGATAAAAATCCTCCTGTTGGGTTCTATTTAAGAATCTGTTCTAGTAGAAAGTATAAACTGTATCTATCACACTAGAATAATTCTAATCTAATACTAATTTCATATAGACGCTTAGTTTTGTCAAGACATAACCTGCAATTTCCTATTCTGATAAACAAAGTGTGAACAAAAAAAGAACTTCCATTTCCTTAAATGAAACAGGAAATGGAAGCTGTATAAGTTACTGCCAGTCCGTATGGAACGTCCCTTCGCGATCGGTCCGGGCATACGTATGGGCTCCGAAATAATCACGTTGGGCTTGCAGGATGTTCGCATTGGAGTTAGCCGTCCGGTAGCTGTCGTAATAAGTCAGCGATGTGCTGAGACACGGAGCAGCGAGTCCGGATAATGAACTTTCAGCGACCACCTGACGCAGTGCCGTTTGATAATCTTGCACTTTGTCCGCGAAGTACGGTGCAAGCATTAAGTTCGCAAGCGACTCGTCTTTCGCAAAGGCCTCACTGATGACATTGAGGAACTCGGCCCGGATGATACAGCCGCCGCGGAAAATCAATGCGATTTCTTCAAGACGTAAGTTCCAGTCATACAGCTCGGATGACGTCCGGTACTGTGTGAATCCTTGCGCGTATGCAGCGATTTTACCCATGTAGAGCGCTTGGCGGATCCGTTCGATCCAGACGTCTTTATCGAGTGTCTCACGGGCTTCCGGTCCACCGAGGACGGAAGCAGCAGCGACACGTTCTTCTTTGACAGCCGAGAGATAGCGGGCGAAGAGGGCTTCCGTGATGATGGACGAAGCGATCCCGTTATCAATCGATTGCATACTCGTCCATTTTCCTGTCCCTTTTTGACCGGCTTGATCCAAGATGACATCGATCAACGGAAGTCCTGTCTCGTCATCTTTTTTCCGGAGAATATCGGCTGTAATCTCGATCAGATAACTTTTCAGCTCGCCTTCATTCCAAGACGCGAAGACATCCGCGATTTCTTCAACGTCGAGTCCAAGACGGACCCGGAGGAAACTGTACGCTTCCGCGATCAGCTGCATGTCGGCGTATTCGATCCCGTTATGGACCATCTTGACGAAATGACCGGCACCTTTTGGTCCGATGTAGACGCAGCACGGCTCACCGTTCACTTTGGCGGCAATCTTCGTCAAAATCGGTGCGACTTGCTCGTACGCTTCTTTTGTTCCGCCCGGCATGATGGCAGGGCCGGTCCGCGCACCGACTTCACCGCCGGAGACGCCGACACCGATGTATTCGATTCCGTGTTGTTGCAACTGATCAAAGCGGCGTTCCGTATCATGGAAATGCGAATTTCCGCCGTCCATGATGATATCGCCTGCTTCAAGGTGTGGAATCAGCGACTCGATGACTGAATCAATTGCGCTTCCCGCCGTGACCATGACGAAAATTTTCCGTGGACGGGCAAGGGATTGAACAAAATCAGCCATCTCGTAATAAGGATGCACCGGCAATCCTTCGTTATGTGCCATTAAGTCATCCGTCAAATCACGTGTGTAATTGTAGACGGCGACGTCTTCCTCATGGCTTGCCATGTTCAAGGCAATGTTGCGCCCCATGACGCCGAGCCCGATGACTCCGATTGAATGTAGCATAGTGTACCGACTCCTTTTTTAGACGACGAGACTGAGCAGAAGGACGAATCCAAGTCCGAAGACGGAAATGATTGTCTCAAGCAGGGTCCACGTCGCGAAAGTTTCTTTCATGGTTAATCCGAAATACTCTTTAAACATCCAGAATCCGGCGTCGTTGACGTGTGAAGCGATCAAGCTGCCGGCTCCTGTTGCGAGGACGACAAGTGCGAGATTGACATCCGATTGACCGAGCAGCGGAATGACGAGGCCGGCTGTCGTCAGTGAAGCGACAGTCGCCGAACCGAGTGAAATCCGTAAGATGGCCGCAATGATCCAGGCCAGTAAAATCGGTGATAATGTCGTATCTTCAAACATTTGAGCGACGAATTTACCAACACCGCCGTCAATCAGGACCTGCTTGAAGGCACCGCCGCCGCCGATGATCAGTAGCATCATCCCGATTTGTGTGATGGCTGTCGTACAAGAATCCATGACGGTTTTGATCGGAATCTGACGTGCCAGTCCCATTGTGTAAATGGCGACGAGCAGGGAAATCAACATCGCTGTCGATGCATTTCCGATGAATTGAACAGCAGATAAAACAGAGTTACTTTCCCAACCAAGCGTTTTTTGCAATAACGTTAAAATCGTTGCAATCGACATCAGGAGAACCGGCAGCATCGCTGTGAAAACACTGATCCCGAATCCTGGTGTCTCGTCTAGATTAAATTCTTTTTGTTCCCCGAGTGAAGCAATGTTGCCGGTTTTTTTAAATGATTCCGGAACAATTCGTTTCGCGATTTTCGTGAAGATCGGACCGGCGATGATGACGGTCGGCACGGCAACGATAAAGCCGTATAGAAGAACTTGTCCGAGATCGGCCCCGTACTCCCCGGCGATGACGGTCGGGCCCGGGTGTGGCGGAAGAAAACCGTGTGTGACGGAAAGAGCAGCGACCATCGGAATCCCGAGATACAGGATCGAGACACGCAACTGACGTGAGATCGCGAAGACGATTGGAATCAATAAAACCAGTCCGACTTCAAAGAATAACGCGATCCCGATGATAAACGAAGCGACAACGACAGCCCATTGGATGTTCTTTTCCCCAAACTTCGCGACAAGCGTCATCGCGATTCGTTGCGCACCACCTGCGTCGGCAATCAATTTTCCCAGCATGGCACCGAGTCCGAAGATCAAGGCGAGGTGACCAAGCGTTCCGCCGAGTCCGGCTTCAATCGTCGTAACGATTTGATCAAGCGGCATTCCGAGCAGTAAAGCGACGACAAACGAGACGATGATTAATGAAACAAACGTGTTTAATTTTAACCCCATAATTAAAACGAGTAACAGAACAATCCCGATGGCAACAATGACTAATGGCATGTGACTTCCCCCAAAAACGTTAAATTAAATTTCTTTTTGAATCAAACCCCGTTGATACGTAGCGATGCGTCGGTAATCGGTTTCGAGAACGCGCGCCAAACTGATGAAGATCGGCAGTAACTGACGGTATTCGTGCATCGCTTCCTCATTCGGTACATGACGATGTGTATCGCCGATCATATCTGCTGCCACCTCGAACGAATCGACTTCCCCTGTCGCATACAATCCGAGAATACAGGCTCCAAGACATGAACTTTCAAAACTTTCCGGAATGACGACTTCTGATTCGAAGATATCCGCCATCATCTGACGCCACACTTCAGAACGGGCAAACCCCCCGGTTGCCTGAATCCGTGTGACCGGACCGTCCATACATTCGATTAATGCCAGGAAGACAGTGTACAAGTTGTAAATGACACCTTCCAGCGCTGCCCGAATCATATGTTCTTTTTTGTGCGACAGCGTCAATCCGAAGAAAGAACCGCTGACATCCGGATTCCAAAGCGGAGCCCGCTCGCCGGACAGATACGGATGGAACAGTAAACCGTCTGATCCCGGACGGACGCGTTCGGCGATCTTCGTCAAGACGGCATACGGATCAATCCCGAGTCGTTTCGCTGTCTCGACTTCCGCCGAGGCCAGTTCGTCGCGAATCCAGCGTAAGACCATGCCGCCGTTATTGACCGGTCCACCGATGACCCAATGGTTCTCGGTTAAGGCGTAACAAAAGATCCGGCCTTTTTCATCGGTTTGCGGACGGTCGATGATCGTCCGGATGGCACCGCTCGTTCCGATCGTAATCGCGATTTCTCCTTTCCGGATGGCGTTAACCCCGAGATTCGACAGAACGCCGTCACTTGCCCCGATTAAAAATGGTGTCGAAGCGCTTAATCCGATTTGTTTGGCATATTCCGGTGCCAAATCGGTAAAGGACGTCGTCGTCGAAACGGGACGCGACAGTTTTGACGCATCGATGCCTGCGACCTGCAACGCTTCCGCATCCCAGTCGAGCTCGTGGATGTTGAACAGGCCGGTTGCTGAAGCGAGAGAATGGTCGATGACATATTGTCCGAACAGACGTTGGAAAACAAATTCCTTGATCCCGATATATTTTTTCGTCCGTGCCGCAATCTCCGGATGCTCTTCGACGAGCCAACAAATCTTGCTGAGCGGCGACATCGGGTGAACCGGAGTTCCGGTCCGGTGATAAATCGAGTACCCGTACTGCTCCTTGATCCGGTTCGACCAGACTTCGCTCCGGCTGTCGGCCCACGTGATGCAGGCGGTCAACGGTTGATCGTGTTCATCCATCGCAATCAAGCTGTGCATCGCACTGCTGAAGGCGACGAACTTTGGTTGCTCCGTCGGATGTTGTTTCGTCATCAGCCGGATGCTTTCGAGCACGGCATGAAAAATTTCTTCCGGATCCTGTTCTGCCGTCGAGCGATTCGGCGTGTGGAGCGGATAACCGACATTCGTTTGTCCGATGACTTCCCCTTTTGTCGTAAAGAGCACTGCTTTTGTACTTGTCGTTCCGATATCGATTCCTAACATGTATTCAGTCATGTGGTTCTACTCCCTTCGTCATCAGTTGTTGCGATTTCCATAAATCCTCAACTTCCTGTACATCATCAAAGTTCTGATGCAGGGAAGCGATCATCCGTTTACGATCGCCGGTCTCGATGGCTTCGATATAGAGTGCATGGTTCTCGAGAATCCGTTCGAAATCTTCGATATCATCGTCCAGACGCTGACGCATCGACAATAAGATGAAGCTTTCCATGACTGGTTTGAGATTCTGCCACATCATGCTGACATATCCGTGATCAATCGATCGGATGATCGTTTCATGGAACAAGACGTCTTGATAAGAAAATTCATCCGCATCCTTATACTTGATGGCAATTTTCATCATTTCGAGCACCTTGCTCAGTTCACGAACCAGGTCCTTTCGATCCATCTTAACGATCCGCTCAAAAACGAATGTTTCGATTAACAGCCGGACGTCATAAATTTCCTGGATGTCTTGTTTGGATAGTCCGACGACGACGGCGCCCATCCGTTCCAGCCGGATGATGCGTTCTGACGCCAATACTTTCAGGGCATCCCGGACAGGAGATCGGCTGACGGAAAAATCAGCGGCTAATTTGTTTTCAGATAGGACGGTACCGCTCTCGATCTTGCCGGAAATGATCCGCATGCGCAGTTCATGGGCGACACGATCACCGGCGGATGCTTTTGATAACCATTTAATCGGGTATAAAAGATCAGACATAAAAAAACACCCTCTTTGTTAGATAAGTATACTTGTATACAAGTAGTATAAACGACGGAAAACAAAATGCAAGCGCTTTAATTAAATTGTCATCTTTCCTGAATCACAGCTTTCTGATGTGATAGGCTAAAGAACGAAAGCATGTAAAAGAGATGAATGAATCAGTCAGATGGAGGGGATGAAATGAAGATTTTAGTGGTTGGTGCCGGTGCAGTTGGTGGATATTTTGGGGGACGCCTGGCAGAAAAAGGGGAAGACGTCACATTTTTAGTCCGGGAACGAAGATTGCGGGAGCTGAAAACATCCGGACTCGTAATTAACAGTCTGCATGGTGATATCGATCTTACGCCGCGCTTAATTGAAGCAGGGGCGGATGAAACGTTCGACGTCATCATCTTGTCGACGAAAGCCTATCACCTGGAACAGGTGTTGCAAGATATCGAACCTTTTGTTTCGGAACATACATATATCCTGCCGCTTTTAAATGGCATGTCACATCTGAAACAGTTAGTGGACCGGTTCGGAGAACAGCGTGTGCTGGGCGGACTCTGCTTTATTGAATCGACACTTGATGCACAAGGGCATATCCTTCAGACAAGTCCGTCACACCATCTGTTATTTGGTCCATTGCCGGGAACACGCACAGACCGCTTGGAAGAATTGAAACAGCATTTGACCGGAACAGCAGCTCCAATCAACTATTCAGATACAATCACCCGCGATATGTGGAATAAGTATCTATTCATCACGACGTTTTCCGGTGTGACATCGCTCTTCCGCTCAGCAATTGGTCCAATTCGTTCGCGGGAGGAAGGGATGACGATGATTCGCCGCCTGGCAACGGAAGCCAAAGAAGCAATGGAACGGCAAGGCGCCGTATTCAGTGATGAGATTGAGCAGGTACAACAGCAACAGATCGCACAAATGGCTGAAACGATGAAATCCTCCTTACAACGTGACATGGAGAAAGGAAGCGAAGTCGAGTCGGCCCATCTATTCGGAACACTTCTTTCGAAAGACGGGCCGACGCAGGTGTTGTTACCGGCAATTTATGCGAATCTCGAAATTTATCGTTTATCTAGAAAAGACGTTTAACTAGTTTCTATATAGGGAATATTTATCAGGTTGTATTTAGTTTTTTATAATCCGCAATAATGTGTAATTTTCAGCTATTCGTTGACTTGCTGAATTGCATTCAACTATTCTTGAAAAGACAAGATGGTTAAAAACCAAAATATATTTTATATTTTTTAAAATGAAAACAGAAGCGAGAGGGGAATTATTTTACATGAAACGTATTATTATCCGTGCGGGTATGACACCGTTTGAACAGTTCGACGCAGAATATTTGATGAAGCATAACTCAATCGGAGGGAACGTCGGAAACCTGATTTATCAATACAGTATTTTCCGCACCTTGATGACAGAGGGCACGACGATTACACCAGATTACTACTACTATGAAGAAGAGCGTGCAGATGAGATCAACGCGAACTTCGATTTATATGTCATCCCACTCGCTGACGCATTCCGTAAAGAATTCGTTCCGACACTTCGTAAATATACAAAATTGATTAAAAAATTAAAGATTCCGGTCGTCGTCATCGGCGTCGGTTTACGCGCACCGTTTGAGGCGAATTTAAACGACGGTTTCTCATTCGATGAAGATGTTAAAGCGTTTGTCAGCGCAGTCCTAGAGCGCTCAAGCATGCTTGGACTTCGCGGCGAAATCACATCAAAATACTTGACGCGTCTTGGTTTCCGCGAAGGAATCGATCACAAAGTCATCGGTTGCCCGTCGATGTATGCCTTTGGTCGTGACTTGAAAATTCGTGAAACGAACATCACAAAAGATTCGATGATCGGTGTCAACTCGTCACGTCTCGCACCACAAAACGTCCTTAACTTCATCACACGCGGAATGGAAGAGTACCCGAACCATTACTTCATCCCGCAATGGATGAAAGAGTTACGTTTGACGTACACAGGCACACATCCGATTGCTGACTTATCTGTCACGAACTATCCGGTCAAAATGTCGGATCCGACTTACATGAACGACCGTGTCCGCTTCTTCTTGAATGCACAGACATGGATCGACTTTTTAAAAGAAGCTGACTTCAGCTTCGGAGCACGTCTTCACGGTAACATTACGGCAACACTTGCCGGAACACCAAGTATCCTGATTCCGAAAGATGCACGGATGCGTGAATTAACGGATTATCACCAATTGACACACATCTGGGCAAATGACATCACAGACAGCACACGTTTGTCAGATGTAATTGAGTCGGCTGACTTCCAGAGTCCAACACGTGTTCAAGCACGTAACTTCGATAACTTCGTTGATTTCTTGAACACAAATGATTTAGAGCACATTTATAAAGAAACGAACTACCCTGAGAACGTTCCGTTTGACCGTGAAATGGCAAAAGCAGAGTTGCTCCCAGTCGTTAAACCAATCACAGGAATTAGTATCGAAGAAGCTGTTTCACGTTTTGAATCATACTTCCCAGCAGAAGAGCAAAAAATCGTGGCAGCTCAAAAACGCGATAAAGCAAAAATGGCTGAAAAAGATAAAAAAATCAAATCGCTTCAAGGCAAGTTGAACAGTCAAACAAAAGAAATGAAGCATCAACAAGGCACATTGAACCGGAAAGCGGTTCGGATGGCATTGAAGACAGCTGATTTGTTTGCGAAGAAATAAACCACGGACGTCTTATACCATTTTGGTGTAAGGCGTTTTTTTTACATGATAAATTCTGAATTGTGTTGACAATTCAAAACAGGGTTGGTACTGTTATGAAAAATTACATTCTTATCCAGAGAGGTGGAGGGACTGGCCCTTTGAAGCCTCAGCAACAGGTCGAAAGATACTGTGCTAATTCCTGCGGGTGTCGTACCCGATCGATAAGCTTCTTTTGATTGTCGACCGACGCACCCATGTATGTGGGTGCGTTTTTTTATTTTATGAGAGAAAGAGGAGTGTGGAGGAGCAATGAAAGAAGGAACGTTTCGTCGGAAAATGGAATCCCGGCATATCGTCATGCTGTCACTTGGCGGTGTCATCGGGACGGGATTATTTTTAAGTACAGGTTATACGCTGGAGCAGGCGGGGCGTGTCGGAACGATTTTATCGTACTTGGTCGGAGCACTGGCCGTTTATCTCGTCATGCTGTGTTTGGGAGAGTTAGCAGTACATATGCCGGAAACTGGCGCCTTTCATAGTTATGCGACGAAGTACATCGGATCCGGAACCGGTTATACGGTGGCATGGCTCTATTGGTTGACGTGGACGGTCGCCCTCGGGTCGGAATTCACGGCAGCCGGCTTGTTGATGCAACGCTGGTTCCCGGACGTTCCGGTCTGGCTGTTCAGCGCGCTATTCGTCGTTATGATTTTAGGAATCAATGTCTTGACGGTTCGGTTGTTCGCAGAAGTCGAATTTTGGTTTTCCGCCGTCAAGGTGCTGACGATTTTAGTGTTCATCGTCCTGGGGACAGCGGCGATCGTCGGATTTTTACCACTTGTCGATGGATCGCAGGCTCCGATGCTTGCTCCTTTGACGGAGGGTGGACTGTTTCCAAACGGAGCATTCGCCATCCTGATGACCATGCTCGCCGTCAACTTTGCCTATTCCGGAACAGAGTTGATCGGGATTGCGGCAGGTGAAGCCGTTGATCCGAAACGAACGGTGCCGCTGGCCATTCGAACGACTGTCTTCCGGCTCGTGCTATTTTTTGTCGGAACGATCATCGTTCTTGCGATTCTGTTACCGAATGATTCAAAAGGAGTGCTTGAAAGTCCGTTTGTTGCCGTGTTTGAACGGATCGGTCTTCCGTTTGCAGCCGACATCATGAACTTCGTCATCCTGACGGCGATTTTGTCGGCAGCGAACTCCGGTCTGTATGCCGCATCACGGATGCTCTGGTCTTTATCCGATCAACGGATGATTACGCCGTTCTTTTCTAAATTAAATGCAAGCGGAGTCCCGACACGTGCCGTTCTCTTCAGTATGATCGGCGGTCTGCTTGCCCTGTTTTCCAGTGTCTATGCCCCGGGTTCCGTCTACATCGCGCTCGTCTCAATCTCGGGACTGGCAGTCGTCGTCGTCTGGATGAGCATCAGTGCCTCACAGTTCATGTTCCGCAAACGGTATCTGCAAGAGGGACATGATGTCAGCGATTTGGTCTACCGGACACCGTGGTATCCGTTTGTACCGATTTTATCCTTTTTGATGTGCCTGGCTTCTTTAATCGGCATCGCCTTTGATCCGACGCAACGGGTCGCCCTTTATTTTGGTGTTCCTTTTATCGCAGTCTGTTACATCATTCATCATCTAACGAAAACATCATGGAAACGGAGTGTGGAAGATGTCAAAGAACAACAATCCAGTTGAGGAATTATTAAAAAAACAGCCTTATATTTTATTGGACGGAGCATTAGCGACGGAACTCGAGCGTCACGGGAGTAATCTCGACGACCCGCTGTGGTCGGCACGGGTTCTGCTTGAAGAACCGGAACAGATTCACCGGGTCCATGCGGATTATTTTAAGATTGGAGCAGATTGTGCCATTACGTCGAGTTATCAAGCAAGTGTCACCGGATTCGGCAGTCGGGGAATTAAAGAAGGGGAAGCGGTTGAACTGATCAAACAAACGGTGTACTTGGCACAACAGGCGCGTGCGGAAACCGGACAGGCAGCGGATCACGCTCTGATTGCAGGATCGATTGGTCCTTATGGTGCCTACTTATCGGACGGATCTGAGTATGTCGGTCATTACGGAGTCGACGATGCGCAGCTCGAAGCATTTCACCGTCCACGGCTTGAAGCGTTGAGTGAAGCAGGGGCGGACGTGTTAGCATTTGAGACGATTCCGTCCTTGCAGGAAGCAAAAGTGCTGTTCCGACTGCTCGAAGAATTTCCGGAACAATCGGCCTGGCTCGCTTTTTCCCTGCGTGACGCAACACATATCAGTGAAGGAACGCCGTTAAGTGAGTGTATCGAGGCGTTAGGGGAGCATCCACAACTGGCAGCAATCGGCGCAAACTGTTTTCCGGCATCGATTGCGACGGAGTTCATCATGACATTAAAACAACTGACCGATGTGCCGATCATCGTTTATCCGAATTCCGGTGAACAGTATGATCCGGTCAGCAAGACCTGGTCCGGTGAAGCGGTCTGCACGGCGTTTGAAGACATTGCCCCGGAGTGGTATGCGGCAGGTGCCCGGTTGATTGGCGGATGTTGTCGCACGACACCGGAGCAGATTGAGCGGATTCAACAGAAGGTGACAATTGCTTAACGGGCAGTCATGTCTGATGAAGAACAAAAGGGATTGACTCAAAAAGGAACCACTCTTTCTTTCACGCACTTTCCTCAGGCGAGACACAAGCCAGCTTTCCTGCCCTATCCAGGCAGGGAAGCTGGTCTTGTTTCGCAAGCAGGCTTGCGCTTTTTCCTGTAGGAGTAGCATGAAACGGGTGGTTCCTTTTAAACGAGACGAGGGTGACAGAATTGTAATCTGCCACCCTCGTCTTTGTAGAGACTAACTTTTGAATCAGCCGTTATACTGATCGTTCGTATTTGCAAGAACTCACCGTTCCCGTAATGCTTGGTTAAATTGTTTCAGCAATCGGCCAAATGATTCGGCATCTTCATCCGGCCAGTCGTTTACTAGTCGTTCGATACTCGTTAAACGGGCCGTCCGGTAAATCTCGAGCTCCTGTTGACCGTAATCTGTGATGTTGTAAAAGAAGGCCCGGCCGTCTGTCGGGTCTTTTATTTTTTCAACTAATTTTTTCTGATCGAGCGCAGCCGCTTGCCGGCTGACGGTCGAGACGTCAAGTTGTAACTCACGGGCAAGGGTTTTGACACCGACTTGACCAGAATCCGATAACTGGCGTAAGAGTAAATAGGAAGCACGGTCCAAGTTCCGATTATCCGCCGTCGCCGTCGTTAGACGACGAATAAGAATCGCCAGTTCCAGTTCGATTGTTTCCAGGGATTGATTCGACATATTGTCACCTCTCATTAGCATTCATTGCCCTCATCATTACGCACAGGCTGTCCTCTGTCAATCAAAGGCAGGCTTCTTGACAGGGTTATAGTTGTATTATACAATCATAAATGTTATTTAATTGTATCGTGAAACTTATTGTTATGAACTTATTTTAATTACAGCGTCTGATGAAGGAGAATTCCGATGAAAGCTTATCAATCGATGAAAGAAACCGTCATTACAGTCAATGAAGAGGATACGATCCGGACGGTAGTGGAACGTTTTATCACTTCCGGTATCAGTGGAGTCCCGGTCGTCAACGGCCAGCAGGAAGTCGTCGGCTATATCAGTGACGGGGATATCATGCGGGCTATCGGCAAACATAAAGACATCATTGTCGATACGTTTTTATATGTCGATGTCATCAAAGGCGATGACGAAAACTATGAAGAGCGTGTCCGTCAGATCCTGACACGTCCCGTCATGGACATGGCACGCCGAAAAGTCGTGACGGCGACGACAGAAACAGAAATGGAAGAAATTGCGGCTACGCTCGGTTCAAAACGAATTAAAAAATTACCGATTCTAAAAGACGGCAAGCTCGTCGGAATCATCAGTCGCGGTGACGTCATCCGTCACTCCTTTAAACAGTTTATTTAAGAAAGAAGGATTTATATGGCTCTTGCTGAAAAAACAACGACACTTGCGCCTGAGACAGTTTTATCGGAAAGCAAACATGGTTTACTGCACCAACCGATCGCTGTTTGGGCGGTATTCTTTGCCAGTATCACGGCATTCATGGGAATGGGACTCGTCAATCCGGTCCTACCGACGATTGCCGAAAACCTTGAAGCATCAAAAAGTGAAGTTACGCTACTATTTACAAGCTATAACGCCGTCATGGCATTTGCGATGCTGATTACCGGCGCGATTTCTTCACGGATTGGTCAAAAGGGGACATTGATGCTCGGGATTGCGGTTATCGCAACCGTTGCCGGTTTTGCGTCACAGGCCGACAGTATTTGGACACTTGTCGCGTTACGCGGCGGTTGGGGACTCGGAAATGCACTGTTCGTCGCAACAGCGCTCGCAGCGATCGTTTCCCTGTCATCCGGCGGAACAGCGAAAGCAATCATCTTATATGAAGCAGCAGTCGGTCTCGGGATTTCAATCGGTCCACTGCTCGGTGGAACACTCGGTTCGATCACATGGCGCGCGCCTTTCATGGGTGTTGCGACGATCATGGTCATCGCGTTCCTCGTTTTATTATTCCTAATGCCAAAACCGGTCGCAACGGCGACGCCTGCAAAAAAGATTTCGTTGATTGCACCGTTCCAGGCCATGAAACACCGGTCTTTACTGACACTTGGAATCGTTGCAGCCTTGTATAACGTCGGCTTCTTTACGATCATGGCCTATGCACCGTTCGTCATGAAATTACCGGCAAAAGGACTAGGCTTCGTCTTCCTCGGTTGGGGGATGTTGCTTGCTCTGACATCCGTTTTAACAGCGCCAAAATTAAAACAATGGCTCGGAACAATCAAAGCAATGGTACTGATGCTGCTCTTGTTCGCCGTCTTATTGTTATTAATGGGGATCTTTACCGAAACACCAGCTGTCGTCATCGTCTGTGTTATTCTTGCCGGGGCAGTGCTCGGGAATAACAATACGTTGATTACGACGGCAGTGATGGATGCAGCACCGGTCGAACGTTCGACGGCATCCGCTGCATACAGTTTCTTACGTTTTCTCGGGGCAGCCATCGCGCCATTCATGGCCGGTAAATTGGCTGAAATCTATAATGCTAACCTGCCGTTTTATGTCGGCAGTGCGTTCGTCTTACTGTCTGTCGTCATCATCGGGGTCAATCTCAAACACATTCGTCACATCGACACAGCAGATAGTGGACATTGATTTAAACAGCAAACGTCCCTTCTTTCGCCAAATCAGCGGAAGAAGGGACGTTTTTTTAGTGGTCTCAGGGTTTTGGATACGTCGTTTCCAGAAAAGCGACGGAATGGACGATCAGTTCCCTTAAGACAAGCAGGTCGACATCTGCTAGTTTATTGATATAGACACAGCTTTTTCCGCTCTTGTGTTTACCGAGACGCACCAGGAACTGCTCGCGCTCCGGACCTGTTGCGAAGTATAGACTGATGTTCGCTTTGCGGGGCGAGAATCCGACAAGAAATGAATCGCCTTCATGTCCGGAAGAATACCGATAATGATAGTGACCAAATCCGATCATCGTGTCCCCCCACATAACGGCCGGATACCCGGTCATCTCTTCAAAAATCTGTCGTAATTGCTCGCAGTCTGTCCGTTTTGACAATGGTGTGATCGTATTCAAAAAGCCATCGACGCTTTGATCCGTCGGTAACGTCTTTTGCTGATTAGTCATAAGAAAACCCCTTTCGCGAGTGGGCGACAGTCATTTCGATTCGATACAAACCCATTCCCTGTCTAACGGGGATTCATTCAAAAAGAGGTGATTCTATTGAAACATATAATCTCGTTTGCAGGATATGATGAGACGATTGACTGGCACATCGTCGAAGTGAATCAAGCTTTGGCTACATTGCAACTGGAAGTATGGCATCAAGAAATCAAGCTGCATCAAATGACGTTACCCTTTTCGGAGTATGACCGATTTGCCCGTGAATTTCGGATCGTTCATGAACAGTTACCGGGAATCGTTTTTTTTGAAAAAGGTGATTTTACATTTGAGCTGATCTACGACCGACTCGGACACGTCCGGATTGAATGGCGTCTTGTCGGTGAACCGAAACACGTCCTGCCGTCTGATCAGAGTTATATTGGGCAAGCACTCGCTCTAATTGGTGTCTACACTTAAAAATCCTCCATCTGTCCCTGAAACAGATGGAGGATTTTTTCAGTCATAGGAATGTAGTGCAAGGCGCATACACAACTCGATCGTTTCCGCATATTCCGACAGGGGAATCGACTCATCGATTTGATGGGCCAGCCGGAAATCGTGGAACGAAGCCACCGCGATCGGGAAGCTTCGTGCCGCCTGGCTGAACATGGCACCGTCTGTCCCGCCAGGAATCGCGACGCGCTGTGTCGGCTGCTGTCGGATTGATTCCATCGTGTCCGCGACAATTTTTAAGAACGGATTGTTCCGGTCCGTCTCACAGGAGGGGATGTCCTTGATGACCGTGACTTCCATCGAGAAGCTGTCGTCCTGTTGACGCAGGCGTTGGTTGACTTCTTCGAGCGCCTGCAAGACCTGCTCCCGTCCGAATCCCGGAATCGTCCGGATGTCCATATAAAATGCAGCCCGGCTCGGAATGACGTTTGGTCCTTCACCGCCTGTGATTGATGTGATGGAAGCGACGACCGGACCAAGGTCCGGGTGACTGTGATTGGTGATTGTAAATCGGTCGGATTTCACTTCGCGGATAACCCGATATAAATCATCGATGGCATTTTTACCAAGTTGGGGCGAAGAGCTGTGAGCACTTTTTCCCGTACACGATACCTCAACACCGACGACACCTTTTTGGGCATAGCCGAGATAACCGCTCGTTGGTTCCGTGATCAAGAGGGCGTCTAAATCATCGGCGTCACCACGTTCCGTTAAATGGCGGGCTCCGGTCATGCCGTTTTCTTCATCGGATGTAATCAACAATTTCAGATGGTTCGGCAAGTCATCGCGTTGATTTAATTCAATCATCATACTGACCATCGCCATGACGCCGGACTTCATGTCGGAAGCACCGCGTCCGTAAATCCGTCCCTCCTCGATTGCACCGCCGAACGGATCTTTTGTCCATTCACTAATTTTAACCGGCACCGTATCCAGGTGACCGGAGAAACCAATCGTTTTCGGATGAGTGGCGGAAGCACCGGCTTGAATCGTGGCGACGAGACAAATCCGTTTCGGTGATACTTCAATCCAGTCGGTTTTGATGCCGTGGGATGTCAATAACTCATAGACATAGGTTGCGACGTTCTCTTCCCCGTCGAGTGGATTGGTACTTGGGATTTGTAAACAGCGTTGCAAATAAGTAATCGGTTCTGTAAGCATATTTTCTCCTCCTTTACTGTTCTGTTCCCGTTTCCAGGCAGTTGCGTGAGGTAAACGAATGCCCAAAATATTTAAAAGAACTGAATTTCTTAAACTTCAATCGTTTGAAAATGAACAAAAAAAACACGATTCCTGATTCAGGAACCGTGCTGAACAGAAAACCGAAGCCGTTTATTCCGCGTCTGTTTTCCATTTGTCGTCGATTAACATTTCACCCGGCCACGTATAGGCCATGATGCCGCCGTCAGCCGTGATGTCTTCACCCGTGACGTAAGAACTGTCATCTGACGCCAGGAACAGGGCAACCGTCGCCATCTCACGCGGTTTACCGAGACGCCCGAGTGGTGTAATCCAAGCATTGGCGTCGCGGAACTGTTTTCCTTGTTCTTCTTCTTTTCCGCCAACAAGCGTATCGATGAGCGGTGTTTCGATCGTTCCCGGTGAAAGCGAGTTGACGCGGATGCCGTCGCGGGCATAATCAATCGCCATCGCGCGTGTGAAGTTGGCGATACCGCCTTTTGCCGCGTTGTAGCCTGAACGATTCAAATCGGCTGCACGTCCCGACATCGATGATGTATTGATGATCGATCCGCCGTTTTTCAGCATCAATGGAATGACGAATTTACTCGTTAAGAACGTCCCGCGTAAATCGACTGCAATGATTTGATCAAACAGTTCGATTGGATATTCATGGACTTTCCCGCCTTGTTGGTCAATCCCGGCATTGTTGAACAGAACATCAACCGTTCCGTATGTAGATTGTAGGTGGTCTGCGAGTTGCTTCACGCTGTCGACTTGTGAGACATCGACATGAACTGCTTCTGCTTTTCCGCCTGCTTGCTCAATTTGTTCAACAGTTCCTTGTACTTTTTCAAGATTGACGTCCGCACAGACGACGGTCGCTCCTTGTTCTGCAAAGACAAGTGCTGTCGCTTGACCGATTCCTGTGGCTGAGCCGGTAATGACGGCTACTTTGTTTTCAAGTCGTTTCATAAAAAATCTCCTCCTAAAAATAATATCCGATGTTGTGCTTCACCTTATGAAATATTCCCTACGTCAATCGGACTAAACCCATTAAACTGTCTAACGTTTTGGAGGAACGGGAACAACTCAAACAGGAAAGCGCAACACGAAAGGAATGAGAACGCTGACATCAGAACAACTCAAACTAGCAAAAAAACTCTTAACAGAAGCCGTTCAGCATCAAATCGAGTTAGCAAATGGACCGATGAAAGAGGAATTAATTGAAGGAACGACACCCGTCTTATGGTTCGGTGATGCAACAAAAAAGAGTTGGTTGACGGTTGCGACGAATCCGTCAGCGGGACAGTTTTTAAAGAAGGATGGAACGCTGCGTTTTGATTCGACGGGTCCATTCTTTTTACTCGAGTCGGATATGTCTTTAGAGACCTATCTAACGGAGCAACACGTTGAACAAACAATCCACAAGTTTAAGCACTATTTTCAACAAAAGGATGTCTATAAGACATGGTTCGGAAAAGAACAGGGTGGAAAACTGGAAGGGTTCCTAAATGGATTCGGTGCGTCCTTTTATGATGACGCTCTCCTTCCGGTCATTCATACGGATTTTTTTCCGTTTCCGACCAGACGCTACATGGGGACAATTGCGATGCGACAGGATCTCGAACAGACGGACTTTGGACAAACTTTCTTGAAAAAGCTGCTGCCGTTGTTTTCCCTGCATGGCATCATTTTGCTCGGACGCGAGCACACGGACCGTTTTCGGAAACTGGATCCAAGCATCACGTGGCAAGACCCCGTCGCTTTGACCGATTATCCGGATGCCTTCGTCGAAATTGGTTACTCCGCTGAATTCGGGATTCCGGTCATCGGACTTCACTTTAAACCAAGCGAACAGTTCCTTGGTCTCGGCAGTCGTCCTGACGAAAAGGGCAGGAGTCACGGGACATACGGTTCGACAAAAGGATTGCGTGATATCGGGCGGCAGGTGCGGCAAAAACTTGATGCACTATATGAATTGGAGGATTGACAGCCGTTTTTGTATCCGTAATAATGGAAATGAATTAGCACTCTATCTTATAGAGTGCTAAAAAACAGGGGGTATCGAAAATGGAAACGAAACAATTCAAAGCAGAATCAAAACGATTGCTCGAAATGATGATTCATTCCATCTACACACATAAGGAAATCTTTTTACGTGAGTTGATTTCGAACGCCAGTGACGCCATGGATAAGATTTACTACAAAGCGTTGACGGACGAGACGATTACGTTCGACAAAGAAGCCTACAAAATTACGATTGAACCAAATAAAGAAACACGCCAGCTGATTCTACGGGATACGGGAATCGGGATGACAAAGGACGAGCTGGAAGAAAACCTTGGAACCATCGCGAAAAGCGGATCGCTCGCTTTTAAAGCAGAAAATGAATCAAAGGACGGTCATGACATCATCGGACAATTCGGTGTCGGTTTCTATTCCGCGTTTATGGTCGCCGACACCGTGACAGTCGTGACGAAACCGTTCGGCAGTGACGTCGCCTACAAGTGGGAGTCGCGCGGAGTCGACGGCTATACGATTGAAGAGGTTGAAAAAGAGACGGTCGGAACAGACATCACCCTTCACATCAAAGCAAACGAAGAGGACGAGAACTACGATGAGTACTTAGAACCGTCTCGTCTCCGGAGTATCGTCAAGAAATACTCGGACTTCATCCGGTATCCGATTGAGATGGCGGAAACAGAACAGCGTCCGGTTGACGGATCAGACGAAACAGAGACGGTCACGGTCATGAAAACGGTCAATAGCATGGTGCCGATCTGGCGGAAAAATAAGCGGGAGCTGACGGATGAAGATTACCGTAACTTCTACCAGGAGAAACGTTACGGATTCGATGCACCGATCAAACACATTCACATCAGTGCCGACGGAGCCGTCCGCTACCAGTCGATCCTGTTTATTCCGGAGCAACCGTCGTTTGATTATTATTCAAAAGAGTTCGAGAAAGGACTTGAACTGTATGCGAACGGTGTATTGATCATGGAAAAATGCAGTGATCTGCTACCGGATCATTTCAGCTTCGTCAAAGGAATGGTTGATTCAGAAGACTTGTCGCTCAACATCTCGCGTGAAATGCTGCAACACGACCGCCAGTTGAAATTGATTGCGAAGAATATTCAAAGCAAAATCAAGACACAGCTGGAAGCATTACTGCGTGACGACCGGGAAAAATACGAGACGTTTTACCAAGCGTTTGGCCGTCAATTAAAGTTCGGCATCTACAACGATTACGGCATGCAAAAAGATACGGTAAAAGATCTTGTTCTGTTCCATTCGGCAAAAGAGAAAAAACTAGTGACACTCGAAGAGTACGTCGCTGCCATGCCGGAAGAGCAGAAATACATCTATTACGCGTCAGGTGAAAGCACAGACCGTTTGGATAAGTTACCGCAATCCGAGCTCGTCAAAGATAAAGGATTCGATATCCTCTATTTCACGGAAGAAATTGATGAGTTTGCGATTCAAATGCTTCTCAACTATGACGGAAAAGAGTTTAAGTCCGTCACGAGCAGTGACCTTGGCATCGAGCAGACGGAACAGGCGGAAACGACCGAGACACAAGTCGAGATGTTTAAAGCGATGCAGGAGGTACTCGCGGGAAAAGTCAAAGAAGTCAAAGCCTCGACCCGCTTAAAATCACATCCGGTCTGCTTTGCAACGGATGGTGCGGTCTCAATCGAAATGGAGAAAATCCTCAAAGCGATGCCAAATAACCAGGACATCGCAGCCGTCAAAATCCTGGAATTGAATACATCGCATGATGTGTTCCAGGCAATTGAGACGGCTTATGCAGAAGACCGTCCGAAATTCGAACGGTACACGAAGTTGATGTATCAACAAGCCTTGTTGATGGAAGGTTTACCGATTGAAGACCCGGTTGCGTTTGCGAACGAAGTCTGCGCATTGATGGTCTGATCTTTCATAAAATGAAGAAATCCCAGTGCATCAATTGTGCACTAGGATTTTTTTAGCTACCGAAATAGGAGGACAACTGCTTCATCAAATAATCTTTATTTTCTTCAAACTGTCGCTTCCGATGTCCATTTGCACCAGAAGGATGCGGGAAACCGAACAATACGGTATGTTTTTTGATCCGTCCCTGATGAAGCAATGTCCGGACAGTTGACTCGACGACACGTCCGAATGGGACAAGAATGACAGGGGCGGTTAACTGATTCAATTCCGCTGCGAAATGCTCATAAGCGTAATGTTGCAACAGCGGTGTCCGGTCAATTTTTGGTTGATGTCCCGTATAGTTTTTATCCCGGTAAAAAACAGGATGTCTCAGAATTGAAGTGGTGTGCAACAGTTCCTGATTTGTATGAAATAACGTGGCGGTTGAAGCAATATTCAGCAGACGATGTAGTTCAAGTTCATCTAACATCGCTGTCAAATTACGCCGCATGGGACCGGCGAAACTGGCACTGTATTTGACGAGTTTTGATGTTTCTTCGATTGTGGCACCATGGTGGAAGGCATCAGCCGCTTCTTCATAAGCAAGCCGCATCTGTTCAAATCCTGGTGTGATACCAATGAAGACTATTTTGGCAGAGCGATTGATATATTCTCCGATCGGTGAATAGTAAACGGATAATTCCTGCTCCTGTTGTAATAGGAAACCGTCTATGAACAAGTCCTGGCGCGTCAAGGATCGATCAATCGGTAAGGCCCGGATGGCCTGTTCAAAAATCGATAATGAATTCAGCATGATAAGTCCTCTCTCTTTCTGTATTGGACCTATGATAACAAATAATGGTATTATATACAATTTCAACCCATATCAATATAGTAAGGGGTCTCTTAAGGTTTAAAAAAACCTTGCGACCAAATTGGAGGCAAGGCTGTTCTAAAATGAGTTATGAAGAAGTGCGTTCTTTGACAGAAGCTACTTCATACGTGATGATTTCACTGCCGAGCATCGGTGATTCCTCTTGTTTACCGTCTTTTTGTTCCGGACGTTTGTGAGAAGCTTTAAAGTCATCGCTGTTGCGCCAAGCTTCAAAATGCTTCATGTCTTCCCAGTACATGTTGACGTTCATTTCATCATGTTCGTCGAGTCCTTGCGTCAAGAGAACCTCGACACGGACAAACCCCTCCATCGTATCAAGACCACTTGGACGAGTGAAACGTGGTGCGAGTGCTGCTGCCATTCCTTTTTTGACTTTAATCCGATTCGTAACGACGATCATTGGATAGTCCCCCTTTAGAATGAAATGCGTACATCCATAGTATAGTACGATGAAACCAACAATGCTTGAAAGAAGGAATCAAATATGAATGAAAAAGAGTACGAAGAACGGTTACGCATCGAGACGATTGATATTCAGCACCTTTACAATGCGTTCAGCCATTACAACCGGTATGAACCGACACCTTATGCGGCGCTAGAAGAATTGTGTGCTGTCTATCCATTCGATTATACGGATACGGTAATTGATTTTGGATGCGGAAAAGGGCGATTGAACTTTTATCTGCATGACCGGTTTGATTGTTCCGTCATCGGTGTTGAGATGAACGGACAATTTTATGAAGATGCCCTTATGAATCAAGTCACCTACATGAAAAAGATGAAGAGACGGCGGGGAAGTATCCGTTTTGAACATACGTATGCGGAAGCCTATCCGATTCCGGATGATGTCACGAAATGTTACTTTTTTAATCCGTTTTCCGTCCAGATCTTTATGAAGGTCGTTGATCAAATCTTAGCATCCGTTGAACGGCATCCGCGTCCGGTGGATTTGATTCTCTATTACCCGGCAGACGAATACCGATATTATTTAGAGAATCAAACGATTTTTGAACAGGTGGAAGAAGTCCGTCTGAAAGAACTTTTTGAAAAAAATCATGACGAACGATTCGTGATTTATCGGGTGGATCTGTCCCAAGAAGTACCAAAACGGGTATAAGGTACTAACGGCAAGCACCCCAAAAAGTGAGGCGATTCGGATGATTCATTTACAGCACGTGACGAAAGAATTTGCGCCGAAACGAGGTTTATTTGATGTCAGTTTCACGGTCGAACCGGGTATGGTGTTTGGTTTTATCGGACCGAACGGAGCCGGGAAATCAACGGCAATCCGTCAATTGATGGGCCTGATTCAAGCAGATTCCGGTCATGCGACCATCGGTGGATATGACTGTTGGAACCAATCACAGGATGTAAAACGAATTGTCGGCTATTTACCGGGGGAGATTAATTTGCCGGGTGATTTTACAGGCGAACAGGTCCTGCATTTGATGCAACAACTCCATCAAAGCAAACCGGAACGTCAATCGGCGTTGCTGGAACAGTTTCCCTTCGAGACGAAAACGAAAATTCGGAAGATGTCGAAAGGAATGAAACAAAAGTTGGCCTTAGTGGGCTGCTTCATGAAGGATGCTCCGGTCTATCTGCTTGATGAACCGACCAGTGGACTCGATCCCTTGATGCAGGAACATTTTTTAAGCTTGATTGACAACGAACGGCAGCGCGGAAAAGCGATTTTGATGAGTTCACATCATTTTCCGGAGATGGAAAAATCGTGTGATCGGGCAGCATTGATTAAAGAAGGGCGAATCATCATCGAGTCAGACATCCATGAGTTGGTCCGTTCGAGCCGGAAACAGTACACGATTGAATTTGGTCTGGAAGCACATGCGGAACGGTTTGCACTTCAAATCGGAAGTCAACGCGTTCAAAATCATGTTTCTTTTTTCACGAGCAACGAACAGACGCTGAATCAAATCATCCGTCTTTTAACCGAATATGATGTACGGGCGATTCAAACTTCAGCAGATGATTTAGAACATGTCTTCTTACATTATTATAGTGAGGAGGAACCATCATGATGACGATCGTTTGGTCCTTACTCAAGCATAACGGGAAACCAATCACCGCATACGCGGTCGGGACGAGTCTGTATCTATTGATGCTTGCCGCACTTTATCCCTCGATGATGAAGACGGGATTGCTGGAAGCAAAGCTCCAAGCACTGCCACCGGAAGTTTTAAAAGCCTTCCAATACGATAAAGTGACAGGTTTTAATAACGTGCTCGATTTACTGGGCGGGAATTATTACGGACTGATTTTTCAAATCATCGCGTCCCTGTTCTTATTATCGCTTGCTGCACGACTGCTCGCACGGCCGATTGATAACGGAGAATTGATTTTATACCTCGCAGCTCCGATTACGCGTCACCAATATACAGCATCGGCGATGATTGTGATGCTCGTCGCGAGTACATGCCTAGTGTTATGCAATACGTTCGTTTTACTGCTCGCTGACTGGTTTGTTTCCGGGGTTTCAATTGACGGTATGACGCTGGTCCGCTTTCAAGTAAACGCACTCTTCCTACTGTATGCCATCGGAGGGTTCACGTTGTGTATCGCCACGTTATTTGATGATGAACGACGTGCCTTTTCGATTGCCGGCAGTGTACTCGTGCTGTCGATTGTCCTGACGATCGGAGCCGGTCTCAGTGAAAAAACGGACTGGATGCGTTACGGCTCGATTTTCAGCCTGTTTAATACACAGCAATTATTAGAAGGAACCGAGCACTTCTTTTTACATCTCCTGCTGTTAGCGAGTATCAGTGTGTTGTTCCATCTCGGAGCCTTTGTCAGTTTTCGGAAACGAAGTTTGTCGATTTGACACGACTAGACCAAAAAATAAGCCAAAGTGGACAAGAAAATTTACAGAAAGTGAACATTTAGGATTTGAACGTTGCGTAAGCGGCTGATTTTTACTAAGATAAAGGAATGTTATAGTTCTGGAAAAAGAAATGAGGTCTCACTAATGAATAAACCATCCATTTATGGATTAACACTTGAGCAGATGACTGAATGGTTATCGCATCAAGGTCACAAACCGTTCCGAGCAAAACAAGTCTGGGATTGGTTGTATCGTAAACGTGTCACTACTTTCGCAGAAATGACGAATGTCAACAAGGATTGCCTTGAGTTGTTAGATCAGAGTTTTGCGATTAATTCAATGACGGAAGCCGTCAAGCAAGAATCAGCAGATGGAACAATCAAGTTCCTCTTCAAATTATATGACGGCAGCTTGATCGAAACGGTCTTGATGCGTCATAAGTACGGTTTGTCTGTCTGTGTCACGACACAAGTCGGCTGTAACATCGGCTGTAGCTTCTGCGCAAGTGGCTTGATCAAGAAGAGCCGTGATCTCTCGGCTGGAGAAATCGTCGAGCAAATCATGAACGTTCAGCATCACCTCGATGCTGTCGGTAAAGAAGAGCGTGTCAGCCACGTCGTCGTCATGGGTATCGGTGAGCCGTTTGATAACTTCGACAACATGGTCGATTTCTTGAACGTCATCAAAGATCATAACGGTCTTGCGATCGGTGCGCGTCACATCACGGTTTCGACAAGTGGACTCGCAGACAAAATCTACAAATTCGCAGATTTAAAACTTCAAGTCAACTTGGCGATTTCATTACATGCGCCAAACAACGAACTTCGGACACAAATCATGAAAATCAACCGTGCAATTCCGCTCGAGAAATTGATGCCTGCCATCGATTACTACGTTAAGACGACGAACCGGAAAATCACGATTGAGTACATCCTTTTACGTGGTGTCAACGACCAGAAAGCCCAAGCAATCGAGCTTGCGAAATTGTTCGAAGACAAACGTCATTTGACGTACGTCAACTTGATTCCGTATAACCCGGTTGACGAGCACGGTCAATACCAACGCAGTACGTCAGAAGATATTTCAGCATTCTACGACACGTTGAAAAAGAACGGTCTCAACTGTGGTGTCCGTCTTGAACACGGTACGGATATCGATGCGGCATGTGGTCAGCTCCGCAGTAAACAAATCAAAAAAGATACAGTCGCAGCAAAATAAGCAAGTGGAGCTTCCTGTCACTCTGACGGGAAGCTCTTTTGACGTTCTGTCGAAAGTAGCGCATAATGAGAGGTCACGTCTGATTCATTCATCGAACCAACACATAAACTATAAAATAAATGAGGTATTCTTATGTCTAAAAAACCATTCACTGATTTTCAGCTCAGTACACCGATTCTAGAAGCAATCGAACAGCTCGGCTACCATACACCGACCGATGTCCAACAAGCAGTCATTCCGGTCGCTTTGTCGGAAAAAGATATCATCGTCAAATCACGGACCGGCAGCGGGAAGACGGCATCGTTCGGGATTCCGCTCTGTGAGCTCGTCGAGTGGGAAGAAAACAAACCACAGGCGTTGATCTTGACACCGACGCGCGAACTGGCCCTGCAAGTCACGGAAGATGTCATGAACATCGGTCGTTATAAACGAATTAAAGCGACAGCTGTGTTCGGGAAACAACCATTCCGCGGACAAGTCGCAGAATTAAAACAGAAGACACACATCGTTGTCGGAACGCCGGGACGTGTGCTCGATCACTTGGAGCGGGGCACGTTGTCGCTTGAAAAAGTGAAATATCTGGTCCTTGACGAGGCGGACGAGATGCTGAACATGGGCTTCCTCGATCAGGTCGATACGATTTTAAAACAATTGCCGAAACAGCGGACGACGATGCTGTTTTCGGCAACGTTCCCGCAGGACATCCATCAGTTGAGTGACCGTTACATGCAGTCACCGAAGGAAGTCGAAATCATGACAAAGGCAACGGAAATCGCAGAAATTGAACACAGTTACATTACGGTAACCGATAAAACGAAGTTTGCGGTCCTCAAAGACGTTACGGTCGTCGAAAATCCAGACCGATGCATGATTTTCTGCCGGACGAAAGAACACGTCGATTTCGTCGCACAAGGGTTGGCCTCGATGGATTATCCGGTTGAAAAAATTCACGGTGGCATGGAACAGGATGAGCGTCTCGCCGTCATGAAAGCCTTCCGTGCCGGTGAGTTCCGTTACCTCGTCGCGACAGACGTCGCAGCACGGGGCATCGATATTGAAAACATCACACACGTCATCCAGTATGACATGCCGGTCGAAAAGGAAAGTTATGTCCACCGGACAGGCCGGACGGGACGTGCCGGAGCACTCGGAAAAGCAATCAGTTTAGTGACGGAGTCGGATATGCGTCGTCTGCGTGAAGTCGAACAGTACCGCGGTGAGGCCATTGAAAGACGCCAAGCACCGACTGAAAAGGAACTGATTCGGACAGCGGATGCGTTTGAAGAGAAAATAACGACAGCTGACGTCCGGGCTTCGAAAACGGAACAGCTCAATGCCGGCATCATGAAATTGTATTTTAACGGCGGGAAGAAAAAGAAACTGCGTGCCGTTGATTTCGTCGGAACGATTGCGAAAATCGAAGGCATGACCGCGCAAGATATCGGAATCATCACGATTCAGGATACCGTCACGTACGTGGAAATCCTGAATGGAAAAGGTCCGCTTGTCTTACGCGCGATGAAGACGACAAAAGTCAAAGGCAAACAGTTGAAAGTGTACGAAGCGTTCAAAAAATAAATGGCAGCAGCCGTCTAAAGAGATATCACTCTCTTAAGACGGCTGTTTTTGTGTCAGGTGCTGTCCGAGATGAAGTCCGCTCGCAGCTGCTTGCGACAGCGAGTGTGTCACACCGGAGCAATCACCGATCGCATACAATCCTCGGATATCCGTTTCAAAGACAGGAGACGTCGACAACACCGGGGCATAAAATTTTCCATCCATACCGTACAGTAACGTATCCGGAGAGAGTGGCGTCTCGAGAAGGTGTTCAAGTCGGTCCAGAAATTCCAACAAGACCGTGATGTCGGTATCGGGCACTTCCTCGATCAGATTTCCGGGTGTCGCTTCCAGGGTCGGTCTGACTTTATTTTCAACGAGAGCATGTGGCTGTGTAGAGTGACCGGCACGCAAATCATCAAGCCGTTGCACGACAATCCGGTCCGTCCCTTGGTTGATGCGTCCGATGACGGAAGCGGCATAGTGATTCGCTTCTCCGAGTGTCGCAAAATAACGCGGTAAAAACAGCGTGAAGTTCAAGTTGGTCGTTCCGGACTCCTGTTCGCGAAAATTCTGACCGTCCGGCATGACGAGACCCTCCTGATGTTTGCGTATGATTCGTCCTTTCGGATTCATGCAGTACGTGACCGCCGTTCCGGCTGCTGACGCATAGGCCAATTTTGTTTCGAATGTATCCTGTAACAGTGTCCGGAATGCCGTTTCCTCCATCTCGATCCGGATGCCGAGGTCGAGACGGGTTTTATTTTGAACTAATCCAAGCGTTTGCAGTTGTTGCTGCATCCAGGTCGTACCGGAACGTCCGGTCGCGAAGACGACGCGTTGACTCGAAAATGTTTCGTGTTCAGTCGTGAGCAGAAATCCGTCCGCTTGCTGTTCGATTGTCGCAACAGCCGTCTCAAAACGAAAGGTAACGTATTGGTGAAGTGCGGCTTCGAGCTGTCTTAAAATCCGTTCCGATAGTGATGTCCCTAAATGCCGGACCGTCGTTTCGATTGTCTCAAGACCGGCAACTTTTGCCCGATTAGCTAAAACGGGATTAGACGTGGAGTACGACTCGACTTCATCTGCTCCGTAGCGGCAAAGGAGCGCATCGACTTGTTGCATCAGGCGGAGCGTCGTCTCTGCTCCAAGTTTCTCGGCGAGTTCACCTCCGAATCCGGCAGAATAGTTGTATTTTCCTTCTGATTTACCGAGTCCGCCAAAACCGAGGTAGGCTTCCTGTTTCGTCCGTTGCGCAAGTGGTTTTCCGGCATCAATCAATAGAACCGTCTGTCCCTGTTCCATCAGTTCATGGGCTAAAAAGATTCCAGCGATACCGGCACCGATAATCGTGACATCATACATCATTTGACCAGCTCCTTTTGGTCAGTATACAAAAAAACCGAATTCCTGTTGAGGAATCCGGTCGGTTGCTTGTGATTATTTCCAGTCTGTGATGTCGTTGATTGGCAGACGAACCGATGGGTAACCAGCGTCAACTGCTTTCCCGATGGAAAGAAGCATGACAGGAAGGTAACGGTCTTTATCCATACCGAAGGCTTCGGCGATTTGATCTTTTTCATAGCCGCCGATTGGGTTTGTATCATAACCGTGCGCACGTGCCACAAGCATCAATTGCATTGAGACGAGACCTGAATCGATCAAGATGCTGTCACGAAGTGTATCTGTATCTTCCGGGCTGTAGAAACCTTTGATGGCAGGGACTTGGCGGTCACGGACTTCTTGCGGCATCAAGCCTTTTTCAACAGCCATATCATAGATTGTATCGATGCTGTCGACTGCATTCATATCACCGAAGACAGCGATGACAGCAGATGATGTCTCGACTTGGACTTGGTTGAATTTAGCGAGTGGAGCAAGCGTCGCTTTTCCTTCTGCACTGTCGATGACAAGGAAACGCCATGGTTGCATGTTGACAGAAGACGGAGCAAGTGTTGCTTCTTCAAGGATTTGTGTCATTTCTTCTTTTGAAATCTTGACGTTTGTGTCGTAGTTGCGGATTGAGCGGCGTCCTTTAACGATTTCCATAAAGTCTGTAGTTGTTTGAGTTGTCATAGTAATAATCTCCCTTTTTGTTTGTTCTCTATTTTTGGTTAGTACGGGTACTGCTTATTTCCAGTCTGTGATGTCGTTGATCGGCAGGCGAACCGACGGGTATCCTGTGTCGACTGCTTTTCCGATTGATAACAGCATAACTGGTACGTAACGGTCTTTTTCCATGCCGAATGCTTCCGCGATTTGATCTTTTTCATAACCACCGATTGGGTTTGTATCATAACCGTGTGCACGGGCAACAAGCATCAATTGCATCGAGACAAGACCTGAATCAATCAAGATACTGTCTTTGAGTGCGCTAGCTGGTACGCTTTCGTACATGCCTTGAATCGCCGGTACTTGACGATCACGGACTTCTTGCGGCATGAGCCCTTGTGCGACTGCTGTATCATAAATATTTTCGAGTTGATCAATCGCGTTCATGTCACCGAAGACCGCGATGACAGCAGATGATGTCTCGACTTGGACTTGGTTGAATTTAGCGAGTGGAGCAAGCGTCGCTTTTCCTTCTGCACTGTCGATGACGAGGAAACGCCATGGTTGCATGTTGACAGAAGACGGGGCAAGTGTTGCTTCTTTAAGGATCTGTGTCATTTCTTCTTTTGAAATCTTAACGTTTGTGTCATAGTTACGGATCGAGCGGCGTCCTTTAACGATTTCCATGAAATCAGTTGTAGTTTGTGTAGTCATTTGAAAGTCTCCTTTTTAGTTAACGGTTGTTTTAGGTAAGGTGAGGGCATTCGTTTCAATTCGTTGCATCATCTGTGCCAACTGGTGTTGTTCGTCTGTCGTGAATCCTTCAAGCAACTGCTCGAGGAATTCGTCTTTTTGTTCGCGTAACCGTGTAATCCGGGTTGCACCTTCTGGCGTCAGTGAAACGAGAATGACGCGGTTATCTGTTGCGGAACGGACACGTTCAATCATACCGTTCGTTTCAAGATGTTTTAAATGTCGTGTCACAGCTGCATTATCAACATTGACCCGTTGTTGCAACTCTTTTTGACTGATTGTCGTATCGACCTCGAGTTGGGCTAATAAGTCCATCCGGGTTTGACTGAAGCCGTCCGTACAAAGATCAAATTTTTGAGCAATCGTCTTATTGACGGAGACGAGTGCATAAATCAGTCGTCCCTTTTCAGTACAGGAAATACTCAATTCATCACATCCTTCCCTTCGTTCGAAAAATCCTTGACGTATCAAAGATTGATATGTAAACGAATATAACGTGTCTACTTTCATGCTGCAACTAATATGCTTCATCTGTACAAAAAAGATACCATTTCGCGTGAAATGGTATCGAGTCAGACGACTTAACTGATTTTTTGTTGTTTGCGGGGAATCGTTCCGGCATCAATCGCAGCAATCATCCGACGGAAATGACCCAGCCAAAACTGAAGGAACGGACCAATCAAGAAAATCGATAAAATCGTTCCGAAGAATACCGGTCCTCCGAGCAGCCAACCGATGCCGCAAGCGGTGATCTCCATAAATGTCCGCATCATCCGGATGGACGTACCGAACCGTTCAGCGAGCGTCAGGGTCAGTCCGTCCCTTGGTCCGGCTCCGTAGCCGACAGCGACGTACAGTCCTGCGCCCATCCCGATGATGAAGATGCCGGCAATCAGCCAAAGCGTATTCTGCCACAGGGAAGAAAATGAGGGCAGGAGGCCTGAACCGAGAACGAGGTTCATGAAAACCCCGACAAAAATCGCGTTGACGAGTGTGCCGACCTGCGGTGTAATCCGGTCGATTAAATATTTGACAAACACCAACAACAGACCGACGAGAAGGATAATCGTCCCGACGGAAAACGGCGTTTTATTTTGAAGACCAAGGTGAAGAACGTCCCAAGTCGAAACGCCGAGTTGTGCCGTGATCATCATCGATGAACCGACAGCGAGTAAAAAAAGACCGAATAAAAATAATGCCCATTTCAGGACAGAACGTAACAGCCAAGATGTGTGAATGGTCTGCTTCATGAATGGAAGACACCTCGTTTCAAAATCAAATTGATTCATTAACTGTACCATGTTTGATGGATGAAACTAAAGCGAATCCGCTATTTTCCATCCTGAGATGGAGGGAATCCGTCCTGCTTATTCGTATACTAATGAAAAGGAGGTCAGTCGATGCGAAAAATCCGCCATTTGATCCGTTTTACATATCTTGAAGCCATCTGTTGCGTGTTCCCGGTCGCGATTTTCCTGGCACTTGCTGCATCCCGTTATTTACCGGCGGAACCGATTGCCCGCTATGATCTGCTTTTAATCTGGTGTCTCCTCGTGCAAATCGTCCTACTTGTCACGCATTATGAATCAAAGGAAGAGTTTAAATTGATTTTAATTTTTCATGCGATTGGACTCGGACTTGAGCTATTTAAAGTCCAGGTTGGGTCCTGGAGTTATCCGGAAGCTGCCTTCAGCAAAGTATTTGGTGTTCCGCTCTATGCCGGCTTCATGTATGCGAGTGTCGCTAGCTACATCTGTCAGGCATTCCGTCGGTTTGATCTCCGTATCACACAGTTTCCCCGGCCTCTGTTTGCTTTAGCGACCGGTCTGCTCGTGTACGCCAACTTCTTTACCCATCATTGGTTGTTTGATTTCCGTTGGATTTTGATGGGACTTGTCGCTCTCGTCTTTTATAAGTCCTGGGTCTATTTCCGTCTGGATGAGACTGTCTACCGAATGCCGCTCGTTCTTTCGTTTGGTTTAATTGCCTGGTTCATCTGGCTGGCGGAAAACATCGTGACCTTTTTTAAGGGATGGGTGTATCCGAATCAGCAGGATGGATGGGAGCTGGTCGACTTCGGGAAATTATCGTCCTGGTTTTTACTGGTCATCATCACGATTTTGATTGTCTCCGTCGAAAAGTACCGGTTGGGTGACCGGTCAATCGAAATAAAATCCTAACCATATACAAAAAATAACCCGGTCTTTTTTTGAGCAACCTAACCGACAGCCCCTTGCTATAGTTGAAAAAAAGCAAAGGGGTTGTTGAAGATGATGCAACAAATCGTGGAACGGGCGAAGACGCTAATCGCCGGTAAAATGCAAGTAGTCGAAACGGTGGAAGAATGGGACTTACTGCTCGAGGAAATCCGAGGAATCGATGAATGGGTGCAGTTATCGCGTTACTATACACATTCCGTAAAATCAGACATCGCGTGGAGCGAACCAAAAGAAGACGTATCATTCGAGCAACCTGTCGTTCCGCCGGTGAAAATCACTCCTGTCATCGAACAACGTTACGCCTATACGTTTGTGCGTGAACTAAAAGGTGGTTCTTTACGGGAATGGCCGAACAGTCATATTTCGGAAACAGAAATCCGGCAATGGAACCTCGAACATGGAATGGAAATCCGTGTCCAAGTCGTACAGCAAGATGCACGCCGGACGACACTAGAAGTGATGGCCGTTGTCGCGACCGACCAGATGAAGCCACTGGCCGAACGAATCGTTTTTGAAAGATGTATCGTTAAAAATCATGGCATCATTGAATCGACGGTCGAAGGACCATTAAAGGATGAGACGGGTAAACCCTTTTACTATGCGACACCGGTTGAAGACATGCGCTTCTTCCATTTAAAAGAAGGGCAGCTCGTCGATCTCGTCATGTGGAAAGGTCGTCCGGAAACACTGACGATTGCCTGGAAATATGCGTTCCAATATCAAGAGCCGACAGTACAGCTGTTAGAGACGTCAAACGATCCAACAGCACCAGTGCCTTCGTCAGTTGAATCGACTCAAGGATCAGCCGTCAAAAAATCTGGCCGTTACCTGAAGCAAATGAAACGAAAGTCGAAAGTAAAACAGGAACAGAAAACACGCCGAATTCGTGAAAAGAAATCTCAAGCGATGGCACCACTCGTCACGACATCCGTACCGGGGCAGCCAATCGACTTCCTTGATATGAAGCCCCTCGATTTTGCGTCATTCGTCGGCATGCGACTCGTCATCGTCGGTAATGAACAGCAATCACCGGTCTATCGGACATTTTTCGCGGAAACGGGTATCGAACTGATTCATCTGTCGGGAGACGCCCAATCAGCGAAAAAGATTGCCGGTCTCGCGAAAAAGACCGATGCGATCGTCGTCATCACGAGCCGTGTGTCCCACGCTGCTTCAGCACACGTCATCGCGCAGGCGAAAAAACATGATATTCCGTTTGCGATGGAACGACTGGATGGACGACGTTCTTTGTATACGGCATGCCAGCGCCAACTTGAAAAAGCACGCTTAAATCAGTTGAAAACAGGAAAATCCTGAAAAAAGATGAAACTCCTCTCTTAATTAGCCGTAAATAGAGATAGAACTTATTTTGAGGAGGATCTCCATGATTAAAGAATTAAAATTATCCGCCCGTGAAGCGCTCAGTGGTCGCTGGGTCTTCATGGCACTTATGTTTTTACTGTTTCTCATCATTCAAAGTATTCCAACGATGTTTTCTTCTGATGCGAATGAAGATATTCAAGCGATTGATTTCATCGGTTTCTTACTGAACATTCTCTTGCTTCCACTTGCGATTGGTTGGACATGGCTTGCGATGTCTGTCGCTCGGAAAGAACAGGCAAAAATCGTTGATTTATTTGAGCCATACAAAATTTTCTTAAAGGCAGTCGGTCTTTCGATTGTCCAAAGTATTTTCCTTGGTTTATGGTTCTTACTATTTATCATCCCGGGTATCATCAAGTCATTTTCGTATCTAATGACGTTTTATATTTTACGAGATGAACCTTCAATCGGCATTTTGGATGCGATTACACGTTCGCGCCAAATGATGGACGGACATAAGATGGAAGCGTTCATGCTCGTCCTCTCATTCATTGGTTGGTTCCTGCTCGGTTTGATTACCATCGGAATCGCCTTCTTGTGGGTTGGCCCATATTTCAGCGTCACGCTTGCAAAATTCTATGACCGCATCCGCGGTGAAGAAGCACCTGTCGAAGAGTCGACGTTTGTTGCCCCATATTAAGACAACGAGGATGAGAGCCCAGCTCTCATCCTTTTTTTATTGCTGTTTTTAATTCCGATTGGAAAACAAGGTTTAATGGTTGCTTTACTCTGCTAAAAAGTGTACGATAATTCCAATAATTCTTATCAAGAGAAGTCGAGGGAATGGCCCGAAGACACTTCAGCAACCCCGCGCGCAGCGGAAGGTGCTACTTCCTAAAGGGGGCAATCCCTTTACAGATAAGAGCAGACATGATTAATCCGTCGCTCTTTTCGATTTTCGAGAAGAGCGATTTTTTTTATAAGGGGGACATAACGGATGGAGTATGGATTTTGGTTACCGATTTTTGGCGGGTGGTTACGAAATGTCGAGGACGAACAGATGCCGGCGACGTTCGACTATGCGAAACAGGTCGCGCAAACGGCAGAACGAATCGGTTTTTCGACGACACTGATTGCGGAGTTGAATTTAAATGACATCAAAGGACTCGAAGCACCAAGTCTTGAAGCCTGGACGACGGCAGCGGCGATTGCCGCGACGACGGAGCGTCTCGAAATCATGACAGCTGTCCGTCCGGGGTTCCATAATCCTGCGACGACCGCGAAGATGGCAGCAAACATTGATCAACTCAGCAACGGGCGCTTTACACTGAACGTCGTCTCTGCCTGGTGGGAAGAAGAAGCGCGGCAATACAATGGCATCTTCACGGCCCACGACGAACGCTACGCGCGGACGGAAGAGTTTGTCACGATCATGAAAGGATTATGGGCAGATGCTTCGCCGTACAGCTTCGACGGGAACTATTATACGCTCGAGCAGACACAACTGCATCCGAAACCGGTTCAACGACCGGGCATCAAGTTGTACGCAGGCGGGGAAAGTGAAGCCGGGAAACAGACCATCGTCAATCATTGTGACGCCTATGTCATGCACGGGGGAACGGTGGAAGAAGTGTCCGTCAAGATTGAGGATATGAAGGCACGTCGACAAGCAACTGGGCAACCGCCGCTTGAAAGCTTTGGACTGGCTGCCTATATCATCTGCCGCGATACGGAAGAAGAGGCCATTCAAGAATGGCAACGAATTACGGACGTCAAGGAAGACAGTGCCGGATACGCCGGGTACGACGACTTCGTCAGCAAATCACAACTCGAACAGCAGGTAAAACGGAACGATTATTCGGTCTCGAACCGCGGACTCCGTCCTGATTTGATTGGAACACCGGAACAGATTGCCGAACGGATTCTTGCGTTTGAGCAGGTGGGTGTCTCCTTATTATTACTTCAATTTTCACCACAACTGGAAGAGATGGAACGCTTCGCGCGCGACGTCATGCCGCTTGTCGAAGAAAAACGAAAGGTAGGTCAAACCAAATGACAAAAATTCATATCTTACACGAAAACCAAGAATGGACGGACCATTTAATTAAACGACTCGAAGAACTGGAGTTGCCATATGAACAGTGGCATCTCGACGAAGGGCAAGTTCCGCTTGATGAACTTCCACCGGAAGGCGTCTTTTACAGCCGGATGAGTGCATCTTCGCATACGCGCGGTCACCGTTACGCACCGGAACTGACAGAAGGTGTACTTGCTTGGCTTGAAGAACATGATCGGACCGTCTTTAACGGGACCCGTGCCTTACGTCTTGAAGTGAGTAAAATCAATCAGTATACGGCTCTTCGAAAAGCCGGGATCCGGGTTCCGAAGACGACGGCTGCCGTCGGACGTGATCAGATTGTCGAAGCGGCGAAAAATATTGGCGTATCTTCGTTCATCACAAAACACAACCGTGCCGGAAAAGGACTCGGCGTTCAGTTGTTCCACTCGATTGAAGCACTCGAGACGTATCTCGACGGTCCGACGTTTGATGAACCGGTCGACGGGATCACGTTGATTCAAGAATATATCCAAGCACCGGAACCGTATATCACACGCTGTGAATTCGTCGGCGGAAAGTTCGTTTATGCTGTTCAGGTCGACACGTCAGAAGGATTTGAACTGTGCCCGGCAGATGCGTGTGTCATTGACGATTTGTTCTGCCCGGTCGGTGAAGAGGCCCCGCAAACACCGATGAAGTTTAAAATCGTCGATGGATTTGATGATCCAATCATTCAAAAATATGAAGCATTCCTGCAGGCGAACCAGATCGCGGTCGCCGGAATCGAATTCATCAAGGATGCGAACGGAACCATTTATACGTATGACGTCAATACGAATACGAACTACAATTCAGATGCGGAAGCGGCTGCCGGTAAGTTCGGGATGCTCGAACTGGCGAAGTTCCTCGGTGCCGCACTGGAACTTCAAACTGTGAAATAACCATCACTAACCAATCCAAGCAAGCCGAATACCCTGTATGTGTGTAGTTTGAAGTTAGAACTGCACACATCAGGGTATTTTTCAGTAAAGGGAGGGGTTCGGATGGTAACGTGGCACGAAGAAAAGAGATTGGATGTTCCGATCGAGAAAGCCTGGCATATCTTTGATCATGATCGGTTACAACGTCTGATTCCGGGTGTCGTCCAGCACGAGGTGATTGAACGGAAACCGGGTGTCGTCGGCTCGACGTACCGGCAAACGTATATGCAGGGGAATCGATTAGAGACGTATATCGTGACGGATCTTGCCTATACGAATCAACCGGATTTTAAGCAAAATACGATTGGTTTTACGCTTGCTAAAATCTTTAAGCTCGAGATGACATTTACCTTAAAGCGGCTTGACGAAACAAGCTGTCAGCTGATTTATACCGGGAAAAACGAAGGCGCTAATTTCGTCGGACGAAGCCTGTTGTCACTTGGCGGCGAACGGGAAACAGAAAAAATCGTGCAGGAATTGCTCCGACGTGTGGAGCAGGAAGCCGGTCAGCTGCGCACATAATCGAAAAACCGTCTTGAATCGCAAGACTAAAAAAGCAGGGAGCGGATTAAAACATCCACTGCCTGCTTTTTGCTAAGCTCTTATGCGATTTAACGGTGAGAATACGATTTCTGACCTGTCGGGAGACCGGACAAGTAACCGACACCGCCTGTTTTTTGAATGCCGATGCCGTCTTGCATCGCTTGCTCCAGTTTCTTCGGATCAACGGCTGTAATCTGCTTGCCGTTGAGTCCTTCACCCGGATGCTGGTAGTTGCTGAGCAGATAGCTGTATCCGCCGACACGATCGAGTGACCGGAGTCCTGTCGCTTCCGCACCAACCGGAACAGAGAGAATTCGTGACAGTTTTTTCGTCTTTAAGTTGTATGCCCAGACGAAGTTGTTTGTATGCAACGAGCTGTCTTCACCGATGAAGAGTGTGTTTGATGTTGCAGAATAGGCCAGGTTATCCGGATTTGAAACAAGATTCGGATTCGCTGTGTTGCCGTAGGCATCCGGCTTCGCTAAATCCTCACCGATGACGAGGGCCTGCATATTCGTCGGGACATAACGGCTGTCGATACCTTTTGCACGACCGAGGTCGATTTCAAACGTCGCACCGGATTCGCGTTTTTCCAGCTGAATATCGTCCTGAACGGCACCGTCTTGTTTTTCCGTACTACCGGAAACATACGAAAGCGCGATATAAGCTTTTTTGTCCTCCGCATTGACGGTAATCCCTTCCATCTTGTTGAACTCTGACGTTGCCCCGAGTAACGCGCCGTAACGACGGGATTCGAGGAAGGCCGCTTCTTTTTCCTTGCCTGGTTTTAACTTCAGATATTCGACCTTTTTGCTGGCGGCCGTCTTGACTGCTTTAAAGCCGGGCGTTGGAACGTCAGCGGTCTCAAAGATGTCACTAAACTTGGTTCCTTTGTCGATTAAGCGCTTCACTTCTTTATCGGATGCATGGCCGAGTTTGATCCATTCGAGATCCCCGGCGCCGCCTTCTGTTGCTTTCGTTTGATTGAACTTGGCAGCATACAGCGTTCCTTGTGAGAAGTCTTTCTTTTTATCGGCGACGTACATGAACATCATCGTATTATTGCCGTCATCTCCGAAGATGGCCGTTTTTTGGTCAGGAAGAATCTGCATCATCTCGTGTGAGAAACGACCGGTGCTGTAGTGCTTGACGACCGATGATTTTCCTTTGCGGTCGACAGAGATTTCCGGTGTGAAACCGTAGAAATAAGGATTTGCTTTTTCTTTTGTTCCAAAGTATCGTTCGGCGAAAGCGTTGACTTCTTTATAAGCGGAAGAGGCTGGATCTGATTCAAATGCCCGTGCATCCGGCTCATATTCTTCCGAACCGAGATGCGTCCCCCATGGTGTCGTCGAACCGTTACATGGTGTCCAGAGACCGTTGACGTTCTTGAAGTCGATTTTGCTTGCTTTCTTGACCGCCAGTTTCCCCGTCTTTTTATCCTGCACGACTTCGGTCAATGTCATCGAAGCGGGCAGTCCTTTGACCTCATTCCCGGCATTATCGATTGAATCGTACTCGAAGTGGGAGACCATATACTTTTTCCCGTGGACTTCAAGCAGACTGTTTGAGTCCGGTGCATCCGAGACGAAGGCTTCCGGCTTGTCCGGGACGCTGCGGTCGATGATCGGATCTCCATTGACGTCAATCGGTGTTCCGGCAGCAATCATCGCGCCTTTATTCTCGACGATTTTATCTTGTGATAAGAACAATTGGTTGTAATCGAGCGGTTTGATTTCGGTTTTGCCGTTTTGATACGTGACTTTGACCTTGGCTTCCGTATACGTTTTGACCATTTGATTGACGGTGCTTGGTGCATCCATCGATAGAAACTCGACTTTCTTGATATCGCGTGCTGCACGTGATGTATGGGCATCAGCGAATGTTGGAATCAGACTCGATGACAGGACAGCTGCGGATAGACCGACGATAAGTGTTCGTTTCATGATAAATTCCCCCAAGTTGTTTGTTATCTTGCTACTTCCTCATTTAATCAATTGATTGTGAAGGATGTGTAAACATAACAGGACAGTTTCATTTCACTTGGTTAATTTTTCATTTACAAAAGGAGAGACGGTGTCTTGTTCAAAGCAGTCAATACTTCGGAAACTTGTATATCCTCTTTCATCTCAGCAAGAGGATGCCAGTCAATCCCGGATAGGACTTGTTGATCAAGTGGTCGTTCCGGATCGTGGCCGAGTAAAGGAATCGTTGCATCGACACGTTTGACGAGGAAGCAGACTTCTTTTCCGGACGAATCGGTTTTCGTATACAACGGTCGGATGACACGGACTGTCAGACGAACTTCTTCCGCGACTTCCCGAACGACCGCCTGTTCGAACGTTTCATCGGTGTTGAGACCACCGCCGGGTAAGGTCCAAAAACTTTGGTTTTCCGTTATGATCCGGACCATTAAAATCCGACCGTTCTCAATCAAAGCTGCACAGGCACGATGACGCAAATGATTTCCTCCTCTGTTCGGACTGATACATCTAGTGTACAAAAAAAGAGACCCGATCCGCTAGGACAGGTCTCTCGTTTCATTGCTTAGTTCGTCGCATACAACGTTGATAATTGTTGTTGAACAGACTCGTTGTTGAGGTATTCATCGTATGTCGTTTCTTTATCGACGATACCGTTTGGTGTCAATTCGATGATCCGGTTTGCAATCGTTTCGACGAACTGATGGTCATGCGAGCTGAACAGCATCGCACCTTTGTAAGCAATCAAACCATCGTTGAGTGCCGTGATTGATTCGAGATCCAAGTGGTTCGTCGGATCATCGAGGACAAGAACGTTCGAGCCGCTGAGCATCGCTTTTGATAACATACAACGGACTTTCTCTCCCCCTGATAAGACAGACGCTTTTTTCATGACTTCTTCACCGGAGAAGAGCATCCGACCGAGGAACCCACGAAGGAACGTGTCGCTCTCATCAGCTGGCGAATACTGGCGCAACCAATCGAGAATCGTTTTCTCCGAGCCTTCGAAGAAAGCAGAGTTGTCTTTTGGCAGATATGATTGTGACGTCGTGACACCCCATTTGAATGTTCCGCTGTCTGCTTCCATCTCACCCATCAGAATTTTAAAGAGTGTCGTGATTGCAATATCATTTTGACTGATGAAGACGGCTTTATCCGTTTTATTTAATGAGAAACGGACATTATCAAGGACTTTGACACCATCGATTGTTTTCGAAATTCCATCAACGATCAACAGATCATTTCCGATTTCACGTTCCGGTGTGAAGCCGACGAACGGATAACGGCGTGAAGACGGACGGATGTCGTCGAGTGTGATTTTATCAAGCAGCTTTTTCCGTGACGTCGCTTGCTTCGCTTTGGAAGCGTTTGAGCTGAAACGGGCGATGAAGGCTTGAAGTTCTTTAATTTTTTCTTCTTTTTTCTTGTTTTGGTCGCCTGCCATACGTGAAGCAAGCTGACTTGATTCGTACCAGAAATCATAGTTTCCGATATACAGTTGGATTTTCCCGTAGTCGAGATCGGCCATATGCGTACAAACGTTGTTGAGGAAGTGACGGTCGTGGGAAATGACGATGACCGTATTTTCAAACCCGATCAAGAATTCTTCAAGCCATTTGACGGCTTTCAAGTCAAGACCGTTGGTAGGCTCATCGAGTAACAGAATGTCTGGCTTACCAAACAATGCTTGAGCAAGCAGGACTTTGACTTTCTCTCCGCCCGTCAGTTCAGCCATTGTTTTCGTATGCAGATTTTCTTTGATACCAAGACCTTGTAAGAGCATCGCCGCTTCCGACTCTGCTTCCCATCCGTTCATTTCTGCGAACTCACCTTCGAGCTCAGCAGCACGCATGCCGTCTTCATCCGAGAAGTTTTCTTTCATATAGATAGCATCTTTTTCTTTCATGACTTCATAAAGACGTTTATGGCCCATCATGACCGTTTCGATGACTTGGAACTCTTCATATTCATAATGGTTCTGGCGAAGGACACCAAGACGTTCGCCCGGCGTGATGATGACGTCTCCTTGTTGCGCTTCGATATCACCGGCAAGAATTTTAAGGAATGTGGATTTACCGGCACCGTTTGCACCGATGAGACCGTAGCAGTTGCCCGGTGTGAACTTGATGTTGACGTCTTCGAATAATTTACGGTCCGCAAAGCGGAGACCGACGTTTTGTACTGTAATCATATAGAGATGAACCCTCGTTTCTAGTGTGTGATGTGCTGTTACGAGTGTACCACAAAATGATACGTCTCGTTTCAAGGACAAAGTTCTTTACATCTTAGACCGGATTGCACAATTTAGCAACCGTGGTTTTAAACAGAATGAAACATTTTCCAGTCTGAAGCGTAAGAGTAGTTAGAACATTCATGAAGGAGGAGGACGGCGTGGCAACACTTTTTACGTTATTATTTTTTGCACTGATCGTCTTGCTGGCCATTGAACTGTATAAGTATATCCAAGATAAAATTGATAAAGGAGACTCAAAATGAGAGAAATCAAACCGAAAAAACGTATCAGGCCGTCGATGATCATCGCCGGTGTGATTGTCGTAGCACTTCTTGCGATGACGCCATTCATCGTCGAACAAATCGAACCCGGACAGGTCGGGGTCGTCTATAAACCGTCAAGCGGTGTCCAGGACGAGACCCTGTCGCAAGGCTGGCATATCGTTTCGCCGATCACACGCGTCACCGAATATCCGATCCGGACACAGACGAAATCGCTCGACAATATGACACTGGCAACAAAAGACGGGAAAAACATCGTCGTCGACTTTACGTACAGTTTTTCGGTATCACCCGATCAGGTGACGGAAGTCTTTAATAAGTTTGGTCCGATTGAAATTGATGAGATTGCAGCGGGTTACTTAAAACAACGTCTCTATGACGCATCACGCGAACAGATTTCAAAAGTCACCGTCCTTGAGTTATTCGGGGAGCAGTCCGGAAACGTCTCAACGAGCATTCAGACGCAGTTTGCTGAAGATGTCAAAAAGATTGGATTTATCATCGAGGACGTCGCACTCGGTGCACCGAAACCGGATGCTAAAACACAGGAAGCGATTGATGCGCGGGTGAAAGCTTCACAAGAACTCGATAAAAAGAAGACGGATCTTGCGATTGCGAAAGCGGAAGCAGAACGGCTACGGGTAGAAGCGAAAGGTGCAGCAGATGCCCGATTGATTGAAGCACAAGGACTTGCGAAGGCCCAAAAAGAACTACAAAAAACATTGACGGAAGAGATGATTCAGTACGAAGCCGTTAAGAAGTGGGACGGGAAATCACCACTCGTCAGCGGATCTGGTAGCATGGTCCAATTGCCGATTCCAGATCAACAAACCACAACAGAAGAAAAGTAATAAGTGGGTACGTCTTTCAATCGAAAGGCGTATTTTTTTGCAGGAAATTTATTTAGGGAACTGTAATTCTAAAAAAGTAAAATAAAGTAAAAAGTTAAGTGAAGACGCGTAAAATCATATTTCAAGAAAAAAAAATCTGTAAAGCACCTTTTTAAAATGCCCATTAATTGGTTTATTTACTTTTTCAAAGGATATTATTGATAATATGAGTAGGTCTAATGAAATAGGTCAATGGGAGGGAAAAAGATGCATGTTTGAACTACCTCCACCTACGCTTCGCTAAGAGGTGGAGGATTCCTGAGTTATTCAACCTAGCGGTCAAAAATTTATCAGGCTAACCCCGTCGTCCCGACGGTTGAACGTTGATATGGTCCGTTTCTTTTATGCGGATGCCTACTCTGCTTGGTTTTCGCTACTTCGGTCATCCGCAAGGTGAACGTTGAAGATTTTACGTGACAGACGAACTTCCTGTCACAACCCTATATCTTCAGTTTTCAAAGAACATGACTCTTTTTTTATTCCTGATTTTAATTGTTTTCAAACCAAGAGTGTCGGACAATTGACGTGTCGCAAGACACGCCTTGCCCGAAGACGATTCATCTCCTACTTGCACTAGGGCTTCGCCCTGAACGTTTAGAAGTGGGAGTATTCTCGTCTAATTTTGATGAAAAAATGATCATTCGAAAAAAGATGAACGCTCAATTCGCCCCGACGATCTATATGACGATTCCGCTCGCGTCAACGGGAATCCTGACACCGGGAACGTATCAACTGGATGTCAAACTGACCGGCGACACACAGGAATGGTCGTTTGAGGATGATTTTACAATCAGTGAAAATCAGGTAAAGGAAATGAAGAAAACCGTTCCAGACGTTGAAGAACATCCGAACTCCTTTTTGGGAGAAAACTCCAAAGCATTGATGATTGGTTCTTTTCTGATTATCATTCTTTTGCTTGGCTATATTTATCGTTTAAAACGAAGCGTATCTTCATGACAAACAAACTGTCCTACTGAATCAGCAGGACAGTTTGTTTATGTTCAGATTTCTTTTTCTTTCGCAAAGCGTTCCGCAATTGCCACAACAACTTCCGTTGCTTTCACCATATTGTCGACGGAAATGAATTCAAACTTTCCGTGGTAATTTTCGCCACCTGTAAAGATGTTTGGTGTCGGAAGTCCCATGTACGACAGTTGCGAACCGTCCGTCCCGCCACGAATCGGTTTGATAATAGGGGTGATACCACGTGACTCCATCGCCGCATGCGCGATATCAACGATTTCCATATGTGGCTCGATTTTCTCACGCATGTTGTAATATTGATCATTTAGTTTGATTTCGACACTGCCTGCCCCGTATTTCTTGTTCCATTCTTCGACCAAAGCCGTCAGGAAGTGTTTCCGGGCTTCGAACTTAGTCCGGTCAAAATCACGGATGATGTACTGGACCGTCGTTTTTTCGACCGAACCTTCAAACGAAATCAAATGGTAGAATCCTTCGAAACCGTCTGTAAATTCAGGTGCTTCATCACCCGGTAACCGGTTCTGGAAAGCCATCGCATGTTTTTGCGAGTTGACCATCTTGTCTTTCGCCGTCCCTGGGTGGACGTTTGTTCCGTGGAAGACGATTTCTGCAGCAGCTGCGTTGAAACTTTCATATTCAAGTTCACCGAGCGGACCGCCGTCAACCGTATAAGCGAATTTCGCATCAAAAGCAGCGACGTCAAAATGATGCGGACCACGTCCGATTTCTTCATCAGGTGTGAAGGCGACACGAATCCGGCCATGTTTGATTTCAGGGTGCGTGAGGAGATGATGCATCGCGGTCATGATTTCGGCGATTCCGGCCTTATTGTCTGCGCCGAGCAATGTCGTGCCATCTGTTGTCATCAACGTATGCCCGACGTAGTTTTTAAGTGCAGGAAAATCCTTTGGTGACAGGATGACAGGAATCGTTGGGTTAAGCACCAGGTCTTCTCCATCATATCCTTCGACGATTTGCGGATTGACGTTTGTCCCTGTAAAATCAGTCGCCGTATCCAAGTGTGCTAAAAATCCGATTGTCGGAATGTCCGCATCGGTATTAGCAGGAAGAGTCGCCATGACATATCCGTTTGCATCGACGGTCACATCACTCATGCCAATTTCCTTCAGTTCGTCAACAAGGAGACGGGCGAGCGTCCATTGTCCGTCTGTTGTCGGAACGGTCGTACTTGCGTAGTCAGACTGTGTATCGATCTTCGCATATGTAGTCAAACGACGAATCAAATCATGTTTCAAAGAAAAAACGTCCTTTCTGAGTTAAGGTAGCTTCATCATAGCATGAAGTAGGAATGTTAGAGTATTCTGAAACAAGATAAGCTGATTTGAAAAAAGGGGGATTTTTTATGAAAGCATATGTCGTGGAACAGTACGGAAAAGACGCTACGTTAACAGAAAAAGACGTCACACTCGAACAAACAGGAAATTATGATTTAAAAATTAAAGTGGAAGGGACGAGCTTGAATCCACTGGACACCAAAATGTTTTTTGGTCATGTGGCGGCAGCTCCTGCAACTGGAATTCTCCAGGGAGATGTTACGGGGAAAATCATTGAAATCGGAGAGAGTGTGACGTCTTTTTCTATCGGCGATCACGTCATCGCATTTGGCGGCGGACTCGGTAACCGGTCCGGGGCACTGGCGGAGCAGATGTTGGTTCCTGAAAAGATGGCCGTACTCAGACCGGAGAATTTGGATATTGCAACAGCAGGTTGTCTGCCGGTCATCAGTCTGACAGCGATGGAAGTGTTGAAGGAACGGGCAGCTGTTCATCCGGGGATGCGCTTATATGTAGCAGGTGGAACGGGTGGAGTCGGACACCTTGTCGGACAACTGGCTAAACATTATGGATGTGATGTGACAGCGAGTGCTTCAAATGATCATAAAGCAATGTGGTTAGAACAACACGGTATTCGTCCGCACCGGTACCAGGATGAATCAGCCGAACAGTTATTAGCGCGTCTCGGTCATGATGGATTCGATGTCATCGTTGATACCGTCGGCGGAGATCATTTGCAAGAGTCTTTCATCCTTGCGAAGGAGCGCGGAAAAATCATTTCCATCGCCACCCGAACGACACAGGATTTGACGATGATGCACAGTAAGGCATTGACGCTCGAAGCCGTCTTCGTTGCCCTTCCATTGTTGAAAGGGAAAGAGCAGGAGATGTTACGTCAACAAGCGCATTTGGCAGAAGTGGCACGACTCGTCGCGGATGGAGTCGTCGATCTCGTCATCGAAGAGCAGGTGCCGCGTCAGCTTGATGCATTGAATGCAGCCTACCAAATCTTTGATCAGCAATCACATTTTGGAAAAGTAAGCATCATTTGAGGTGAAAGCTCATTTTCCTAAGAATAATGATTCGCTATTCATTTTACTTTTCCTTTTAATCCCAAAAAAATTCTGCTGATGAAAAAATCATCAGCAGATTCGTGAATTATTTGTTTATTTACGACGGATTAATACGGATTTTGAAGCCGTTTCTTTTAAAGAAGCATGTTCCGGGAAGTCTTCTAAAGGAGTACTTTCCCAAACGATTTCGTACGTTTGACGTAATTTTTTAAATGCTTGATCGACCATCTTCATAAAGCGGACCTGGTCAAACAAAGGACAGTCTGTCGTAATCAGCAATAAACCGCCACGATGCGTCATGTGGATGGTTTGTTGAATCAAAGCGGGTAAGTCGACTTCCGCCCGGAAATGGCGTGCCTGTGTTTTGACAAGAGTCGGCGGATGAACGATGACGAAATCAAAGCGTGTTTTTTTGTCGGCTTGATCGATATAGTCAAACGCGTCCTGGACAAGAATCGTCTGTGTCGTTGAATCGAATTGATGCAGTTCCAACTGCTCAATTGTTTTATTACGGCTTCGTGTCGAGAAATCGACGCTTGTCGTCTCGACTGCACCACCAAGTAAGGCAGCTGCCGTTAACGTGCCTGTGTCAGAAAACAGATTCAAGACACGTCGATCTGAAGCATGTTGTTTGACGACGGAACGGAGTTCACGCTGATGGATATCAAGCCCGGTGCGCATACCGGCATCGAGATGGTACAACAGGGGGATGCCGTTTTCTTGCAAGACTTCTGGGAAATCACCGCGTTCACCAGCTAAGAAATCGTCACCTTTGACCGGTTGTCCATCGATCTGGAAAGTCCGTTTTTCATAAATGCTCTTAAAGTGGATAAGTGATTCGAGCGCTGATACGATATCGGCTTTAAAAGAGTAGATGCCTTCGTTTTCAAACGTAATCAGATAATGGTGATCAAAACAATCGATGGTCAATCCGCCGATGCCGTCTCCTGAACCGTTAAAGACCCGGAACGTATCAATCAAATCATTCTCAAAAAAATCATTTCGACGATCGAGGGCAACCTCGATTTTTTCTTTGAAGAAAGTTTCGTCGATGTCTTGCAGTTCATCAGTCGACAGTAACCAACCAATCCCTTTTTCCTGCTTGCCAAAATAACCCGTTGCAAGGTATTCTTTATCTTCTGTCATCAGCCGGAGTAAGGCACCAGCTTCTTTGAGATGACTGGTTTTTTGAAACAATTCTTTGTACAAAAACGGTTGTCCGTCTTTGATTTGTTCGATGGCTGTCGTTTTGACGACAACCGGATAAATTTCACGTGGCACACGAGTTCCTCATTTCTGGTTGTGGATAAGTAGTAAAAGTATAGCATATGGAAAGTTATCCACATGTGGATAATTTTAATTAAATCAGATTAAGCAAAATAGTTGTTCGTGTGTGGATAACTTTTGATAAATGAAAGACACGAAAAAGAATCACATCTTCTTCCTGCGCTTTCCTCAGGCGAGACACAAGCCAGAACTCTCTATTCAATGGAATCGAGAGTCGGGTCTTGTCTGTCTCTGACATCGCAGAATCCTGCGCTTTTTCCTGTAGGAGTCGCATGAGAGAAGTGATTCTTTTTCATGAGTCATCGTGCATAGTAGCAATATGTGATTGATTAAAGAGAGGATGAATATAATGTCCAAGAAGACAGTTCAGGTTGTAGGTGCAGTTATAACTAACTCAAGTCATGAAGTGCTGTGTGCTCTTCGAAGTCCTGTCATGTCATTACCGAACTTATGGGAGTTTCCGGGCGGGAAAATCGAACCGGGTGAACGTCCGGAAGAGTCTCTCCTCCGCGAAATTCAGGAAGAATTAAATTGTACGATTCAAGTGGACGATCATATCGAAACAACACGATATGAATACGACAAAGTATTTGTTGAGTTATCGACTTTTCAATCAACGATTGTATCAGGTGAACCTCAAGCATTGGAACATGCGGAATTACGATGGGTACCCGTCAAACAGTTGGATTCTTTAGATTGGGCTCCGGCAGATATTCCGTCTGTAAAAAAAATCATGAAAGCTTTTTCCACGAAATAAATTCTTCACTTGTTAAGGGCTCTTTTAAAATCCACTCCACATTAATCGGTTTTGATCCATGACTGCTTTTGTGAATCAATTCACCGAAGTACGTAAAGGGCAGAGAGCGACCTTGTTCCTTTTCAGCTTTTCGAATAAAGAGATGAATTTTGATTCCCTGTGCTTCATGATGGCGGTAAAGTTCACCGATTTTGCTTAAGTCAGTAGTCCGATTTTGTGATTGCCAGTGGAAATGGTGTTTATCGATAAAGTAGTCTTGATAATTCAATTGATCTTCAATCGATTCATTTTTGTGTAAATTAACGAATAATACATAATCATTTCCGGCTTGAGCAACCCCTTCGCGCCACGATCCTTCCTGGCTTGAAGATTGTAACAATCGTTGGATGACAGAGCGACTGTATGTCATTCTTGAAATCAATGATTGAGGACTAGTCAACCAATTTTCTCCACCTGAAAGTTGTTCAAATGAGTGGAGGCCTGCCTGGATTAGCTCATGCAAATAGTCGACTAATGCTGGCGACGAAGCTAAAATCCGTGTCATTTCTTCCGAGAAGGTATATTCACCAGCAGCAGATTCAACAAGCAACACAATCCGATCATGTTTTAAAGAAGTAGACCAGCGATTAAATAGATGCTGAATCAAAGACAAACGATGAGTTAAGGCTTCCGGTGAAACGGCAAAGCGGGTTGCGGTTGATTGAATGACATCATCAGCGGAAATCGTCCGTTGATTGAACAGCGATTGCACCATCAATAAGCTGAATGGTTCGCGGATCGGGAACCAACTTTCGATATGTTGGAGCACGCGTCGTGTATCCGGATTAAGCAACAAAGCCACTTCTTCATCGGTTGCTACTTTTTCCAGTTGTTTTAGCTTTAGAACACTTTTCCACTGTTGAATAATCGTTTCGATTGCGGGGGCGTCCGGATGTGTCACCAAATCATTTAATGATGGTGTGTCGCCGATCATAGTCATCAGACGCTGGTAGCTTTCACGTAATTGTTTACTGGCCGAAAACTCGATTTTTTTCATTTGTTCAATGATAAATGTCTCTGTCACACGATCCAAAATTGCCAAGGAACCTTCAGGCAAAATTGGAAAATGATTTTGAACCGCATTGGCGATATGATAGCGATCGATCGAATGAAAAGATTGCTGACCAGATAAGACAAGCGGTGCCACAAAAGCGCGTTGACTGTTGCCGATAAAGTCTAAAATCGTGACGTACTCTTTTGACTCATGTTTCCGTAAACCGCGACCAAGTTGTTGAATAAAAATCGTTGGTGACTCCGTAGGACGTAAAAACAGCATGACGTTAATTTTAGGAATGTCGACACCTTCATTAAAGAGATCGACTGTAAAGATAAACGATAGCGGATCCTGATCATCTTCCAGCCGTTGAATGGCGTGTTCCCGTTCTGCTTCCGTTTGTTTACTCGTGATGGCCAGTGACTCGATCTGGTGCTTGTTAAACTCAGCAGCCATGTATTCGGCATGATCAATATTGACACAAAAACCGAGTCCGACCCGAGCCGTACCGCTGTGACCAAATTTAGTCATCATCTCGAGGATATAGTCCGTCCGGGAAGAACGTTCGAGTGCTTCCACTAAATCTTTTTCAATGTACAATCCATTTTTTTGCGGAATGACTTCGTAATCAATGGCTTCATCATCTTGAATACCAAAGTAATGGAACGGTGTTAACAAGTCTTGGGCCAGAGCATCATATAATCGAATTTCGTATGCAATATTGTGGTCCACTAACTTAAAGATATTTAATCCGTCCATTCGTTCCGGTGTTGCCGTAATTCCGAGTAAAAATTGCGGTGTAAAGTAGTTGAGGATTTTTTGGTAAGACTCGGAAGCAGCATGGTGAAACTCATCGATGATGATGTAATCAAAAGTGTTTGGATCGAATTGTTCCAAATGAACTTCTTTTGAGAACGTTTGAATGGTCGCAAAAGTAAATTGCTTATCAAGATCTTTTTGATTTGCCTGGTACCGTCCGAATGTGGCATGGATATCTGTGAAAATTTTCTTAAATGTTTCTTCCGCTTGAGATAAAAGTTTTCCGCGGTGAGCGACAAACAGAACACGTTTAGCTGCAAATTGTTTGACGTCGAAAGCCGCCAAATAGGTTTTTCCTGTTCCCGTTGCTGCAATGACCATTGCTTTTGTTTGTTGTTTTAACCGTAAACGGTGTAATTGTTCCAAAGCCGGAAGCTGCATTTCATTTGGTTGAATCACTTCGTATTCAACAGAGGGTTCTGCGACTCGATCATTCACAACAAACTGTTTGATCTTCGGAGAGTCTAAATGATGTTGTTCATATTGATCTAAAATAGCTGATGTGCAGGAAATCGCTTCTTCACTGTTCCAGAGATTATTAAATAATGTTTGTGCTTGAGAAACTAAAGAGGTGAGAGGAGAATGGGGAATTCGAACATTCCATTCTAATCCATTTGTTAAAGCAGACTTTGATAAATTAGATGAACCGATAATCGTACTGTGTAAATCAGTTTCCCGTGTAAATAAATACGCTTTTGGATGGAAGGCTTGATTTTTTTTGATCGGTTCGTAAATTTTAATCTCGATATTTTTAAATTGCATCAGAGTCCGTAATGCTTTGGCTTCTGTAATGTTCATATAAAATGAAGTTAAAATACGAATCGGTTTATTGATTCGTTCCGCTTCTTGAAATGAAGGGACGAGTGCTTGGATTCCGGAATGGCGTGTAAAGCTGACCATCCAGTCGGCGGATTGGGCTGTTGATAATTCATTGATCAAGTGATGCAACAGTTTTTCCTGATTTTCTTGACCCGGTGCAATTAAGTCCCATGCTCTTAATGATTTTTCATATTGTACGGGTGTCGTAGTAGAGGATGTTAGTTCACGATGCAAGGGTGCAACCAAAAGCGGCTCATCTAATGCAGAGAGCCAACGGTTTGTGGTTTCAATCATTTCCCCGGTCAGTTGATTTTGTTGAAGTTCAACAATCGATTTATAGAAGAGCTCGTTTAAGTGTGTCAGTAATTCGGCGGTATAATCTGCTGGTTGAATCGGAGAGCTTTTTTCAAAAGGATGAGATTCAGTATTTTGACTGCGTAATTTTTCTTGAAACGATGACATCTGATGACCTCCAATAAATTCCAAACTAAGTTCAGTATACGAAGGAACTGAAAATTGTGCAGCAAGAATCTAATCAAAAATAAAAGACCTCATTTCAATAAAGAAATGAAGTCGTACTGTATCAGCATACATCGAAAAGAATCCTCAGCCTTCCAACTCCACAACCGCCTCTAACGAAACCTTCACATTACCAGCCAGTGCCCGCGTAATCATACACGATCCTTCTGCTTTTTCAGCCAGGCGGCGTGCTTTCGTCAGGTTCGCTTCTGTCGTCTCTACCGGTAGAATCAAGGTCGGTCGGTGAATGATCGCGTCATAGGTGAAGACGCCGTTCGTGACATCGACGATTCCTTCCGATTCCATCGTGAGGGACACTTTCGGGATGTTGTTTCGTTCGAGCATCGCGGCCAGCGTGATGATGTAACATGTCGCGGCTGCACCGAGCAACATCTCGTCCGGATTGGTACCGACACCGGGGCCGTCCATTGCGTCCGGAATCGAAATCTTTGTTTTCAATTCGCCGGTCTCGATTTGACCGACATCATTGCGGTTGCCGGGCCAGTCTGCTGTCAGGTGAAAATGATGTTTCATAGTAATCGCCTCCTGTTTCTTCATCATACGAGCCATTCTTCAATTTTTCGCCTAATCTGCTCAAAGCAAAACCACGCCAAGTCGAACTGGCGTGGTTTTGTTGTGTCAGCTGAAGATGTGATCGATTTGACGAATCTCGTCTTCCGTTAATTCGACATCAAGTGTCCGGATGGTATCCGTGACTTGATCAGCCCGTTTCGCACCCGGGATGATGGCGTCGATGCCGTCCTGTGCTAAATACCAGGCGAGAACGATGTGCGCGACTTCGGCATCTTTCGCTTCCGCAATCGGACGCAACAAGTCGACTTTTGCCAGATTGTCTTTGAATACATCCTCCTGGAACAACGGATCGTTTTTCCGAAGATCATCAAACTTCGTATCTGCATCATATTTTCCGGCAAGCAGACCGGCAGCAAGCGGGAAGTACGGTACGAATGAAATGCCGTGTTCCCGAATATACGGTAAAATCTCTTTTTCGGCATCACGTTTAAAGAGATTGTACTCACCTTGGTAGACGTCGACATGACCGTCCTTATTGGCTTTTTTTAACTGCTCGAGCGAGAAGTTCGAGACACCGATCGCCCGAATTTTTCCTGCGGCTTTTAGCTCAGCAAGAGCTGCGACGGCTTCGTCTTTTGGTGTCGTCTCGTCCGGGAAGTGAATGTAATACAAATCAATGTAATCTGTCCGCAGACGCTTCAGACTATCTTCGACCGCTTGTTTCAAAAATTCAGGTGAGTTGTTCATGACGGCCTTACCGTCGATGAGTTGGTGTGCCCCTTTTGTCGCAAGAATAACTTCATCACGTTCCACTGTTTCACTCCACACTTCTCCGACCAGTTCTTCCGAACGTTCCGGACCATAAATGTAGGCGGTATCCAAGAAGTTAATACCGTTCATCAAAGCGACGCGGACAAGATCCCGACCTGCCTGTTCATCGAGATTTGGATAAAGGTTGTGTCCTCCGACCGCATTCGTTCCAAGACCGATTGGATTGACGGTAAGATTAGATTTTCCAAGAGTGACTGATTTGTTCATGACTTTTTCCTCCTTAAACGATATCGAGTGGTTCTTTTTTAGTTGGTGCCGGGAATGCTTCATCGAGTGCTGTATATTCTTCGTCGGTTAACTCGACGAGCGCCGCTTTCCCGTTTTCTTCCACGTGTTGTGCCTGTCCGGCTTTCGGGATTGCGATGACGTCACCGCTGCGAATCGCCCAGGCAAGTAGAATTTGTGCCGGTTTGACGCCATGCTCTTCCGCAAGACGTTCGACAGTCGGATGATCAAGCAATTGGTCCCGTAAGCTGCCGCCTTCTGCGAGTGGGCAATAGGCCATGACCGGAATCCCGTGTTGTTTTAAGAGCGGCATCAACTCATACTCGATACCACGCGAACCAAGATGATACAGCACTTGGTTGACAGCACATTGATCGCCGTTACGAAGTGATAAAAGTTCGTTCATGTCAGAGACATCAAAGTTAGAGACACCCCAACGGCGGATTTTACCTTCTGCCTTTAATTGCTCGAGACCGTCGACCGTTTCCTGAAGCGGAATGCTGCCGCGCCAGTGCAACAAGTAGAGATCTAAATAATCAGTACCGAGATTTTCAAGTGTCTGCTCACAGGCTGCGCGCAGTTTTTCGCCGCCAGCATTATGGGGATAGACTTTTGAGACGAGGAACACGTCGTCACGTCGTTTTTTCAGTACCTCGCGAATCAGTTGTTCGGAGGCTCCTTCCCCGTACATTTCCGCGGTATCGATCAGTTCCATCCCGCTGTCGAGTCCGACGTGCAAGGCTTCGATTTCAGCCTGATGCTTACTTTGGTCTTCTCCCATACGCCATGTCCCTTGGCCAAGTGCACGAACATGCGTCTGATCCGGAAGTGTAACGGTCTTTTGTTTCAGTGCCGCCAGTATGACGGTCCGTTCTGTCTCATTCATCTCAGTTCCTCCTTTAAAAAGCACAATAGTAGGGTTTACCACGGATAGAGCAGAAAAAAACGTCCGCCTTCCGGGCAAACGGAAGACGGACGAGATTACCAGTGCTCAAGTAACGGTCCTTGTTGTCCATAAACGGGATCTGTTTGCGGCCGTTCCACTTGGGCAATCCGCTTCAGGTTATCCGGGCGTTCACACGGATCACCGGTCAATGTATCGTAGTCTTGCCCTTTCGGATAGGCGCCGACGACCTGAAACCGTCGACTCGTGTGTAAAGCCTTGTGACCCGTGCCAGCAGGAAGGATGACAACATCACCAGCCGTCAACGTGAAGGTCTTCCCAAGTGGTCCACCGAGTTGGATACTGGCATGCCCCTCAAGAATACCGATGACCTCATGGGCGACGCTGTGATAATGATGGAAATCAAAAATCCCATCCACCCAACTGTTTCGCCAATTGTGCGTATTGAAGGTCTGTTCGATGGAAGAGGGATCTTCAAAGGCGTGCCGATAAATAAGTACAGGCAAATCAGGATTGTTGGGAATCTCGCCATCATCATCGAAATAAAAAGTCTCGACGTTCATAAGGTGAACTCCTCTCTGATGTCAAAATGATACATTTTTTTACCCGAAATATAACTTCCCTAATCGTCTAAGCATCTTAATGGAGAATGGAGAAGGAAGGTGCTACGATACTTGAGTTAATGAAATTTTAGAGGAGGCTTTCCAATGATCGCCATTGAAGCAAAATTAGAAGTACAACCAGCAAAACGTCAAGAGTTTTTAGAAGCTACTAAAACGTTGATCGAAGGATCACGCTTGGAAGCGGGCAACATCAGCTATGACCTGTTCCAAAGCACGGAAGATGAAAATGTCTTCATGATGATTGAGAAATGGGAAGATCAAGCTGCCATTGAAACGCACAACACGAGTGCGCATTTCGGTCAGTTCGTGGCGTTTGCGCAAACAGCGCTTGCGAAACCACTTGATGTTCAATCATTTAACGCGTAAATCACACCCGAAAAACCTGACTGCGGTCGGGTTTTTTTGTTTTTCTTACAGATTTAATATATTACAAAAAAATTAAATGACGAAATAGACTGTTATTTTTTCCATAAATAGGGCATTATCTCTTGAGAGAGTCAAAATTTAAAGGTAGGTCAGGAGGCAAATGAATGAATGAACGGAAACCACAGGCAAATGCTTCGGAGCGCTCTTTCTTCAAGATGCCTCACACGTACGCGATTATCATGGGGATTTTACTGATTGCTGTCATCTTGACGTATACATTACGGGCAGGTCAGTTTGACCGGGAAAAGCAGGACGGACAAACGGTTGTCATCGATGGTACGTATCGTGCCGTTGAATCCGCACCCGTTAACTTATTTGGTTTGTTTGAAGCCATTCCAAAAGGGATGGAGGCAGGTGCTGCCATTATCTTTTATATCTTTTTGGTCGGTGGTGTATTTGGAATCATCCGGCAAACGGGTGCCATCGAGTCAGGCATCAATCAACTGATTAATCGGTTTGGCCAAAAAGGACACATCATGATCCCGATGACGATGTTTGTCTTTTCCGTGGCTGGAGCGACAATCGGAATGGCGGAAGAAACGATCATCTTCGTTCCGATCGGCATCATGTTAGCACGTGCCCTTGGTTACGATGCGATGACGGGTGCAGCGATCGTCAGTCTCGGAGCAGCCGTCGGTTTTGCCGGAGGTATGCTGAACCCATTTACGGTCGGCGTCGCGCAGTCAATTGCTGAAGTGCCGCTGTTCAGTGGACTCGGTTACCGGACTGCAGTCTATCTCGTCTTTTTAATTGTTACGATTCTTTATGTCATGAACTATGCACAGAAGGTCAAAAAAAATCCGGAACAGAGTCTTGTACATGATCTGGAGAAACACCGAAAACAGGAAACAGCAACAACTTTTTCTCAATTTTCGAAAAAACATCTTTTTGTTCTAGTTGTGCTTGTCGGCGGAATCACGCTGAACGTCATCGGTATTTTTGAGTGGGGTTGGTATTTGACGGAACTGACAGCTTCGTTCCTGATTATCGGCTTACTCGCTGGTATCGTGACAATGGGCGTCAACCGGACATTCGAAAGTTTAATTGATGGAGCCAAGGCGGTTACGTTTGGTGCCTTGATTGTTGGTTTTGCCCGGGCAATTGTCGTCATCTTAGAAGACGGACGGGTCATCGATACCGTGATTTACGGTTTGTCGAATGCCGTCGGACAGTTACCGACGTCTCTTGCTGTCATCGGGATGTATATCGTCCAATTGATTACGAACTTCTTTATTCCCTCCGGAAGTGGACAAGCGGCGACGACGATGCCGATCATGGCGCCGCTTGCCGATTTGCTCGGAATTGAGCGGCAAGTCGCAGTCCTTGCCTTTCAGTACGGTGACGGTTTGACGAATATGATTTTCCCGACGAGTGCGCACTTGATGGCGTTCCTGGCGATTGCCGGTATTCCGTACGAAAAATGGCTACGATTTGTTTGGAAACTGTTTGCGATTTGGATTGTCCTTGCGTGTGGTGCCTTGCTGCTCGCGGTAGTCCTCGGAATTCAATAATCACACCAAACCTTTCGTTCGAAGTGAACGGAAGGTTTTTCATATGCAGGAAACGGGAAATCTTACGACGAACAGAATATGTATGATAATCGAGGGGGATTTTAGACAGATGACTTATTCAATCGTTGGGTATTGTGAAAAAGAACAGGCTTGGGGTGTAGCGGTTCAGTCAAAATTTTTAGCAGTCGGCAGTGCCGTACCTTTTGCGAAAGCCGGTGTCGGAGCGATTGCGACCCAGTCGTTTGCAAACACGTCATACGGTCCGGAAGGGTTGCGGATGATTGAAGAAGGCAAGTCGGCCGACGAAGTCTTGAAACGGCTGACGGAAGCCGATGAAGGACGGGCGGATCGTCAAGTTGGAATCATCGATGCTTCAGGTAAAAGTGCGACGTTTACGGGAGAAGGCTGTAATGACTGGGCAGGCGGAATTGCCGGAAAACACTTCGCGGCACAAGGAAACATTCTTGTCGACGGCAATACGGTCAAGGAGATGGCCCGTGTGTTCGAGACGACGGAAGGTCCGCTGGCTGAACGGTTATTACGGGCACTTGCCGCCGGTCAAGCAGCGGGCGGAGATTCACGGGGCATGCAGTCGGCAGCGTTGTTAGTCGTCAAAGAAGGCGGCGGGTACGGTGGTTTTAATGATCGTTATATTGATTTACGGGTCGATGATCATGCGAGTCCGATTCAGGAACTGGAGCGGATTTATCAGTTGCATACGCTGTATTTGCAACCAAGCAAGCCGGAAGAAATCAAGCCGATTGATGATGCACTCGAATCGGAATTGATGGACAAGCTGCTTGAACTCGGATACCGCGGTTCGTTTGCGGAAGCTTTCCGGACGTACCTGCATACGGAAAACTTCGAGATGCGGGAACAGACGGATCGGTCGATTGACACGCGGGTCCTCGCCTATCTTCGGGCACAATGAAAATAAGGCTGTTTCGACATGAGTCGGAGCAGCCTTATTTTAGTGGATTAGCCTGATGTAGCATGCGTCCGGACCGGTACTTTGTAGCCGGTCGCAATAAACCGTTCCAGTTCCGGTTCAGACTTGGCATTCAGGCCGACTGTCCCGTCCCCTTTGATGGCGACGTTCGTCAAGCGGACGTGTTCGATGTTTGGACCAATCGTGATGCCGTGTTTGGCCGAATCTTCAATCCGGACGTCAATCAATCGGACGTCTTCGGCCCGGTTGTCTCCGCCGAATACCTGGATATCCGTTTTAGCCTGGTGGAATCCGCTCATTTTGACCTGGCTCAGCGTGACGTTCCGGGCTTTATATTGAATTCCGATCATTGGTTGTTCCTGATAGTCATAATACGGGTCCCCGAGCACCGTGAAATCATGAATGACGACATTACGGTAAGCCGAGACGATGAGAGCCCGCGGTTTCGAATTTTGATACAGTGACGTATATTGCGGTGTCTGGGCAATCAGCCGGGTTGCGATGATATTGTACGCTGTTTGTGACGTCGGGTCTGTTGCTTGATGATGTCCAATATGACGGAAGTTGAACGACCGGTGATCATCGATAGACAAGTGACCGACGATTTTAACGGTTGATGCGGCGGATGATGTCGCATGGGCCTTGATTTCAAGTCCTCCGAAGCAGCGTGTCGTCGCATTATTAAATAACCAGACATCGCGGGAACCGTCATCAATCTCGATCCCGTTTGAGTTCGAGAAGCCGGCCGCGTGGGCACGGCCGCTCGGATCACGCATAAAACAGTTTGAGATGAACAGATGATCACTGTGATGGGTCGTGATCCCATCATCGCCAAAACCGGATCCTGTCAGACCGTCAAACCAGATGAACGAACTGCTGAGATTGGCCCGTGCACCGTCGCCGTTATAGTTGTAGTACGGAGTTGAAATATCAAAGCAGTGTAATCCCGGATTGACCGCATCGACATCAAAGACCCAACCGTACGTCACGTGTGCATAGGTCAAGCAACTCGAATGATTACCCCACGTGCTACTTTTTTTAGCATTTCCGATTCGCTCGATATTCCAATCCAGCGTCATCCGTTCAACGAGCAGATGATGGTTACCAAGTAAGTAATTTTGATTCGTAATCAAACGGCGTCCTTTCGGTGCCGCGTCATGCAGTTTTAAAATCGTCTGTCCTTTTCCGTCCCCGGTCAAAATCGTATAACTCGGCAGGCGGATGCCGCGGACAAGATACGTGCCGGCCGGAACGTGGACTTGCCGGTGCCCGTCCGCGAGTGCTTCCTTAAAAGCGAGCGTATCGTCGGTCACGCCGTCACCAATCGCCCCATAGTCCTTGACATCGACTTTTTCGACGTTGCTGATCAATTGCTCGAATTCATACGCCAGCCGTCCGAACCAGCTGGGCCGGATTTCATCCTGTTCACTGACGAAGGCTTTCGTCAACGGAAGGATATGTTTATCCCGATCTGTCAAAAAGAGTGGTGAAATCAAGGACCGGAGGTAACGGCTCGGATGAGTCGCCCGACGCGGTGCGACGAACGGACTGTCTTTCATCAATTGTTCCGCCCGAAGCACAGCCTCACCGTTTGATTTTGTTTCGGTATATTCTGCAATCAGTTGTCCGTTTTGATATGGATCATGTGTTTCGTCTAATCTCAACATGTAGAAGCCCCTCTCTAAAAATCACTCTTTTCCTTTTCCCATCCCTTTTAGGATTGAAGCCCTTTTCTCTAAAAAACAAAAAATTCCGATAATTAGGTCGCGTTTCGGATATAATGGATAAAAATGACATTAGAGAGGTGAGGATATGCAATTTCGAAGTCGGCTGTTGATGTTGATTGGTGTGGTCATATTGGCGCTCGGTATCATTAAGCCGTTGACCCAGGCAGGGTACGAAGCATTGCAACAAGTCGAAGTGTTTCCGGGAGGCGGTCAGCAGAAATGTGTAAGAGGCTGTGAATCCGAACCGTTGACGTTTTGGTGGTCATACTTGTTTAAGAAAAAAGAACTACCGCCCGGACAAGTTAAATATGGATATGAGACGGATGAAAAAGGTGATGGTGGGGGGGAACCACGAAAAGAAAAATTCATTTCACTTGGATTTCATTCGTTCTCAAAAAGCGAAGGCGAAGAAGCAGAGAGCGGATTTCCCTATCTGTTGGTTGCGATTAGTCTCGCAGGTTTGACCGGACTGTTTCTAATTGTTCGGCATCTCCGAAAACGAAAGAAATGGGACAATACTGAAGACGAGTTAGTTCCACGTCCAGTTCGAATAAAAAAACGCCTGGAAGAAACGAATCCAGAAGACGAACTGCCACCATTACCGGTCGAACAGGTCCGGCAACAGGTCGTCTTATTTAACCGTCATCTTCCCCAAAAACTGAAACGCCGGGAAACGGAGTCGTTCCGGGAATGGTTTGCCCGAATCGGTTTTCAGCCGTCACCTGAATTGCAACAGCTGTACGAGACGGTCCGCTATGATCCGAACCAATCAACCGATGTGACGGCAACCGTATTGGTGGATATTGAAAATGATTTTTCCAATTTTCTCGGGCAACTCAAATGAAACTTTTCATAATGTCAGGACGTAATAGACACTAGAGCAAAATCAGGAAACGGGGGGACTGAACAATGTACTTAGCAGACGCTGTGAAACTCAAAAGTATCTTACGGAAACAGCTTGAACAGCTGGTCGAAGAAGTGGACCGGATTGCGTTTGTTGATCTTGAAAAAGGTGAGGCGATACCGACCGGACAAGACCGGACATTACTGGACGTCGAGTCAGCGATGGATGAAGTCCGGCGGGATATGCGGACACTCGACCGGTTAGTGTACGCAGCGAACTTGTCGACGATGATCGAGACGACGGAAGGTGAAATGCCTCTCGTCGAAGCGATTGAATTGGCGACGCAACTCCGCGCGAAAGCAACTCAGTTCCAAGAACTTGCGGCCCGTCCCAAACGCGAATTCCAATACGGATTTGAAGGAACGACGGTCATTCGGCATGCCCTGTACGATCCGGATGCGTACCGGATTAAAGCGCAGGAAATCGAGCGCTCGGCGCACCGGATTTCCAATGCGATCAATGCCGCCAATTACCGGACGGAGATTGATTTTGACGGTACACGTTATATGTGATCCTTGATCAGGTGAGACTCCTGATCAAGGACGGCGCTTTGACACAAACCTCTTCCAATCGGGAATCTCGACGGCCACGGCACACCCATGACCACGGACCGATGACATGTTTACCTGTCACTCGTGACTACCTGCGGAAAACAGTTTCTTTTCGTCAGACGCCAAAAACCGTGAGTGCTTCGGCATTCACGGTTTTTTGTATGAACAAAACGTACATAAAAGGTATGCCGATGACTGTGTTCGGGTATAGCTTACTGGAGTCATTCATGGAAAGGGGTCTTGGAGATGAAAGATACGTTCAAAGCATTTGTTGTCCGGGAACAGGAGGATGAGTTTACAGGAGCACTCGAACAAAAGCAAGTCGTGGAGTTGCCAGAAGGAGACGTCTTGATTCGCGTCGACTATTCCTGCGTCAATTACAAAGATGCCTTATCGGTCACGGGAAACCGCGGAGTGACGAAACAATATCCGCATACACCGGGTGTCGATGCAGCGGGTCATATCGTCACGTCAACTGATCCGCGGTTTCAAGAAGGAGAAGCGGTTGTCGTCAACGGTTTTGATTTTGGGATGAATACGTCCGGCGGCTTTCAAGAGTACATACGTGTTCCAGGAGACTGGATCACACCGTTGCCGACGGGATTCACGACATTTGAAGCGATGGCTTACGGGACAGCAGGATTAACGGCCGCCCAGTCGGTTGACGAACTGATGGAGCGGGTCAAGCCGGAAGCCGGACCGGTTCTCGTGACCGGTGCAACGGGTGGAGTCGGCAGTATTGCGATAGCACTTCTTCTTAAACTGGGATTTACGGTTCATGCGGTCACCGGAAAAGAAGCGGAAGCCGACCGGTTAAAACAGGAAGGCGTGACAGAAGTGTTAACCCGGCAATCGTTTTTGGATGAGACGACCCGTCCGCTGAAAAAAGGCACGTATGCCGGAATTATCGATACGGTCGGGGGACCGTTACTTGCGTCCGTCATTCGCTATGTTCAATACGGTGGACTGGTTACGACATGCGGCAATGTCGGTGGGGCTGAAATGACGTTGACGGTATATCCGTTTATCTTACGGGGCGTTCGTTTGATCGGGATTGATGCTGTTCAACTTCCAATCGCTGAACGGGTTCGGCTGTGGTACAAACTGGTGGATGAATGGAAACTGCCGATTGGGGAGTGGGTTACTACAAAAAGCCTGCGCGAGATTCCGGACGTCGTAGCGTCTCTGCTCGACGGAACCCATCAAGGCAGAACTGTCATCGAAATTTAACCACTGCCGGCACAGTGTTCGGTGGTATAGTGATTAAAAAAGTGTCTCGATCAATTCAGGAGGAACAATAGATGAGTCAAAATGAACAACAGAAAGAGCAAGACCGGTTATCCCGAAAAGAACGCCGGAAGCAGAAACGGAATCGCCGGAGCGTGGCACTGGGTGGTATTTTAGCGACCGTCTTGATTGTCGGCGGATGGGGTTATATGGTGTCGACGAATGATGCCAGCCAAGCGACGTCGACCGTCGAGTCACCGAAAACGGTTGGAAGCGAACAAGAGAAAGACAAGAAAGATACGAAAGATACGAAAAAATCAGCATCGACGGATCAAAAGAAAAAAGACAAAAAGGCCAAGAAAAAGGCGGATAAACCAGAAATTAGCCAAGCTGCATGGGTCACACGTCCTTTTGCGGATGTCTATCAGGATGCCAACCGGAGCAGCGTCATTTATAAGGCGGATTTAGGGGATGTCTATGAAATTTTAGATGCGGAGAACGGGATGGTTCACTTGAAATTGAGTGATGCTGTCGAAGGCTATATTCCTGAAACAGATGTCCGGATGGATGTTCCGTCGTCAGTCAAAGACAAGACATTGCTTGATACATTATCACAAGTCGTTGCCAATCAACCAATCGAGAAGCCGGAACAATACCTCGGACAACCGCTCGAAAAATTTGAAGCGAAGTACGGTAAGCTCGGGAATACGCAAAAAGATGCAGTCAATACGTATCACTTCTCAAACGCGGGTTATCTGCTTGTCGTATCCGACGGAATCGTCGAAGCGATTGACTGGACGAATGCATCGGCCTCCGGTCTATCGGCTTTAGGAGAACCTGTCGTTGAAACGAGTTACGGTACGTGGTACCAAGGTGAAAAACTACAATTAAAAGCTTTCCCGGACAACGGATCAACGCGACTTCGTCTTGCACGTGACCCAGGGAAATAAGCCGGAGCGGTCTGTCGTTGACAGATCGTTTTTTTTTTGCCAAAAAAACTCCCGAGCCATAGACTCGGGAGGTCGAAAATCCTTGGGAGGAAGTTTTCTTAGTAGACGCCGACAGCATCAAATGATTTCGCTGCTGCTGTTGCTTCTGCACTTGTTGAACCGTAAAGATCTTTCGCCGATTGAACAACTGCTGCGCGAAGCGAGCTGAAGTTCGAGTTCGGAGTCAAGTAAACGCTGAGGGCACGGTAGTAGATTGCGCCGAGTTTTGGTACGCCGACACCAGTGACTGTGACACCAGTATGTGTTCCACCGTTACCGAGGAGGTAAGCGGCTTTGTTGACGATACCTGAGTTCGTGTGGACACCACCGTTATCTTGTGTACCTGTGTAGCGTTTTGAGTAGTGGTCCGGATCGCCGTAAGCAGCCGGGTTTGACATCGAACGGAGTGCGTCACCGCTGACACCAGGTGTGTAGATGTCTTCTCCTACGAGCCAATCGAAGTTCGATCCGACTGAGTATTCAGCAACTGTTCCCATGATATCGGAAACCGCTTCGTTGATGGCACCCGACTCATTTTGATAGACGAGTCCAGCTGTGTATTCTGTGACGGCATGCGTCAATTCGTGCGCAACGACGTCAAGTGCGCCAGAGAGGTATGTGAATGTTGAACCGTCTCCATCACCATAGACCATCTTCGTTCCATCCCAGAACGCATTGTTGTAGCTCGTTGAATAGTGGACTGAAGAGTTAAGTGCAGCACCTGCGTTGTCATAACTGTTGCGGCCGTATGTGTTTTTGTAGAAATCATACGTTTTTACTGCGTTAACTTGTGCGCTGACAGCGGCACGGTCGTATGTTGTATTGAATTGGTTATCAAGATCCGCCCAAAGCGAACCTGGAAGCGTGTTGCGATTTTTCGCATCGTACGTGTAAATCCCTTTACCGCGTGTCGAATCTTGTAAGTAGTAGTAAGAACCGCTCTTCACTGTGTTGAAAGTGGCAGTAGTTCCGAGAACCGTCGTACCTGTACCGACAGAAGTCGTTCCGGTAACTGTGTTGACCGGTTTCGCATGAGCGAGTTGGTCATATTTATTAAGAACTTTACCTGAATTCGCATCGATGAAGTAAGTCCAGCGTGACGGCTCTTTACCGGCGAGGACTGTTGATGTGACTTTGTAAGCGTAGACCGCATCGTCTTTCACTGGGTAGATGACGAGTTCTGCTTTAGGAGCTACTTCGAATTCTGTTGCTTTGATGGCTTTTTGATAAAGTTTAAGTGCTTTTTTCTCAGAAAGTGATGCTTTTTTAGCGAGACCAGGTTTCCCTTTGACATTGATTGCATCATTGACGACTGCTTTCAAAGTACCGTCTTTCGCAACGTTACCGACGACGACACTACCGAAGACCGGGACGCCATCCACTTCTTGTTGGAGACGTACGATGTTAGATGATCCATCTTTTTGGACATCTTGGACAGAGAAATCACCTTTTTTGTTGACGTACTCTTTAACGATTGATGCAGCTGGTGCTGATGAAGCTTTCGTCAGTTTACCAGTTTGAAGACCTTCTGCTCCGACGACTGTAGGAACGACAAGTACACTTGCGACAAGCGATGTAGCGAGAAACTTTTTCAAAATAAATCGCCTCCTTGTTTGGGTTGAGTCTAACTATGCCAAAGAAAAGGAAAAGCGAGAATAAGGCGTTCGTATTAATTAGAATTTTCTGAATATAGTACTTAATACCCGGACTGAATAGTTAAGTCACCTAAGGGAATTGAAAAAAACAGCAAAAAAACCGCTCTATAAAGCGGTTTTAAAGAATACGTTGATAGAGATGATGTGTATTGTCACGTGTCTCGTCAATTTTAAAATTCAGTGGATCCAGTGTGACTCCTTGCTTCTGCGCAAAGCGTTGCATCTTTTCAAACGATTTCCAAATCTCAATATCGGGACCTTCATGTTTCCAAAAAATATAACTGGCCGGAGGAATATGATGTCCTTTCATCCCTTTAGGAATCTGGTCAAGTGACGCGACAGGAAGACCGATACACTGCATATGTTTGGTTCCGCGTTGTCCAAGTGACAAATCGAGTGGATAACTTCCGGGTTCAGCAGGAATCTCATGCGAACGGCGTGAAAATTCACGCCACAGTTCCGGCATGAGTGTATGCAATTCATTTTCTTCGCATGTCAAACCAAGTCCGACAACATACAATTCGTGGCGATCGACAATTTTAGGATGCATAAGAAACTCCTTTCATGAGAGTCAAGAGGCAGTGATGACAGAAGGTCTCTTTAAATCAAGGAACAATTGTGTGAAAGAAGCATCCCATTGTGTCCCGCGGCCTTCTTCCAAAATGGCGAGTGCTTTTGCAACGGGCATTCCTTTCCGGTAAGGTCGATCGGATGTCATCGCGTCATAGGCATCAGCAATCGCCATAATTCGTCCGAAAACAGGAATCGCTTCCCCTGCCAAACCTTCTGGATAGCCTTTTCCATCATAACGCTCGTGGTGGTACTTTACCCCGGGAAGAATCGGTTGTAACTTCTCCGGTAGATGAACTTGCGATAAGATATGTACACCAATGACAGGATGTTGCTTGATTTTATCGAATTCTTCATCCGTCAAGCGTCCTTCCTTCAATAGAACATCATCACGGATTCCGATTTTTCCGATGTCATGTAAAAGGGCAGACTTACGTAACAACTCAACTTGATCATCGGGCAATCCGGCGGCACGGGCAATCTCAACCGAATATTCCGCAACACGTAAGGAGTGTCCGGCGGTATAGGGATCCCGGGCATCAAGTGTCGCAGCAAACAAGGTAAACAAACTGTCGAGCAACTGCTCGTTTTCCTGATCCCGTCCTTGGATCCCTTCGACCATTAAGTTGAAGCCGCCAACTAATTGAGAGAATTCATCGGAAAAAGGATTATTGATCGTGTTCAATTGACCCGATTCAATCTGGGCAACCCCTTCTTGCAAAGCCAAAATCGGTTTTTGGATATTTTCATATAGAAGCAAACTGCAAAATGTCGCAAGACAAAGGATGACGACTAAGATTAAAGTCGACCAACTCCAGTAGGAGCGCAGACTTTCGTTCTCCGTCAATTGAACGGCAGAAGCGAGAACGAATAACAGGATCGGAAAGACACCGATGATCAGCGTACTGATCAACATTTTTTGACGCAGACTGATAAAATCCTTTTTTGTTAAGACGAGCTCACCATCACCGTATGTTTGAGAGTGAATGGTTAATTCCGCTAACATGGATTCCGTGACACGATACGTCAAGAAAAATTCGATCAAAGCGTGCAGGATGGCGACGAGAACGGCACCGAAACAAGCGAGACCAATGAGATAATACGGCATTTCGAGCCAGTTGAAGTGAATGGCGAGTGCCGTTAAGGAAGAAGACGGAATCGATAATCCAAGGAAATGGGGTCCGAGGATACGTTTGATGGTCAGTAACGGAAAACGGTGAGTCGTCCGAAACGCAGCAGCAAGCTGCTCCTGACTTGGTACAGGTGTTTGAAAGAATTGATAGAGCGGACGCATGTGCTTTCGATAGACCGTATATTCAAAGCTGAACATCAGAAAAACAGAGAGAAACATGATTGTCAGTAAAATTGCACGTTCCTGGGCATCGAATGTCAATGTTTCGAAAATAAACAAACAGCCGACACCGAAAACAGCGACAAAGGATCCGATTAAGTAATTTTTCAAAAGTTGCCGTTCGAATTTTTGGAGAGGTGTCATAAGGTGCCTCCTTTAGAATTGGATCATGTATGTAGCGTATCGCGAGAAGGAACCGACAATCTTCTCACTTTTAAAAAATGAGGGTAAGGATTAATGAACGTTTATTATTAATATCGGTCGATTTCCGTAAAAATGAACTAAATTCCAAAAATAGGTATGGTTACAAAGCACTAATTATTCTAAAAGTAATTGATTAAGCAACTAAAACAATATATGATTTGAATATTCAGAAAAGTTATCTCGGTCATGCTTTTCACTACTACATAGGGGGTCAGTTCACGTGGGAAAAAAGAAACAGCTTAGCTTAGCCGTCTTATCCGGAATCACGGCAGCCGCTTTTGCCGTTGGTCCAGTTTTACCTGGTGGGAAGGTAAAATCTGTTGAAGCTGCTGAAAAAGCAGTCGCCGGTGCACCGATGGATTTAAACACGGTCGATCAGGATCGGTTATTAAAAGTGCTCGAAAAGCGTGGGGTCGTCTCAAAAGCTGCATCTGCAGCTGAAAAACAAAAAGCCGTTCAAAAGTATCTTGATAAAAAGGCAAACGGAAAACCGGAAGCCAACCATGATCATGAGTCGGAAAAAGAAGCGAAATTTGATCAAAAAACAAAAGATTTCTTAACGAAACAAAAAGATCAATTAGCGAAACAACTTGCTAAAAATCACAATAACTACAAAAAAGGTAAAAAAGATGGGTTTGTCAAAGTCGATAAAGCCAAACAAGCAGCTTACAACGGTTCTACTCGGACGGACAAAGTACTTGTCTTGCTCGTTGAATACAGTGATTTCAAACACAACAATGTCGTCCAAGAACCGGGCTACATGTATTCGAAAGACTTCAACCAAAAACATTATCAGGACTTGATGTTCGGCGATAAGGAATTTGAACTGTTCAACGGCGATAAGGTCAAGACGTTCAAACAATATTATGAAGAACAATCCGGCGGCAGCTATTCTGTCGATGGGAAAGTGTCGAACTGGTTAACAGTACCGGGTACGGCAAAAGATTACGGTTCAGACAATCCGAAAGGCGGCAACGATAACCTTCCGGGCGCAAAAGGACCACGCGGTCTTGTTAAAGATTCATTAAACGCAGCAGTGAAAGCCGGCATTAACCTGGCAGAGTACGATCAATTCGATCAGTACGATCTAGATGGTGACGGCAACCTGAATGAGCCGGACGGTCTTGTCGATCACTTGATGATTCTTCATGCCGGAACAGGACAAGAAGCAGGCGGCGGAACGCTCGGCGACGACGCGATCTGGTCGCACCGTTGGACGCTAGATGGTGTTTACCCTATTGCAAACACAACTTCAAATTCTACAAACTGGGGCGGCAAGATGGCAGCCTTCGATTACACGGTTCAACCGGAAGACGGCGCAGTCGGCGTCTTCGCGCACGAATTCGGACACGATCTTGGACTTCCGGATGAGTATGATACACAGTACACAGGTCAAGGAGAGCCGGTTGCTTCATGGTCAATCATGAGCGGCGGTAGCTGGAACGGGAACATTGCCGGAGCAGAGCCGACAAGCTTCTCACCACAAAACAAAGAGTTCTTCCAGAACGTCATGGGCGGGAACTGGGCTAACATCCAAAACGTTGATTTTGATTCACTCTCAAAAGCAGGAACGGCTTCGTACCTTGACCAAAGTGTAACGAAATCGAAAAATCCTGGCATCATCAAAGTCAATCTTCCGAAAAAACCGGTCAAAGGCATCGCCCCGGCTTTCGGTAAAAAATATTACTACAGCACAAAAGGAAATGATCTCCACACGTCAATGACATCTCCGGAATTCGATTTGACAGCTGCGACATCAGCGAAGTTCGATTACAAAGCGTACTTCGATGTCGAATACAACTATGACTTCCTGAAAGTCACAGCGACGGCTGACGGCGTCTCAAAAGAGATTGATGTGATTGGTAACGATGATACAGACGGCGATCAACGCGCTGAATCTTCAAAAGGTGCATGGGTCGACAAATCATACGACCTCAGCGAATTTGCCGGTAAAAAAGTCACATTGACGTTCGACTATACAGGTGATGCCGGTCTTGCCCTCGACGGCTTCGCACTGGATAACGCGAAATTGACAGTCGACGGAAAAGTCGTCTTTGAAGACGATGCAGAAGGTACTCCGAAATTCAAATTAGATGGCTTCGTTGCTTCGGATGGTTTCAGCTATGCGGACAACGCATACTACCTCGAATGGCGGAACTATGCAGGCTCAGACAAAGCGCTTGAGTATGCACGTGGCGTGAAATACAATACAGGTCTTGTCGTTTGGTATGCCGACAGCAGCTTCACGGACAACTGGGTTGGCGTTCATCCGGGTGAAGGATTCCTCGGTGTCGTCGATTCGCATCCTGAAGCAATCGTCGGAACTCTTAAAGGGAAACCGGTTGTTACAGGGAGCACACGTTACCAAATCGCGGATGCGGCTTTCAGCTTCGATAAAGCACCAGCATGGCTCATCGATTCGCCATCACGCGGTCTTTACGATTACAAAGGACTTGCAGGTGTGACGAAGTTTGATGATTCTAAATCGTATATCGATCAATTGATTCCGGATGCAGGAAAACTGCTCCCGAACAACGGTCTTAAAATTCAAGTCATCGGTGAAGCGAAAGATAACTCTGCTGGAGCCGTCTGGATCCACCGTTAATAAACAGAAGCAGGTTCGGATCATTCCAAACCTGCTTTTTTGTTTGAAAAGTGGAATCAATTGGAAATTTATTGGTCAGACAACTTGACTTTTAAAGCGCAATCATTTTATACTGACGTTAGCTTAATATTGTTATTGTCACTACTGATTCACATTGCGTCACGAACAATCTTTTCGTCGCTCCATGTATTTCGGGACAATAATGAATTTCTTTCATATGCGAGGCATATGTATTAAGTAATTTATTTTTGGAGGTTGTTCCCATGAACACAGGTAAAGTAAAATGGTTTAACGCAGAAAAAGGTTTCGGTTTCATCGAAGTTGAAGGCGGAGAAGACGTATTCGTACATTTCTCAGCAATCACTGGTGAAGGTTTCAAATCACTTGACGAAGGTCAAGAAGTTGAATTCGAAATCACTGAAGGCGCACGTGGAGCACAAGCTGCTAACGTCGTAAAACTTTAATCTTAACTTTTCAATCGTCCTTTTTCGGAAGGGCGATTTTTTTAATGAGTTAATATCTCGAATTCAAGATATATGTAAGATATACTGACGGTACCAACTATTCATTCAGAAAAGGACGTGGCACATATGGAATTACTCGGTATTCATCATGTATCCATTTTAACGGGGATGGCAGAACGTAACTATCAATTTTATACACAGGTTCTTGGCATGCGTCTGATCAAAAAGACGGTCAATCAGGATGATACGACGTCTTATCATTTGTTTTACGGGGACGCAGAAGGGAATCCGGGAACAGATTTGACGTTTTTTGATATTCCGCATTTAGGGACAGGTGTACCGGGTGCGTCAAGCATCTCGTCGACATCCCTTCGCGTCAAAACGACAGCATCCCTTCAGTTTTGGGTAGAGCGCTTTACGCAACAAGGTGTCGATCATGATGCGATTGTCGAACGGGCAGGACGCCAGACGCTGGCATTCCGGGATCAGGAAGGAACCCGCCTGATTCTCGTCGCAGAAGACGGGGAACAAGGTGTCGCAGGTGGCGTCCCATGGAAACACGATGAGATTCCGGCTGAACATGCCATCGTCGGCTTAGGTGCCGTGACATTGACCGTCAATGATCCAGAACCGACGGCTCTTGTCTTAACGGAAGTCCTCGGCTTTAAAAAAATCGGCAGTTATCCATCACTTGCCGGTGATTTTGCTGAAATTGACGTCTATTCAACAGGACAAGGCGGAATCGGGGCCGAGGTGCATCTCGAAGCCCGTCCTGATCTCGACCGGGAACGTCTCGGTCGCGGCGGCGTTCACCATGTAGCGTTCCGTGTCCCGAACAGTGAAGAGTATGATTTATGGGTGAAACGTTTGAAAGAATATCGTCTACCAAACTCAGGGAAAGTTGATCGCCATTATTTCCAAGCGCTCTATTTCCGCGAACCAAACCATATCCTGTTTGAATTATCGACGGATACGCCGGGATTCGCGACAGATGAATCGGTCGAAACGCTCGGAGAGACATTGGCGTTACCGCCGTTTCTCGAACCGCAACGGGAACAGATTGAAGCCCGTCTCCGCCCACTTGAAATCTGACAATCCTGTGACACAGGTCACAGACTGACGGGCGTCCCGTATACTAAAGACAGGAACCAGAAAAAAGGAGTGACGGGATGTTAGGAACTACGTTAGGTCAATTTCGATTGATTGCGATTTTAGAAGGTATTTCATTTTTAGTTTTACTGTTGATTGCCATGCCGTTAAAGTATATGGCAGGTGTTCCTGAAGCGGTTTCCGTCGTCGGAGCCATGCACGGTGTCTTGTTCGTCATGTATGCGTTATGGCTTGCTGTCGTTAAATTTAAATACCGCTGGTCGTTTGTCAAAGCAGGGATCGCCTTTATTGCTTCGTTCATTCCATTCGGGACATTTGTACTCGATCGAAAGTTAAAACAGGAAGCAACAAACGCGTAAATTGTGTATACTAGAAAAAGCACGGCTGTGGATAACTGTTTTTGTCGATTCGAAGCAGGTTATCCACAGCTTTTTTCTGTGGATAATTTTTAGGAGGATACTATGTCAACATTTGAAGCACTACACATTCAAGAACAATGGGTCAAGAAATTACAAAAACAAGGCATCAAACAACCAACGCCGATTCAAGAGCAGGCGATTCCGCATTTGCTCGCCGGTCGTGATTTAATAGGAAAAGCGCAAACCGGTACAGGGAAAACACTTGCGTTTCTTCTGCCGATTCTCGAACAAATCGATTTAGAAAGCAAAACGGTCCAAGCGTTGATTGTCGCACCGACACGTGAACTCGCGCGTCAGATTGCAGATGAAACACACAAGTTAATCCGGAACATGGAAGATATTCGTGCGCTTGCTGTGTACGGCGGGCAGGATGTCTTTAAACAAATTCAACGTCTTGGCCGCATGCCACAAATCATCATCGGGACGCCGGGGCGGATTTTGGATCACGTCGGTCGCGGAACACTTGATTTGAGTGAATTGAAGACGCTTGTCTTAGATGAAGCGGATCAGATGTTGCAAATCGGATTCTTACCGGAAATCGAAGATATCATCGCAGCAGCACCAGTCGATCGTCAGTTCGTCATGTTATCAGCGACGATGCCGGAAAAAGTCGAACAACTCGCGAAAACATATTTGCGCGATCCAATCGAAGTCCAAGTCGAAGCGGAAAAAGTAACCGTCGATGCAATCGAACAGTTCGTCGTTGAGACGACGGATCGTCGGAAACAGGCGACACTTCGGACGATGCTTGACGAGATGCGTCCCTATGCCGCGATCATCTTCTGTCGGACACAGCGTCGTGTCAGCAAACTGAATGAAGAATTACAGATGCAAGGGTATCCGACGGATGAATTGCATGGTGGTTTGACGCAAGGGAAACGTGAAAAGGCGATGGCGAAGTTCTATCAAGGAAAAACTCCATTCCTGATTGCAACCGACGTCGCATCACGTGGTCTTGACGTGACAGGTGTCACACACGTCTTCAACTACGATTTACCGGACGATGCGGAAAGTTATGTCCACCGGATTGGTCGGACAGGTCGTGCCGGAAACGACGGCGTGGCCATCTCGATCGTCACACCACGTGACGGCCGCAGCTTCCGTGATATGGAGCGGGAACTTGGTGTCGAAGTGACACCAATCGTTGTCGAACTTTCGGATGAAATGATCCGTGCGCAGCACGATCAAAGTAAAGGCACGAAAAAACCGGCGGAAGGTCGCGGCAATACACGCCGCTCGAGCAACCGCCGTCCAGGCCGTGATCATCATAAATAAGTAAGTAAGTGAAAATCCCCTTTTCTCCATGGATCGTTTGGAGGAAAGGGGATTTTTTATTTGGCGTAAACCATCTGTCCGCCGAGATGACCGGTATAAGCGAGTAAACCGCTTCCGACGACAGCGACGAGCAGGCTCAACATGAGCATCGTTTTTTTGTTCGAACGGTAGCCAAGTAACAGGAGAACGAAAGCGATACCAAAGGCGACGAGGCTGAACAAAGCGAAATTTTCATGATTCGAGATGGCCGCGTGCGTCGCACTGCTGAGGTTGGTTTCTGCATATTCTTCTGCTCCGTCACCGGATAAGTAAGCGGCGACGCCGGACAACAGGCCGGCAAATAACGTGATGAGAACAAATAGTTTTAACTGGACCCATTTTAAACTAAACAGTAATAAGAGTGTTGCGAACAGTAAAAGAGCGATCGGTGCGTGAACGAGCAGGGGATGAAGTGGTACGCCACCTAACATAAGATAACCTCCTTGATAAGTAATAAGAACATACTGCTACTTTACCCGGGTTATCTGACAGTTAGCTGACGGGAATCAAGAAATTGGAAAAAGAATCATGAACTGTGTTCCTGTTTCGGATGTTGACTCAACAAAGATGGTAGCGCCGTGAGCATCGGCAATGGATTTGGCGATGGCGAGCCCGAGCCCGGTTCCGGTGCCATGACGGGAATGGTCACCACGGAAAAACCGCTCAAATATCTTATCGTGGTTTTCGGATGGAATGCCGATTCCGTGATCGGCAATGGTCAGTTGAACATGGGTTGACGTTTGCTGCAGTTGAACTTCGATATCGTCATCACTGTAAGCAACGGCATTTTCTAAAAAAATCGTCAACAGACGGATCAATTGGTTTGGGTCTCCCTTGATCAACAGATGTGGTGTGACGGTTAAAGACAATGCCCGATCGACTAACGTATGTTTAAACCGTTCAGAAGTCTGCGTGACGAGTGTACTTAAATCGACGGGACTCATGGATCCAGGTTGACCTTCCCGAGCCAATAACAGTAAATCAGAGACTAAATACTGCATCGATGCCGTTTCTGCCTTCAAATCGGCTAAGATCGTTTTTCCTTCCGTGCTGAGCGGTTCGGTCTCGAGTAACTCGATTCCACTGTATAAAATCGTCAGCGGAGTCCTTAGTTCATGGGAAGCATCTGATGTAAACCGACGCTGCCGGTCAAAAGCTTGTTGGACCGGAACGACTGAACGACCGGCTAATACATAGCTGAGTCCCATCAAGACGAGGGTCGACAGAATCGTGATACCGGCTAACATGGCAATCAATCGTTGCAGTGTATCTTGTGTGGCGGAGATATCTTTCATCAGGAGAATCATTCCCTGTTCATCATTTTCCCGTTGATAAAGGAGATAATGCCGATCTTCGAGCTCGATTTTCGTGGTCTCCTCGTCCGATTTAATGAATCGTTGGATGGTCTTGTTCGATAAGTCGTCAGGAAGCGACTTATAGCGGATCGATCCGTCCGAATTCATGATTTGAAAATAGATTGGATTGCGGATTAGCCGGTCTTCTCCATGTTCAATCCGTTCAAACAGATCACGGTCGGAGACCGACTTTAATTGGTTCAGCTCCGTTTGATCGAGCAGCCGGGCTGTCGTAAAGTACACCCCGACTAAAATCAGAATCAACAACAGTAAAAACGTTCCACTGAACAGTAACGTCAACCGTTTTCGAATGGTTTCAAGCATGAGGACCTCCGAGCCGGTAACCGAATCCGCGGACGGTTTGAATCAAAGCCGGTGCACCGGCAGCATCGAGCTTTTTCCGGACGAGCCGGACGAGTGCATCGAGGGCATTATCGGTGATATCTGCGCCGATTCCCCAGACGACTTCAATGATCAGCTCTCGTCCCATGACCTGTTCGGGACGACGAAGCAACAGCGAGAGAAATTCGAATTCACGGCGCGTCAGCTCAAGTAACTGACCGGCATAAGAAATCGTTTGGGTCGTAATATCAAGTTCGAGTTCTTGATACGACACGATGGAGACAAATGCTTTTTTCTGACGCCGGCTCAGGGCACGGAGGCGTGCTAACAGTTCGTTTGCCTGAAAGGGTTTCACGAGATAATCATCGGCGCCGCTGTCGAGTCCGTGTACCAAATCGATTTCCGTATCACGGGCTGTTAACATCAGGATCCCACCTTCGAAGCGTTCCCCGCGCAATTCAGTCGCCACTTCAATCCCGCTTTTATGAGGCATCATCCAATCGAGAACGACTAAATCGTAACGAAAGGTCTGGCATTGTTCGATGGCTTCAAGACCGTCATGGGCAACGTCGACCTGATAGCCGGCACGTTCCAAATGGAGTCGCAACATTTTCGCAAGCCGCTTGTCATCCTCTGCAATCAAAATCCGCATCTTTGTTCCTCCCGTTTTGTTTTTTCTTATTATCCCACAGTTGTCATCAGCTAGTTGTCAGTTTTTATCGATACAGTAAAGATAACAGGAAACGAGAGGAGAGGAAAAATGTGAAGCCAAAACCGTTTGCAAAGTGGATTGTTGGTCTAAGCAGCAGTGTCTTTTTAGGTCTTGCCATCGGACAATTAAGTGTTGCTTCAAATGATCAGCCGGCGAACACGATCAATACAGGAGATTCTTATTCAAACGAGACGACGATTCCGAGTCAACCGTCTACAGGTGATGATGATGAATGGGGAGAGTCGGATGATGAAGGTGAACACTATTACGATGATGAGGATGAGGGATGGCAAAGTAACGATTCCTCTGGATTTAATCAACCGAGTGGCGGAAGTGATGGGCAGTCCAGTCATTCGAAATAGGAGGTGAGACGAAATGGAGCGGAAATTATATTCGATGCATAATAGCATCCGTTTTATCACGAACCAAATGATTGAAGAGAAAGAATGGCAGGAAATCGAACAATTCTTCCAATATGTCGACCGGCAGTGGTCGCGGTTTCGTTCTTCAAGCGAAGTCAGTCAGTTGAATCAATTGTTGATCGGTCAGACGTTAACCGTGTCGTTGCCGCTTGCCCGCTTGTTGCAACGGGCGATTCGTTATTTTGAGCAGACCGAACATTACTTTTCGCCCTTCTTACTCGATCAGCAACGTGCAAACGGGTACGACCGATCATTTCCCTTCCGCCAGGCCGTTGAATCAGAAACGGTACTGCCGCCTGAAATCAGTCCGTTTTTAGTCGAAGGATGCGAAGTGACCCGGATTGGGGGAGGAACGATTGACTTAGGCGGAATCGGTAAAGGAGCGGCTGCGATGATGGTTGCCCAACGTTTACGGAAGAATCAGTCACGCGGGTTGATTGAGGCGGGCGGGGACGTCATCGTCTGGTCTGATGACGAGCCTTGGAAAATTGCCATCACGGATCCCGAGACGGAAACTGCAATCGCAGAAGTCCGGTTACGACAAGGGGCTGTCGCGACCTCGAGCCGGATGTATCGCTCCTGGAAAGTCGGCGGAAAAATAAATCATCATTTGTTAAGCGGCAAGACAGGGCGTCCAATTGAAAGCCGGTTCGTCCAAATCACGGCGTCCGCTCCACAACTCTATGAAGCAGAAGTGATGACGAAACTCGCGTTTCAGATGACAGAAGCCGAACGGCAGGACAAACTGTTCAAGTGGTTTCCGAACGGACGGCTGCTGTTGATGGATGAATCAGGAAAAATGGTCGCGGAAGAGAAGGGAGGGCAAGCCATATGGACTGGATGAAGTGGTTATTCTCAACATGGACGATGATTCGCTTGAGCGGACTGACCGGACATTTCTTTTTGACATTATCGGTGTTAGCCGGTCTACTCGGTTCATTCCCGGCATTGAAAAAACAAAAGGCCCGTCTGCATAATATTCATCTGTACAGTGGCTGGGCCGGTTTACTCGCGATTGTGCTGCATGCGACATTGATCATCGTCGATACGTATGCCCCTCTGAGTTTACTTGAAATCCTGATTCCGGGAACAGCATCGTATGAGCCGCTTTGGAACGCCTTTGGAACGATCAGTCTTTATCTGTTTGGTTTCGTCTTAGTCACTTCAGATTTCTTGAAAGAGACGCTCGGAAAAACGTTATGGAAATTAACGCACTGGCTTGTCCTGCCCGCCTGGCTTTTGATGACGCTCCACGGAATCTTCATCGGAACGGATACAGGAACACTCTTCACGACCATTTGGTACGCCTGTTCCACATTAACGCTGTTCACGCTGATTTTGTACCGGATGCAGGTTCGTCCAAAAACAGCAACACCTAAAAAGCAAGCATCCTCACTGGTGAAATGAGGATGCTTGCTTTTTAATGTTGTTTTAACCACATTGTCCAGGCCTGGAAGGCAGCTTCCCGATTTTCGATATAGTTGTGGTCACTGTCCACAATGATTTGTTCAAAGGCACTGGCATCCTGAAGTAAGTCATGATGAAGCGATTTGATGGACGTTTCATCCCGTTCTGACGTGACCAGCAGGGCTGAACGTGTATCGAGTTGTTCTTTCAGTGACAACAGATTCCACTTCGCATGATGTTGTTTTAATTCATCGAGTAACGTATCACCGTCTGTATGCGACAGGAACTTGGCCCCACGACTCAACACACCCTGTAACGCTTCTTCGTGTTCCGGATAATCGAGTACCAGTTGACCGATCAAACCGAAGTTGAATGGAGAAATGCCGATGTAATGGGCAATGTCCGGAACATCGACGAACGCATGAAGTCCGGCAAAGCCGCCCATACTGTGGCCGACGATTGAAATTTGATCGGCTGAGATGTCGTGTGCTTGCGTAAAGGCGGGAGAAACGACATGTTGCATGATGGCAGTCGCATCTTCAAGGACATGTTGGAAACTGAATGCTCCCGGACTGCCAATCGTTCCGCGGTAAGACGTCACAAGGACGTGGAAGCCGAGATCTTGTAATTGAACAGCCCAGTCCATGTTCAATTGTTTCCCGGGGAATCCGTGAAACAGGACGATGAGTGGGGCAGGAGCGGTGAGTGCAGGAGAGTAGAGACGGCAAAATAAAGACTCGTCTCCACCGCTCGGGAGTTCGAGTAATGATAAGTTGGCTTTTTTAGTGATGGTTTCCATGACATCCACTCCTTCAGAAAAAGTTGCATCTGCCATTTAGTTTGATGCAAATCGATGAACAAGGCAATGATTAAGTCTATGAATTAAATGAAAGCACAAAAAAGACGGAACGCAGGACTCGATGTAAAATCGAGTTCCGCCTTCCGTCAGATGGTGTTTACCTTTAGAACACTTTTGTCGTCCACGATTCACAATTCCATAAATCCGTTGCGACGGCTTCATAAAATTCAGGTTCATGTGAGATCAACAGAACTGTTCCTTTATATTCCTGTAACGCACGTTTGAGCTCTTCTTTTGCTTCGACGTCCAAGTGGTTGGTCGGCTCATCAAGAACCAGAATGTTGGATTCCGTGTTCATCAATTTACAAAGGCGGACTTTCGCCTTTTCCCCACCACTGAGGACTTCGATTTTCGATTCGATGTGTTTTGTCATCAGACCACATTTCGCGAGCATCGCCCGGACCTGTTGCTGTGTCAGAGAAGGGAACGTACCCCAGATCTCTTCAATACACGTGTTCGAATTTTTTTCTTTAATTTCCTGTTCGAAGTAGCCGATGTGAAGATTTTCCCCGCGTTCGACTGTACCGGAAACCGAAGGAATCTCACCAAGCAGACTTTTGAGTAACGTCGACTTCCCGATACCATTTGCCCCGTGTAAGGCGATTTTTTGACCGCGCTCAATCATCAAGTCAAGCGGACGGGAAAGTGGCTCATCGTATCCGATGACAAGTCCTTTCGCTTCAAACATCAACTTACTTGGTGTCCGGGCTGTCTGGAAATGAAACTCAGGTTTCGGACGTTCCTGCGCGAGTTCGATGACATCCATCTTATCGAGTTTCTTCTGACGGGACATCGCCATGTTACGTGTCGAGACACGGGCCTTATTTCGGGCGACGAAGTCTTTCAGCTCGGAAATTTCCTGCTGTTGACGTTTAAAGGCTGACTCATGTTGCTTCTTCTTCGCCTCATGGACAGTCAAGAAATTGTCGTAATCACCGACGTAACGATTGAGTCCTTGGTTTTCCATATGGTAAATCAAGTTGATGACACTGTTCAAGAATGGAATGTCGTGTGAAATCAAAATGAACGCATTTTCATAATCATTGAGGTAACGTTTCAACCATTCGATGTGCTGGACATCAAGATAGTTGGTCGGCTCATCGAGTAACAGGATGTCTGGTTTTTCAAGCAACAGTTTCGCGAGCAGGATTTTTGTCCGCTGACCGCCGCTGAGTTCCTGGACATCACGATCGAGACCGATCTCATCAAGACCTAGACCGCGTGCAATTTCTTCGACTTTCGCATCAATCGTATAAAAATCATTGTTCGTCAAGATGTCTTGTAAGACTCCGACTTCTTCTAACATTTTTTCGAGTTCGTCTGGTTCGACTTCGCCCATTTTTGTATACAAATCATTAATCTCCTGTTCGATGTCGAACAAGTATTGGAACGCTCCTTTTAAGGCATCACGAATCGTGAGTCCTTTGGAAAGAACAGCATGCTGATCCAGGTAGCCGACGCGGACATGTTTCGCCCATTCGACTTTACCTTCGTCTGGTTCGAGCTGTGAAGTAATGATGTTCATGAACGTCGATTTACCCTCACCGTTTGCTCCGACGAGACCGATGTGTTCCCCTTTTAACAGACGAAACGAGACATCTTCGAAAATCGCACGATCGCCAAAACCATGGCTTAAGTTTGATACCGTTAAAATACTCATAGTTACTCCCTTATTTCACGAATTCAATTAGACGCCTGTCCGTTTTTTCTGGTTGTTCGTTTTTTTCGTTTTTTGGCTTGTCATTTGTTTTGTTTCTGTTCCGCGCAAACCGGTCGGACGTTTTGTCTGTGACTGTTTTTTTGCTTTTAATTGTTCAATCATTGCTTCTTGAAGAGACAATTTTTTTGGTTGTTCGCTCATGTGTGTTCACCTCGATTAATTCGTTCTTATCCTCTAGTATGCCAAAAAAAACGTGTCTTGAAAACGAACTATACTTAATTCTTTCATTAAATGATTTCTTCACCTAAATAAATCACGTAACAATTTCGGTCTAAATCGACTTCACAACTATCTCTTTCAAAGACGCCGTGATCGGGTACGCTCAGTTTATCCTTAACCAAAAAGCGCATGGCCTGGATATGATTCGGGACGGTCACCGTCTTGATGACCGGATGTGAAGCACTTTCCTGGAAGCGTCGGAATTCGAGATGAATTTGGTGCGGCGGATAAACACGGTCCGCCGGATCACGGGGGGAGGCTTCGACATGATCGACGATTAACTGGTCGTATTCACCATCCATTTCATTGGAGCGCAACTCATACAAGTGACCTTCGATGATATGAAATTCGCAGAGTTGATGCGCAATGATTTCATCCGGTTCAATGGCAAAGCGGCTGTATTGATAAATGGATTTGAATTCATTTTGATCTTCGACATAATAGGCGAGTGACATTTGATTTCCTCCTCAAGTCTTCTTCGTTATTCTACTGGCCTTAACAAAAAAAGTTCCGGAACGACTTAGAAACTTTTTTGGTGGAAAAAGCGTATACTTAGAATAACAAATTGTGATGAAAGGGGTATGCGATGTGAGTTGGATGAAGCAGGCGACACTTGCAGCTACGTTGTTGATCGGAACGACGCTCAGCGGATGTGGATCGGACAATGCAAAGGCGGAACGTCCGGATGATCCGGATTGTGATGATTATGAATATGATAATGATGAGGGTGTTTGGTATTGTGATGATTCAAGCTCGACGCACTCCGGGTTCTTTTACTGGGGAGGAAGTTACTTTGCTTCGCGCGCCTTGATGCATAGTGCAATGCGAACGAAAGGATATACACCCCGATCAAAGGATGTCAAAAGTTATAATAGCAAGACAAAAGGATTCGGGACGGGATCATCGTCCGGCTTCTTCGGCGGATGAGGACGCGACAGGAATTGTACGGGGACATCGACGCTTTTTGGGATGTACTGGATGGCGAAATTTACGCCTTGGCGGAAGTAATGCCCGTTTCGAAAGAGACCATTCAAGAATTGCGGACAGCGGCACGAGAAGCGTATACCATCTTTGAAAAAGTGATTCCGATTCTTTGGACGATGGATGACGACGGATTGATTGAACTCGGTTTTCCGAAGGCAGCTTTACCGTTTTTACGGTTACAGACGATGCGTCCTTTATCAGTTATCAGCCGCTTTGATTTCATTGTCACAGACAAACGGATATCGGTCATGGAATGGAACGCGGATACGCCGACGTTTATTAAGGAATCGTTTGAAGTCAACGACCGGATTGCGCGAAAAGTGGGTTTTGGGCCACTCAATGACGGACAAGCGAAACAGTTGGCGGACAGCGTGGATCGTGCGGTGAAGGCGGCAAGTCATCGGATTCGTCACGATCAGCCGCACGTCGTCTTCACTTCACATGGAGACAACATCGAAGACCGGTGGACGACAGAGTATCTGCAACAATTTGTTGCCGGTGCTACATACTGTCCTCTTGACGAACTGGAGATACGGGCAGAAGATGGATTGTATGACCAACAGGGACGGCGAATCGACATACTGTACCGGCAGACGTTTCCGATTGAGATGGCATTACTCGATCGCGATGAAGACGGAAAAGAACTGGGACGCTTGTTGCTTCAGCTCGTCGAGATGGGGTTGCTTGAAATCATCAATCCACCGTCCGCCTTCCTGATGCAGGCAAAGTCGGTCTTGGCATTGATTTGGCTTTTACATGAAACAGACCATCCTTATTTGACCGAGCACGATCATGAGGTCATTGCTCAGTACTTCTTGCCGACCTATTTGAGTCCGGAGCCGTTTTTACGTCAGAATCAAGCTTTCGTCGAAAAACCGATCTTTGGACGAGAAGGGGATACGGTCACTGTCCATCAAGGGGACGGGAATGTCCTGTTCAGCAACGAACAACGTTCATTCAGCAATCAGTCGGCCGTGTATCAACGTTATCAGGAATTACCGATGTGGTCATTAGAAAATGAAACAGAAGTCGCATATATGTTTGGTGTGTTTGTTCTTGGCGGGCGACCAAGTGCTGTCGGGGTGCGGGCAGGTGAACGGATCACGGGGAATCGATCTTATTTCTTACCGATCGGACAACGTGAAAATCAAGAGGAGGATGGATGATGAAAGCAGCTATTTTAGGAGCAACCGGTTTAGTGGGGCAAGAACTGGTCGATCAACTATTGGCGCATGATGAGTATCAAGAAGTACATGTTCTCGTACGTCGTCCGATGAATCGATTTCATCAAAAACTCGAAGAATGGGTGATTGATTTTGATCATGTGACGGAAATCGAATTACCGGAAGTGGATCATGTTTACTGTGCACTAGGGACAACGATTAAACAGGCCGGATCGCAAGAAGCGTTTCGTCTCGTAGATTACACATATCCAATCGAGGTGGGACGAGAATTGCTTGATCTGGGGGCCACTCGATTTGCTCTGATTTCAGCACTCGGCGCCCACCCGAACGCGAAAACATTTTATAACCGCGTCAAAGGGGATGCGGAAAATGGATTACGTGTACTCGGTTACGATGCCTTACTTATTTTCCGACCTTCATTATTATTAGGCGAACGGGATGAATTCCGATTCGGCGAACAGGCGGCGGCCCGGGTATCGACCGTGTTGCGTCCATTGTTGCGACGCAGCCCGTACGCACCGATTGAAGCGGCGAAGGTCGCACAGGCGATGATTCACCATACGTTGCATGAACCGCCGGGAGTAACGATTGTTGAATCAAAAGAGATGCAGACATGAGTGAGCGGATTTTTCGTATCACTCTTTTTTTGTGTCCAGAAATTAATATTTGACTCATCAAATGATTTACGGTTGAATGATATAGTGCTGTCTCATAAACAAAAAAAGAAGTGAGACAATTCAGGCAAAACAGTGTATTTGCGTTCAATTGGTTCGTTCATGCTTATCGTTTGGGGAAAGCGGGAAAAAGATTGGACAATGTGCACATATCGAAGGTAGACGAAAGGAGCCGTTCATATGGCAGAGTTTGATCGCGATCAGGTCTACAAGACTGTTCCGCAAAAAGGATTCTTCGGAAATCCAAAAGGACTGTTCACGTTATTCTTTACTGAGTTTTGGGAGCGATTCTCCTACTACGGGATGCGTGCCATCCTCATCTTCTACATGTATGATTCAGTTGCTAACGGTGGTCTTGGAATCGACAAGCCGACTGCTGCATCAATCATGGCAGTATACGGTTCACTCGTTTACATGTCCGGTATCATCGGTGGTTGGGTCGCTGACCGACTGCTCGGTACTTCCCGGACCGTTTTCTATGGTGGAGTGCTTATCATGCTCGGACATATCGTCCTTGCGTTACCGGCCGGAATCACGGCATTGTTTATCTCAATGGGATTGATCGTCATCGGAACAGGATTCTTGAAACCAAACGTTTCGAACATCGTCGGTGATCTGTACAGCAAAACGGATAACCGCCGTGACGCTGGATTCAGTATCTTCTACATGGGAATCAATGCCGGTGCCTTCCTGGCCCCGTTGATTGTTGGTAAAGTGTCGGACTCAGCAGGATATCACGCTGGTTTTGCACTCGCTGCAATCGGAATGTTCTTAGGTCTGATCGTCTTCGTCTTGACGAAGAAAAAGAACTTGGGACAAGCGGGAACATACGTCTTGAACCCGCTTGAAGGAAATGAACGGAAACGATTCTTTACGATCGCAGCCGTTGTCGTTATCGTGCTTGCAGTTCTTGGAACGATTGCATCAATGACAGGATTATTGACAATCAGTCGCTTCACGCTTATGGTCACGTTCCTCGGAATCTTGATTCCGATTGCTTACTTCACCTTCATGTTGCGGAGTCCAAAAATTACGGATGATGAACGTTCGCGTCTGCTTGCGTATATTCCGCTCTTCATTGCGGCGGCAGTATTCTGGGCGATTCAAGAACAGGGTTCATATGTTCTTTCGATTTTTGCAGATGAACGGACAAATCTTTCGTTCCTCGGCTTTGGTCTGGAACCGGCCTTCTTCCAGTCCCTGAACCCACTGTTTATCATCGTCTTGGCACCTGTATTTGCAAGCTTTTGGGTGAAACTCGGTGATCGTCAACCAACAACAATGCAGAAGTTTTCGTTTGGTTTAGTATTTGCCGGATTGTCATTTATCGTCATGATGTTACCGGGCTTGTTGTTCGGAACGGATACGACGGTCAGTCCGCTTTGGCTTGCGCTCAGCTTCTTCCTCGTTGTTATCGGTGAGTTGTTCTTATCACCGGTCGGATTATCGGCAACGACGAAATTGGCACCGGCTGCCTTCTCGGCACAGACGATGAGTTTGTGGTTCTTGACGAATGCGACCGGACAAGCCGTCAATGCTCAAATCGTAAAATATTATGGAGCAGATACCGAAGTGGCATACTTCGGAATTACAGGACTTGTTGCCATCATTCTTGGGGTTATCCTGTTCGCTTTCGCACCAAAACTTCAAAAATATATGCGGGGTATTCGTTAAGAAGATGCCACGAAAAAAGACAGCCGGCTTGGATGCATACATTCCAAGATCAGCTGTCTTTTTTTAATCATTCGTTCGGATATGACGCAGTGATTCAGCAAGCAAGGCGACGAGTGTTCCAAGGACAAGACCGTTCGACATCAATGTCGTGACGAGTGGAGGTAAATCAGAAGTGGCGCCTTTCGGAAGAAGCAGGGCACCGATTCCGACGAGAACCGGCAATCCGACCGTAATCATCGCAGTCTGCCGGTTTAACTCCCGGGAAGCTTCCGTGACCCCGATAATCGCCATCCCGGCAACGATCGGAGCAACCATCGCGTATCCGACAGCGACCGGAATCTTGGCAATCAGTCCGACGAATGGAGTGACGACGCTGAGGAACAGGCAAATGACGTTAGCGATCGCAAAGGCTTTCCGGTCCGTATTGTCCGTCGAAGCGATGAAGCCGGCTGTTCCAGAAATTGCAACGGGACCAACCGTTCCGAACATCCCCGCGAAAATCTGACCGATTCCGGCTGTGACGCCGGCTGTCGCGACTTGTCCCTTCACTTGTTCACCACGTTTCGCACTGATGATACGTTCAATGACTTTGATGTTCGCCAAGACGTTTGTCATCAGCAGCAACGAGATGATCAGGGCTGTCGGGAGCAGGCTCCAGTCGAGCTGAATACCGCCAAACGGCATCAAATCAGGGAAGGTGAAGAATGGACCGTCGAATGTCGGCATTTCGGCACGACCAATCAAAGCAAACATGCTCCAACCGATGAGCAACGTGATCAATAACGCATACTGACGCAACCGATCGCTACGTTCTAAATAAAGTGAGATGATGACGGTCAAGACAGAAATAACGGCAGGGAGCACCTGAATCTTTCCATCTTCGATATTGAGCAAACCTTTCATGACCGAACCGGATAACTGAGCCGATAACAGCAACATATAAACACCGATGACTTGTGGTGTGAACAGGGGCACGAGTCGGCGTAGTACCCCGGTCAGGGTAAGAATGATACAGATGATCCCACTTAAGATGAGAAGAAAACCAAGCGACTGTAACGTGTTGGAGTAACTGCCGTACAAGGTGATCCCGATAGAAGAGTAAAGCGCGAACACGCCCCACCAAATACCGGCAGGACCTTCCATGATTGGGAGACGGTGACCGAATAACACTTGAATAAGACTTAAAATCGCAAAAACGAATAAACAACGGGATAAAAAGGCGAGGGTATCTGCACTTGATAGTTCAAATGAGGCGGCAATCGCGAGTGGCGGGGCAATGTTAGTACAAATAATAAACAAAAACCACTGAATCGTGGAGACAACAGTACGTGGCAAAACAAATGATTCCCCTTTCGAATAACGGATGCTTTTTTAATCTTAAACCAAATATTGAAAAAGAGATAGATACGCTTACATTAACTGAAAATTCAAAACAATGCTTTCATATGTGATTTTGCACACTACATTGGGTATCATAAAAGAGGAGGGATGAACATGAAAAGATGGTTAAAACGAATAAGTGTCAGTTTGCTGATTCTAGTGGGTATCTTAGTTGCAGCATTCATGATTTGGGCTCAATTCGATTACAATCCAACAAAGGAAGCAAAACAGTATCTCGGTGAACCGGTCGGACAAGGTTATCAATTCGGAGACGACACGAGTGACACAGGCTTCATTTTTTATCAAGGGGCAAAAGTGAATCCGGGCGCCTACAGTTATCTCGGTCATCAATTAGCGAAAGAAGGATATTACGTCGCCTTGCCGAAACTGCCGTTTAATATTGCGCTGCTTGACTCTAAAAAGGGATTATCGATCATCGAAGAGCATCCAAAAATCAAGCAGTGGTATTTAATTGGTCACTCGTTAGGCGGAAGTGCAGCTTCAACAATTTTGGAAGACAGTCCAAAAATCAAAGGTATGATTTTCTTAGCCTCATATCCAATCGATGCAATCGCCATCCCGTCGCTAACCGTCTACGGTGGACGGGACGGCGTTTTACCAGTCGAGGATATTGAGGACAGCAAACAGGATGTCCGTTCCGATGCGGTATTTCATTTGATCAAAGATGGAAATCATGCAAACTTCGGAATGTATGGAAAACAAAAAGGCGACAACGAAAGTCCATTGATACCAAAAGAACAACAGGATGAAACGTTGAAGGTGATCCAGGAATTCGTATCGGCACAGTAAAAAAAGACCCGCTCTTCTGTCAGACCGGACAGGGGAGCGGGTTTGATGTTGCTTGAAATATCGTGTTTCCGTCACGGTTACGTTAATCTTCGAGAGACCTCGTCAAGCGTCGGTAAGGCGACCATCGCGCCTTTAACCGAGGCGGCTAACCCTCCGGAAATCGCAGCAAATCGACCGATGTCCTGTAATTCTTCTTCATCCCAGTCGAACGAAAACGAGCGGATGGCACATTGATGCAGAAGACCGGACATGAAGGCGTCACCTGCTCCCGTCGTATCAATCGCATCAACAGAAATCGCTTGAATCTCTGCCATCGAGCGGTCGGTATAAATGAGAGAACCTTCTGCCCCACGTGTTACAGCCAGCAAACGAATCGGATATTCTGCGAGCAGCTCGGCAGCTCCTTCATCCAGATTCGTCTGTCCTGTTAAAAAGGTCAGTTCTTCCTCCGCCAGTTTCACGATTTGAGCATCCGGTAAGACGGAACGAATCGTTGAACGAGCGGCATCTAAATCAGACCACAACGACTCGCGTAAATTCGGGTCGTAAGAGATGGGTACGTCATGCGCTTTCGCAACTTCAATCGCCCGTCGGGTCGCTTCGACCGCATCTCCGGAAATTAATGAGATCGATCCGATGTGCAAGAGGTCCGCGTCTGCGAGTGAAGCTGGAATATCTTTTTCATGAAAACTCATATCCGCACGATAGCTGTTAATGAACTCAAATGACCGTTCACCATTCGCTGCGTTTGTGACGAGGACAAGACCGGTTTTATGCGTTGGATCAAAAACGATATGATCTGTTTTAACGCCATAATGATGCAACGTATCTTTAAGGAAGTGTCCCATTGAATCATCGCCGACAGATCCTAAAAAATAACTGTCTGCTCCAAGACGCGCCAGACCGACGGCTACATTTGCCGGTGCGCCACCGGGATTTTTTTGGAACGTTACATTATCGGCATCGAGTGGAATTAAATCGATCAGTGCTTCTCCGAGACTATAAATTTTCATGCGAATTACTCCTTTCGAAATCGGGGCGGATTCGTTCCACATGAAGGGCCATATAGCCGACTTCCGACAGAGGAACGGTTGTCTGTAATTCTTGTTCCAGCCAGTCTGCCATGTTTTCCGCACAACGGAAGGCATCCGTATAACGGGTTTGAACGGCGGATAAGATGACATCATCCATATCATGTAACGTTTGTCCTTGTTCGATCCGGGCTAAGACGAGTTTCATATGGGTGAAGAACCGGTAATAGGTCATCGATGTTGTTTCAATCGTCTGACCAAAAAAGACTTCAATTTGTTCACGCAACTCATTTAGTAACGTAGCCGTCTGCAGGGCTGTTGCCATGTTGGGATGCCGTTGCCGTGCATTGTACAGGTGAAGGGCGATGTTCGCAGCTTCTTCTTTCGGTAATGAAACGGTCAACTTTTGTTCGATATGGGCGACTGCCCATTCCCCAATCTGATATTCCGCTGTATACAGTAACCGGATTTCTTCCGCCAACCGATTGTGGACGACCAGTTGTTCCCGGGCAAGTCGGACCGCGTGGGCGAGGTGATCGGTCAGACTGACATGAATGTAGTCATGAAAAGGTGTTTTCAGTTCGCCTTCTGCATAAGAAATGATCTGCTCCGATAAATCGATGATATCGAGTGGAGTCGTCGTCAGGATTTCCTTGAACTGTTCGGCATTCTCAAAAGACGGGATAAACATTTTTTCGATTTTCGTCGGATCAACGGGATCCTTCTTTTTCTTACCAAAAGCAATGCCCGGTCCCATAATGATCCGTTCCTGACCTTGTTCTTTTGTGACGATGGCGTTGTTGTTGAGTACTTTATGAATAATCAGTCTGACTACCTCCTTTCTACTTACATTATACGGGTTATCGTCGATCTAGGAAAACTGACAAATGCGACCCGAAGAGGATTCTCAAGGGGTCGCATCTTTTAATTAAGCAGCCAAGTCCGTCTGCTTTTGTTTTCGTGCATCGAGACGCATCAAGACGACCGTTGCGACAAAAGCCGTTGCGACAGCAATCGCAAAACCAACAAGATAGTTGATCAAGTTGGAAGCACCGAGCGGCGCAACGATGGCAATCATCGGAATTCCCGTCAATCCGTAAGCGTTCGCTGCGACTTGTGTCAAGACGACGTATCCGCCGCCGATCGCGCCGCCAATCGCTCCTCCGATAAATGGTTTACCGAGTCGAAGATTCACCCCGTAGATGACCGGTTCCGTAATTCCGAGGAAAGCAGAGAAGGCAGATGGGAGAGCGAGTGCTTTGAGTTTAACGTTTTTCGTCATGAAGTAAACGGCAAGACCTGCTCCGCCCTGGGCGACGTTCGCCATCGACCAGATCGGGAGTAAGAAGTTTTTACCGATACTCTTATCGGCAAGGAGTCCTGCTTCGATTGCATGGAAACTGTGGTGCATCCCCGTAATGACGATTGTCGAGTACAGACCGCCGAACAGGAGACCGGCGACGACCGAGAATTGCTCATAGAAGAAGACGAGGACAAATGAGATTCCTTTACCGAGCAACGTTCCGATCGGACCGATGACGATCAGCGCGAGGAATCCAGTCACGAGAATCGTCACGAACGGTGTGACGAGGAGATCCAGTGTTTCCGGTGTCCGTTTGCGGACTTGTTGTTCGATTTTAGCCATGACCCAAACCGTCAGGAGGACCGGGAAGACCGTTCCTTGATAGCCGATCAATTCAATGTTCATCCCAAGGAAATGCATCACTTCCGGTTCACTGTTTCCGAGTGTCCACGGATTTAACAATGACGGATGGGTCATGATTCCACCGATGACGGCACCGAGGTACGGATTGGCGCCGAACTCGCGTGCTGCTGAGAAACCGATCAAGATCGGTAAGATGATGAAGGCAGAGGACGAGAACATATCGAGCAACTGGACGATGGGTGAATCGCCGCTGACCCAGCCGAATGCCTTGATCATTCCGAGCAGTCCCATTAACAGACCGGCAGCAACGATGGCCGGAATCAGTGGTACGAACACGTTGGACAGGGAACGTGCGAGACGGGCAAAGGGATTCAGTTTTTGAGAAGCTGCTTTTTTGACATCGAGCGGTTCTTCTCCGTCGAGCTTCACACCAGCGAGTGGTGCGAATTCAGCAAAAACTTTATTAACCGTTCCCGTTCCGAAGATAATTTGGTACTGACCAGAACTTGAGAAGGCACCGCTGACACCATCCAAATCTTCGAGTGCCGCTTGATCGACTTTGGATTCATCGTGTAAAACGAGACGCAGGCGCGTCGCACAATGGGCGGCTGTGATGATGTTTTCTCGACCACCAACCAGTTCAAGGACACGTGCTGCAGTTTGCTTGTAATCCATGTTGATTTCCTCCTTTTAGGAAAGGCGTGCGATGGCAACAGGCCACAAAAAAAGGCAAGACCGAACAACACCTTCACGAACGAGGTGTTGAATCGGTCTTGCCAGCCGTACTGTCACAATCCGCACTATTTACTTGTTGCCCTCATCATAATGAGAAAAGAAAGCGTTGTCAACAGTTAAATCGGTTCTTTTTGAATGGAAATATCAACCTCGACGCCAAAGTGATCGGAGACGACCGGTGCCAAGACACCGTCAAACACGACACCAACACGATCGACATCAATTTTTCGGTTCGATAAGACAAGGTCGAGACGCAAGCCGTGTTGATTTTCTTCCCAACCATCAATTTTTCCTTCGACCGTCTCGACACCGACGGTTTCCTGTGCCAACAAAAAGACGTCGTGAAGTCCGCGTTGCACCATGTAGTCATAACCCGTTCCGCGTTCTAAAGCATCATTGTTGAAGTCGCCGAGGAACAGTGTCCATTCGAGTGGATCCATCCGTGCAATCAAGTGATTAAATTGTTCACTGAACGGTTCCTCCGCATCTTCCCACCATCCGAGATGACAGGAGTTGAACGTGATGTGTGTTCCATTGACATCAATCGTCGCCCGGACGATTTTCCGGGATTTCCAGTCCATCGTATCCTGACTCCGGCTGATGTAATAGGAATCAGATTTGATGATCGGATGTTTGGTCAAGAGAGCAAGACCTTCTTCGTAGGCATCATACCCGATATGCGAAAAATCCCAGACGAACGAATAGTCGAGACCTTGTTTACGCAATGCTTGTTGAATCAAGTAGACAAAATTATCTTCACGGATATTGTCATAGAGGATTGGTGTATCCATCAGCTGACTCACTTCCTGTAAAGCGATCACATCATAATCCTGCTGGATGATGTGCGTGACGATTTGATTTAATTTATCAAGTTGTTGTTCTTCCTGCCATGAGTGGCAATTTAACGTAAGTAGTCGCATCTGCTGTTCCTCCTGATTTTCAATAAAGAAAGGTGAAACTCATGATGAGCTTCACCTTTTCTTATTTACCCTAATCCACTTGGTTTATGCGCCGATTCGATCCTGGATATCCGATTTCAGAACATCCGCTTTAGGACCGTAAATGGCTTGCACGCCATTATTTTTTAGGATTAATCCAAGTGCACCATTGGATTTCCAATCAGATTCCGGTGCGACAAGACTTGGATCTTTAACCGTGACGCGTAAACGCGTCATGCAGGCATCGACTTCTTCGATGTTCGCTTGACCACCAAGTAACCCGATGATTTTTGATGCTTGTGATTGATCGGTTGTTGCAGCCGCTTCGTTCGTAGCTTGAGCATTGTCTGAAACGACGACATCATCCAAGTAGTTTCCGTTACGGCCCGGTGTGGCATAATTGAACTTTTTAATAACAAAACGGAATGTAAAGAAGTTCAAGAAGAAGAAGAAGACACATACACCGATGAAGCGGATTAAGTCACCGATCAGTCCCGCTTTTGCAATCAGCGGAATCCGTGTCAGCAATTCAATGGCTCCGAACGCATGGATCCGGAGATGCATGATGTCAGCTAGCGCAAAGGCAACACCTGTTAAGACAGCGTAGACGACGTAAAGGACAGGCGCGATGAACATGAACATGAATTCGATCGGCTCTGTAACACCCGTTAAGAAAACAGCGAGACCAGCAGATAAGAAGACCGGTTTATACGCTTTCTTTTTGTCTTCATCAACCGACATGTACATGGCAACAGCGACACCGATTAAAGAAGCCAGGGAAGTGACGACTTGTCCTTCTTTGAAACGTGCCGGGACGACGCTGTTGATTAAATCGTTGTACCCTTGTGTGTTACCTGCTTGTTTTAAGTTGACGAGATCGGTAATCCAAGCGAGCCATAATGGATCTTGACCTGCGACAGTTGAACCTTGCGCCGCACCCGTTAAGATTTTATACGTTCCACCGAGTTCCGTATAGTTCATCGGAACAGTCAACATGTGGTGAAGACCAAACGGTAAGAGCAGACGTTCCAGTGTTCCGTAAACAAATGGAGCAAGGATTGGTGCCGTATCGCGTGACGTCGCGATCCAGCGTCCGAAGTCATTCAGCAATCCTTGAACGAACGGCCAAACGAGTGATAAAACGAACGCGGCAACAACGGATCCACCGATGACGACGAATGGTACAAACCGTTTACCGTTAAAGAACGCAAGTGCATCAGGCAACTTGCTGAAGTTATAAAATTTGTTGAAGAGTACGGCTCCAAGGAAACCGGAAATGATTCCGACGAATACGCCCATGTTGAGCGCCGGAGCACCAAGGACAGAAGTGAAATAATCTTTCACGATTAAATCAGAACCAAGTAAAGATGTGACGGTTGCTTTTGGATCAGCAAGCATCGTCGAATTGACACCAAAGATGGCACCGGTAACACGGTTGACTAAAATAAATGCAAGTAAGGCTGCAAATGCTCCGCCGGCCCGTTCTTTTGCCCACGATCCACCGATCGCAACAGCGAACAAGACATGGAGGTTAGTAATAATGGCCCAACCTAAATCTTCAACGATTCTTGCAACCGTTTGCATAAACACGATGTCGCCGCCGTACATTCCGATCAACTTCCCGATCGAGATCATGATTCCGGCAGCTGGCATGACTGCGATGACTACCATTAACGCTTTTCCTAGCTTTTGCCAGAAATCAAATGAAATTTTGTTTTTCATGTGGTCTCACTCCTCTATGTATCTGTTATCTGTGTAATTAGTGCAAAAAATGTAAGCGATTAATGCAACCGCTTGCACTTAAAATTGTAAGCGATAACTTTTTAAAAAGCTAGTTCTTTTTTATGATTTTTTTGAAATTATATTTTAGTTAGTAAATAGTATGAAGAGAAGAAGTGTTGAAAAGTGAAATTCGGGAATAAATTAACAGGATTAAAGGTAGAAAGTCATGTGCTTAGAAAAGGAGATTACATCATGAGTGAAACGATAAGTCCTCTCGAAAATTATGGAGAGCGGATTCGTACATTACGTGAACGGCAAGAAATCAATCAGGAGCAATTGGCTGAACTGACAGAGACGACACCCGAAATGATGGAACGGATTGAGCAGAGTATCGCACACCCTTCATTTTCGATGATTGAACGTTTGGCAAAAGCACTTAACGTCCCATATGAACATTTAGTGCGGCATATTTGGCCTGCTCAAATCATCCGGCTTCACGAAGAAGGGGCAAAAATCATTGATTTACCGTCGAGTTGATCGCGTTAAAAATCCTCCACTGCCTAAGGCAATGGAGGATTTTTCGAGTCTTAGCGATTGTCGATCGTTTCAGGATATAAATCATGATTAAAGAGACGGTGTTCGGCCATCTGTTCATATTTCGTATCCGGTTTACCGTAGTTGTAGTAAGGATCAATCGAAATTCCACCGCGTGGCGTGAATTTCCCCCAAACTTCGAGGTAACGGGGTTCCATCAGTTTGACGAGATCCTTTCCGATGACATTGATGCAGTTTTCATGGAAATCTCCGTGATTACGGAAGCTGAACAGATAAAGTTTTAGTGATTTTGATTCGACCAGCTTCTCATCCGGAATGTAAGAAATATAAATGGTCGCAAAATCCGGTTGATTCGTAATCGGGCAGAGGCTCGTAAATTCAGGTGCATTAAACTTTACGAAGTAGTCGTTTTCTGGGTGACGGTTCGGGAAGGCTTCAAGCACTTCCGGTTGATATTCAAAAATATAAGGGACAGACTTTTGACCAAGTAAGGACAAATCGTTTAAATCTTCTGGACGCATAATTAATCTCCTTAAACGCCGCGGTCGTTTGCGAAAACGAGGGCATGTAGTTGTGGAAGAACCCGTGCATGATTAAATCGTTCGTCAGTTGCAACGCGTTCCCATAAAGTTTTTAAGTCGGATAACATCCGCGGTGCAATCGTACCTTCTTCCGCAGGATCAGGATTACCGAGTGATAGATATAAGGTTTTTAAGGCGTAACGTTCTGAAATGGCAGCAGCAAAGTCAAGATCTGCCTCGTCAAAAATGACGATTTTAACGGCCCGTTGCTGTTCAGGCAACCGTTTGAAAAAGACATCAAGCCGGTCATAATCAACCGTCATCCCACTCGACGGTGGTTTCGGACTGATCGTGACGTCTTCGATATCGAGCACCCAGTTTTGCCAGTAAGAACCTTGTGTTTCGACCGACATCGTGATGCCACGGCTCTTCAAGGCGTCGACGAGCGTTCCAATCGACGCATGTAACAACGGGTTACCGCCGGAAATCGTGACATGACCATATGAACCGAGGGCATCAAGTTGCGTCAGGATTTCTTCTGCTGTCAGTAAATCCGGTTTTTCCGATCCGTCCCAAGTAAAGGCCGAGTCACACCAGGCACAGGAATAGTCACAGCCACCAGTCCGGACGAACATCGTTTTTTGACCGATCGAACGTCCTTCACCTTGGAAGGTCGGACCAAAGATTTCAAGAACAGGAATCTTCGGTGTTTTCTTCAATTGACTCATGATTCAAGCATCCATTCCCGGCGGACTTCTGCAAAAGCAGTCGGAGTTTCGTACAGTTTGACGAACTCTACACGGAGACCGCGTTCATCGGGCAGGTGTTTACCGAGTGTTTCAAAAATCCACGCTGACATGTTTTCAGCGGTCGTATTCATGTAAGGAAGAGACTCATTCAAGTAACGGTGATCGAGCAATGGTTCGAGGTGCTCTTTGAAAATTTTCTTCAAATCACCAAAGTCGAGTGTCATCCCGCGGTGGTCAAGGAATCCGCTGATGCCGAGATCGACGTGATACGTATGACCGTGGAGGGCGCGACACTTGCCGTCATAGTCATACAGGTGATGGGCTGCATCAAATGTCAGTTTTTTAACAATCATGACACGTGATTTTGTATAAATAAGCGAGTCGCCGGTCGGGCGCTCGACGGTTTCGGGTGCTTCATAGTTGAATTTCATGTGTGTTGGACCTCCTCGATGTAGGCATCTAAGCCTTTTTTCCGTAATTCGCAAGCCGGGCAATCGCCGCAGCCGTCTCCGATGATTCCGTTGTAACACGTCAATGTCCGTTCGCGGACAAACTCAAACGCGCCGAGTGAATCAGCTAATGCCCATGTCTCTTTTTTGTCGAGCCACATGAGCGGAGTATGAATCACGAATGGATAGTCCATCGCGAGGTTAAGCGTCACGTTCAGTGACTTGATGAAGGAATCACGACAGTCGGGATAACCGGAAAAGTCTGTTTCGCATACACCGGTAATGATATGGCGGATGCCACGTCCTTTAGCGAGTACGGCTGCGAAAGACAGGAACAGGTGGTTTCGACCATCTACAAAGGTAGAGGGAAGCCCATCTTCATTCGTCGTGATTGATTGTGAGTGGTCAGTCAAGGAATTGCTCGTCAATTGACTGAGGAGTGAGAGATCGAGCTCGTGATGTTTCACACCGAGTTCGGATGCGATTTCGCGAGCGACATCGAGTTCTGCGGCATGACGTTGCCCATAGTTGAAGGTAACGACTTCAACTTCTGAATAATCGGCGAGTGCCTGAAACAGGCAGGTCGTCGAATCTTGACCGCCACTGAAGACGACAAGAGCACGTTCATTTTTCATAGTGTACACTTCCATTCCTAGTTTTTGTGACGGAGGAGGTTACGAACTCCGGAGACACAGTCTCAACTATTCACACTAGCAGAAGGCGACACAAAAGTCGACTGACAATCGAGGATTTCGCAAGACAAAAAAGCACCCTTGAACGAAAGAACGTCCAAGGGTGAAAAAATCATAATGGGTAATGATAATAGCGTTCTTTGACGAGCAAATCACGGATGTTCGAGTCTTCTGAGATGACTTTCATCAAACCGCCTGTTTGCGAGGCATGTGCTTGAAGGGCTGCAATTTTTTGATCGGTATACGCACTGACATCATGGATGAACGTTCCTTCACCGAGTTCGTCACGTGTATTGTTAGCGAAGGCAACCGCTAAAAATTCAGGACGCTGACTTTCGTCGATCGCACGAAGCGCCCGGACGACGGCACGTGCTGTTGCTTCGTGATCCGGATGGACGGCATATCCCGGATAAAATGAAATCACCCGTGTCGGTTGCGTTTTCGTAATCAATTGTCCAATCCGTTCAGCAAGCATCGCTTCATCTTCGAATTCGACTGTTTTGTCGCGAAGTCCCCACATTTGTAAATCGGAAATCTTCATTTTTTCAGATGCGGCAATCAGTTCACGTTTGCGGATTGTTGCGAGCTCCTCGCGGTTCGTAAAGACAGGACGACCCATGTTGCGTCCCATTTCACCGAGTGTCAGGCAGGCATACGTGACAGGTCCGCGGTTTTCTGCATGTTCGATAATCGTTCCAGCCGAGCTGAACGCTTCATCATCCGGGTGAGGGAAGATGACGAGTAGATGATCTTGTTCGTTGTAAGCCATCATTCTACCTCCTCTGCGCCTTGCGCGAATGGAGTCGGACTGAGCTCGAAGGCAATCGCAAGACGTCCTTCAATGTCGTGTCCGGCAATCAACAGTTGATCGCCTGCAAATTCATAATCGGTTAAACCTTCACCGTACAACCAACCGTGGGCGAGTTTCAGTCCGATCCGGTACGGACCGTTTCCAGTAATCAGACCACGTTCGTACGTAATCTCGGCATTGCGGAAAAACATGCCGGCACTGTGGAACGTCGGATCCTGGTGTGTCGCGTACGCACCGTTCGTCGTTTCGACGTGTACGTAAAGTGGTGTATTGGCATACTTGTCGATATAGTTTTGTACAGCTGTTAAATCAAGTGCTTGCATGATGAATCCCCTTTCCTATACAGAAAGAAGTCCGCGGTCAGTGCGCGGACTTCTTGAGCGATTAAGACGTTACTGTTCGGTGAGCAGCGTGGTCAGTCGGACCGACATATTCATTCAAGCGGAATGAATGACGAATCGCCGAAGTGATAAACGATTTCGCTGTACGGACCGCTTGCTCCACGGAAGCTCCTTTTGCGAGTTCAGCCGTGATTGCAGCAGAGTAGGTGCATCCTGCTCCGTGCGTATACGGTGTCTCAATACGCTCGTCCTCAATTAGGATAAACTCTTTTCCGTCATAAAGCACGTCAACTGCTCGTGGGTGGTCAATCTTGCTGCCACCTTTAACAAGAACGTATTGAGCACCTTTTTCATGAATCCGTGCAGCTGCCAGCTTCATTTCATCGATTGTCGAAGGTGTTTTTCCAAGACCGGACAATTGACCTGCTTCAAAGACATTAGGGGTCACGACCGTTGCGAGCGGTGTCAGGACATCGCGTAAAGCGTTCGCTGTATCGGGATTCAGAACTTCATCTTCACCTTTACAAACCATGACGGGATCGATGACGACATTTTTGACGCCAGATGACTTGATTTTTTCAGCAACGACTTCAATGATTTCGACAGTCGGGAGCATACCCGTCTTCATCGCATCTACACCAATTCCTCCAAGGACCGTATGGATTTGTGTCCGGACGAGTTCGGCATCGATCGGGTAAACCGCATGGTGCCAAGAATGATCGGGATCTTGAGCGACGATGACCGTCAATGCGTTCATTCCATAGACTTCAAGTTCCTGGAACGTTTTTAAATCAGCTTGAATACCAGCGCCGCCACTCGTGTCAGAACCGGCAATCGTTAAAGCTTTACGTTTTGTCATGTGGAATTCCTCCTAAATAAAATAAGCATATCTTCTTGCCATCAATCATAGCGAATTCTAGTCCAAGCGACAACTGCAGGGGCTTAATTGAGAGAGAAAAACCCCACCTAGCCGACTAGATGGGGAATGAAATCATTTAATGAAAAGGAAATCTAAAATGTAGTAGATGAGCGCCGCCACTGCCATTGAAATCGGCAATGTGATGACCCATGTAATCAACATCCGTTGTGCTGTTCCCCATTTAACACCTTTTTTTCGGTGTGATGTACCTACACCGAGAATGGCAGAAGAAATAACGTGTGTCGTTGAAACCGGTAAGTGAATCGCTGTCGCACCAAAGATGATGGCAGCAGACGTCAAGTCAGCCGCAACCCCGTTGACCGGACGGATTTTCATAATCTGTCCACCAACCGTCTTGATGATCCGCCATCCACCGACGGATGTTCCGAGACCCATTGCGACCGCACACGATAGTTTAACCCAAAGTGCGACTTCGTGATCGGTTTGGAAACCGGATGAAATAAGGGCGAGCGTGATGATACCCATCGCTTTTTGTGCATCATTCGTTCCGTGTGTGTACGATTGAAGAGCTGCTGTTGCGATTTGCATATGACGGAAACGACGATTCGTCTTCGCCAAGTTTCCTTTTTTGAAAACTACTTTAAAGATGCCGTAAACGATAAATCCAAGAGTGAAGGCAAGAATCGGTGAAATGATCAGTGCCTGAACGATTTTTAAAATTCCTTTTGCTTCGATTCCGCCAAAGCCGACAGATGCGATAGCCGCACCGGCGATTGAACCGATCAATGTGTGCGAAGAACTAGACGGAATACCGAAATACCACGTCAAGAGGTTCCAGGCGATAGCAGAAAGTAAAGCAGCAATGACGACATAACTTCCGTGCTCAAGCGTCGAAGGATCGACGATATCACTGGAAATTGTTTTAGCGACGCCAGTAAACGTGATTGCACCTAAAAAATTCATCGTCGCGGCAAGAATGATAGCGTGACGTGGTTTCAAAGCACGAGTCGACACCGAAGTCGCAATCGAGTTCGCTGTATCGTGGAAACCATTAATGAAGTCGAAGCTAAGTGCGAGAATGACGATTATGGCGGTGATGATAAAAAGACTATCCATCTCGTTAGCTCCTCACTTATGCGTTTTTCATGATGATCGTTTCAATGACGTTTGCTGCATCCTGGCAGTAATCGGCGATTGACTCGAGCGACTCATAAATTTCTTTGTATTGAATGATTTTGATTGGATCTGTTTCTGTTGCGAACAATGCTTTGATTGATTTACGACGCAAGTTATCGCAGATCGTTTCCTGTTCTTTTACTTTGATAACGTGTTCACGCATCGGTTGGAGTTTACGTGCGACTAACAAATCCATAGATAAAGCGAGCTCATTAACGGCAATGTGGATCTCATCCACAAAACGGATCATATGCTCGTCTGCTTTTACGATATTGTAAATTTCGAAAATAGCTGAACATTCTTCAAAACCATCGAGGACATCGTCAAGTGAGTTAGCAAGCGCTAATAAATCTTCCCGGTCGATTGGTGTAATGAACGCGTTGTTCAAATCGATGATCAGTTGATGCATCAGATCGTCACCAGCTGTTTCAAAATCTTTTACTTTATGGGCGAATTCTTTGACATCGGCAATACCATTGATTTTAAAGTCGACGAAAAATTGTGACGTTCGTTGCAGGTGTCCTGCAATCTCAGATAATTTAACCGCGAATGGATCTTGTTTTTTACTGAACATTTCTTCTGCCTCCATATTAAGAACAAGAATAGAATAGTGAAGTGACTTCACGAGTTCGATTGTATCAGACGCTATTGTAAAAGAATACAACTATGTCCCGTCTTTACGAAATCTTAATAAATCTTAATACTAAGGGGATTGTTGAATTAATAAAGAATTAAAAATTGCGGAAATAAGATGGATTCGCTTATTAATCTTGAGGAAAATTGTGTTTTCTCTTGGCGCTTGTGAGGGAATAGAAGAAAAGCAGGAGAAGGAAGAGCGGAAGCGAATAAGAAATTAAGTTAGAGCGCCATGTAAATCAGGTATAATGATGTTAAAGGAAAGAGGAGGACGTTTTGTATGCTCGTTCAAAGTTTGTGTATTCCGAAACACCAGTGTGTCAAGATTTTAGAAACCGCTACGATTCGAGAAGCATTACAGACGCTAGAAGAAACAGGATATCGTTGTGTCCCGGTTCTTGATCAGACCGGTCAATTGTTCAAGGGGAACATTTACAAGATGCATATTTACCGCCACGGAATGAACGGTGGTAGCTTAGACGATAACGTCATGACGTTGATCAAAAACACCACGAAGTTCATCTACACAGGCAGTAACTTCTTTGAAGTCTTTTTCTCAATCAAAGAATTGCCTTACATCGCAGTCTTGAATGATGATGGACAGTTCTTCGGCATCTTACCACACGGAAAGATGCTTGGTATGCTCGAAGAAGCATGGAATCGTGATTCAGGCAGCTATATCTTAACGGTTGCACTCAGTGAACAAAAAGGTGCCCTTGAAAAGATCGCTAAAATCGTCAATAAGTACTCAACCGTGGCGAGTTTGATGACACTTGATGCGAAAAGCAGTGTCATGCGCCGGGTCTTGATCACATTACCGACGGACTGTGATGAGAAAACGAAAAAGAAAATCGTCAAGAAATTAAATGAAAAAGGACTCCGTGTCGTTGCTGTGGAAGACTTGGCAGTTCGTGTATAATGACTAGGAAATCTGAAGGGACCAGCAAGTGGTCCTTTTTTTGTTGGGAGGAATAAAAATGAAAATTTTAATGGTAGGGGCAGGTTCGATGAGCGAATCCTTAGTCAAAGGATGGCTTGATTCGGGTATATCCCCTCAAACGATCACGATGACCAATCGAACCGACCGGACACGTCTGTTCGCTCTGGCGGAGCAGTACGGTGTTCGGACGACGGCCGAGGAACAGGTCGAACAATTTGATGTCGTTGTTTTAGCCATGCAGCCGGACGGAGTTCTCGACTACATCAAACAACAGACTTGGACGGATCAGCTGGTGGTGTCCGTCGCCGCGCACATCACACCGTCAGACATCGAAGCATACGTTTCGTGTGGTGCTGTCTGTGCGATGCCGAATACACCCGTCGCCTTTCAGACAGGAATGACGGGCCTATGGTTTGGTGACCTCGTATCCGATAAGAAAAGACAACAAGCGACGGCATTGTTTGAACGAGTGGGTCAGACGGTTGAAACGAATGCGACAACGATGCCTTATTTGATGGCAGCAGCGGGATGCAGTCCTGCTTTCTTCTATGAAATCGCCGGCGCGATGACACCTGTATTAACGAAAGCAGGTTTTGATTCTTCTTCTGCCCGGAAAATCATTGCACAGGCGATGAAAGGATCGGCGGAACTATTATTGCATGAAGAACGTCCGACAGCGGAATTGATTGACGATGTAGCGGCTCCGGGTGGTCCGACGGATCGTGGAGTCCGCGTTCTGCGCGAGCATCACTTGGCACAAGCGATGCATGCTGCTTTGATGGAAAGTGCGCGGGAAGATAACTGAATATCATCTGAAACGTCTACCGGTTCTCGATTCGAAGAACGCAGGTAGGCGTTTTTTGATCAGATTCGACTCATATAATACGAAGCGTTTCACGTGAAACATTGATTTAATCTTGCAAAGTAGGGCAGAACACCGTATATTAAAAAAAGAAACCGTCCAGACGGTACAGTAAAATAGAAAGGAGAAAAATGATGGTCAGTACAAAAGCGTTAGAAACACGACGGCGAATCACGGATGCGACTGTTCAAGTCATGCTGACTCAAGGGTTTCCACAACTGACACTTGAAGAAGTGGCGAAACAGGCGAATGTCTCCAAAGGCGGATTGTTGTATCATTTTTCTTCCAAAGAAGAATTATTGATGGGTGTGATTGAAGAACAGGAACGGCGTCAGTTTCAGCAATATCAGACGTACCGGGAAGAGGGATTCGGTCCAATGGAAGCATTCGTCCTGTTGCAAGCACGGTGGGACGAAGAATTTTGCCTCGACATCGATACGGTATTGTTTTTGTTGTCCCTGTTAAAGGAAAATGCCGCTTTTGTGGAAGAACGAAAAAAGCAGGTCCATCAGTTTTTTGATCAGTTGATGGAACAAGCGGATCCTGTAGACGCGATGATGATTCGGTTTACGTTGGACGGGCTAAAGATGTCGGAACATTTTCAGTTCGGTCAACCTGCACCTGACGTACGACAGGCCTTGATTGAACGGTTATTGAAACAAGCACGCAAGATTGATCAAGCATCAAAATAATAAGGTGGAATTGAAAAAGAAGAGAGAGAAGGCGGATTTTTACCATGAAGCGTATCATTCAATTTTCAGTCAATAATAAGTTTGCCCTTTGGTTGCTGACGATTATCATCACAGTCGCCGGAATTTATGCCGGAACGACGATGAAACTCGAGACATTGCCGGATATCACGACACCAACCGTGTCCGTGACGACGATTTATCCGGGAGCAACACCGGAACAAGTACTCGATGAAGTCAGCCGTGAACTTGAAAGTAAGGTCGAGAATCTCGGCGGAGTCGAAACCGTCCGCTCGTCCTCTTTCCAGAATGCCTCAAATCTACAAATCGACTACAGCTTCAGTACAGACATGGACGAAGCGGAACAAAAAGTCAAAGAAGCATTGGCGAACGTGGAGTTACCGGAAGGCGCCCAGGAACCTCAAGTTTCCCGAATTTCCTTTGATGCCTTCCCGGTCATCGGATTTGCTGTATCGGACGAAAAACGTTCCTTGTCCGACTTGACCAAACTGGTCGAAAACGAACTTCAACCAAAACTCGAAGGAATCGAAGGCGCACAAACGGTTCAAATTGCCGGTCAAGAAATCCGCCGAATTGAGATCCGATTTGACGAAAAGAAACTGCAACAGTATGGATTGACGGAAGAAAACGTCAAACAACTGATTCAAGCGAATGATTCCCGCTTGGCACTTGGATTATATGAATTAGGTGATAAAGAACAGGCTGTTGTCCTCGATGGAAAGGCAACGACAGTCACTGAACTGAAAAATCTCCGTCTGCCTTACACACCACAAACAGCAACAGGACAAGCACCTGAAGCAGGCGCGGGACAAGGACAGACGCAAGCACCTGCGCAATCGGCGCCGACAGATGCGGCTTCGGCACAAGCCTCGAGTCCGGCAGCAGTTGCACCGACGCAAGTCCCGACCGTTAAATTATCGCAACTGGCGACGATTGAAGACAAAGGGATCGAAGAATCAATTTCCCGGTCAAACGGGGAACGTTCGATCGGCGTCCAGGTGACGAAATCACAAGACGCGAATACGGTCGAAGTCGTCAATGCGGTCAAAGAGACGATTAAAGACTTTGAGAAAGACAACGCTAGCGTAAAAGCATCGATCACACTCGACCAAGGGAAGCCGATTGAAGAATCGGTCTCAACGATGATCAGCAAAGCATTGATTGGTGCCTTGTTTGCCGTCGTCATCATTCTCTTGTTCCTGCGTAACATCAAATCAACGATCATTGCCGTTATCTCGATTCCATTATCTCTGCTGATGGCGATTTTAGTCTTGAAACAATTGGATATCTCTCTCAACATCATGACACTGGGTGCGATGACGGTTGCGATTGGTCGTGTCGTGGATGATTCGATTGTCGTCATTGAGAACATTTACCGTCGATTGACGGATCCAACTGAACCGTTAAAAGGGAAAGCGCTCATCATCGATGCGACACGTGAAGTCTTCATTCCGGTCGCTTCATCTACAATCGTCACGATTGCCGTCTTCCTGCCGCTTGGATTTGTCACAGGATTCGTCGGAGAACTGTTCCTTCCATTCGCCTTGACAGTCGTCTTTGCGCTCTTTGCCTCGTTGATCGTGGCGGTAACGGTTGTTCCGATGTTTGCTGACTCACTCTTTAAACGCGGAAAGGCACCAAAACCTGAAAAAGAAGATGGCGGAAAACTCGCCAATTGGTACCGGGGTGTACTAAATTGGTCATTGAATCATAAACTCGTCGTGTTTGGTCTCGCCGTCCTGCTGTTGATCGGCAGTTTCGCGCTTGTTCCAACAATCGGCGTCAACTTCTTGAATCAAGAAAGTGAAAAAACATTTTATGTGACCTATAATCCAAAACCGGGTCAAACACTTGATGATTCTTTAAAGGCAGCAGACCAGGCAGAAGCTTATTTTGACAAGCAAAGTGATATAGATAATCTTCAATTTACAGTCGGTGGAGAAAATCCATTAAATCCTGGAAATACAAAACAGGCTGTCTTCATTGCCCAGTATGATCCGGATACAGCCGATTTTGCAGATGTGAAGCAACAGGCAATCAAACAATTGAATAAAGAGATTCCGACAGGAGAATGGAAAGAACAGGACTTTAGTGGAGGAGCAGCTTCTTCTGGTGTCTCATACTCCGTTTATGCGAATTCCATCGACGATTTACAAACGATGACACCTAAATTCGTGAAAGCGATTGAAGGTGAATCGAAATACGTGCGTAAAGTAACAACCGACTTAAAAGAGTCGTATACGCAGTACACGTTCGAAGTCGATCAACAAAAAGCCGCTGAATTCGGTATCTCGACAGCGCAATTGGCACAAGGGATTGCCAATGTGCAGGGTGAAGAAAAACCACTTTCTACTATAAAAGTAGACGGCAAGGAACTTGATGTCATCGTTCCGAACGAACAGACGACATATGGTTCCATCAATGATTTACAAAAAACAGATGTCACGACGCCGCTTGGTGTCCGGAAACTGTCGGATTTCGTCTCCGTTAAAAAAGGGACGACACCGGATTCACTCAGTGAACGGGACGGCAAATTGGTCGCGACGGTCACTGCAGAATTAAAAACAGACAAAGCAACAGAAGCTTCACAAGCCATCGATAAAACAGTCAGAAAAATTGATCTTCCGACAGGTGTTTCGTATAAAGCAGGTGGTGTGACGGAGCAAATTCAAGAGTCGTTCACGCAACTCGGACTTGCGATGGCAGCAGCAGTCGCCATCGTCTACCTTGTTCTCGTCGTCACCTTTGGAGGCGCATTGACACCACTTGTCATCTTGTTCTCGCTTCCGTTTGCCATCATCGGCGGATTACTCGCGCTGTTGATTACAGGCGAAACGATTTCAGTATCTTCATTAATCGGTGCATTGATGTTGATCGGAATCGTCGTGACGAACGCCATCGTTCTGATTGATCGCGTCATTCACAAGGAAAAAGAAGGACTTGATACACGTGAAGCCTTGTTGGATGCATCAGGAACACGACTTCGTCCGATCTTGATGACAGCGCTCGCGACAATTGGCGCCCTATCACCATTGGCACTAGGTCTTGAAGGCGGTGCTTTGATTTCGAAAGGGCTCGGGGTGACGGTCATTGGCGGATTAACAAGTTCAACGTTATTAACCTTGTTGATTGTCCCGATCGTCTACGAATTCTTTGCACGGTTTCGGAAAAAGAAGTCAATGGATTAAGCGGACTTAGTCTTTCATCATTTAAGCAGGTATCATGAAACGGCTCCAGACTGCCATTTCATGACCTGTTTTTTTATTTGTTGCAAAATTGTTACGAAAAACTATCCCTGTTAATAAACTGTAACACGACGATAGAAAACAGCATGATAGGATAAAAACAGTAATTATCTGATAATTTAGTTTTTCACATAGACTTACTTACAAGGGAGATAGACGGATGAAAAGTTCATTTTTAGTTCGTGTCATCGTATTTGCAACGTTGCTCATCAGTAGTTTTGCCGCTGTTCCCCAACAAACGAAAGCCAGTGCATCCAAAAAAGTTGTCGTGGCAGTCGACGTGTTGAATGTCCGTTCACAAGCAACGACGACGGGTCAAAAGCTCGGTCAACTGAAATTAGGACAAACGGTAACAGTCCTTGGAAAAACGGCAAACAACTGGTATCAACTCCGGTATGCAGGAAAAACTGCTTACATAGCGGCTACATACACAAAAGCTTTTAATGCAAAAGCGACGACAGGATTAACTAAAAATGGAGCAGCCGTCGTATCCGTGGCGGAAGGATTAAAAGGACGTCCTTACGTATTTGGCGCGACGGGGCCTGTCAGCTTCGACTGTTCCGGCTTTACGCGTTATGTCTACAATGCGTTGGGTAAGTCATTACCACGAACAGCGGCTGCCCAATATGGCGCGACGAAACGAACGGCTCCAGTTGCCGGTGATCTCGTCTTCTTCACGCACGGAAGCGGAATTCAGCACGTTGGGATTGCGGTGGATGGATCGACGATGATCAATGCCAATTCGTATTACGGACAAGTCGTCAAAGAATCATTCCGGAGCGGCTACTGGGGATCGCGTTACGTTGCGGCCGGATCTTTATAAAAAAGAAAACCAACCAAAAACCCGCTCTTGACGCATTTGCGAGACAAGAGCGGGTTTTTCATCTATTCATGGGATTCAAGTGCGGTTAATCCACTCAGAAGAGTGGTCGGGATTTCCACCTGGGGATGATTCCGCCAGTCGTCACTGGTTGCGATGGAGAAGGCTTGGCGGCCGATTGTCTCATAAGGGACGGCAACGGTCGTCATGTTGAGGACGACCGCTAACTCACTTCCGTCAAACCCGATGACCGCTAAATCTTCCGGAATCTGATACCCTTGTTTGCGAAGCTCCAGGATGATGCCCGCTGCCACATGATCACTTGCAGTCAATAAAGCGGTCGGACGATAGGTTTGCTTGGCCCACTGCCGTGCAATCCGGGCCCCATCTTCAATCGTCAATGCCTGCTGATAGACCCAGTCAGCGTCGGCCAGCGATACGGTATCCTGATAAGCACGTTTTCGGGCGCGACTGTTCGTGCTGTCGGGACGACCGAGACAAATCCCGATCTGGATATGACCGAAAGTCTGAAGTGCCTTTAACCCGCTCTGAAACGCGGTATAATGATTAATGTAGACCGAAGAGACATCTTCATGATGTTCACAAAACACAATCGGACCATATTGTTCGTATTGTAAAATGTCTTCGACCGGCAGACTGTGTGACACGACAATCAGTCCATCGACTTCACGTTGTGCAAGGGCTTGAAGAACCGTTTGTTCATGTGATGCGATGTAGTTCGTCTGCCAAGTTAAAAAACGGTACTCCTCTTCAAAAGCAGACTGGGCAATGCCGTGTAAGATGGCAGCGTGATAAGGATGATCGACATAAGGCAACATGACGCCGATGGTTTTCGTTTGACCGGTCGATAAATGGACGGCAGTTTGATTGCGGATGTAGCCGAGTTTTGTGATGGCATCCCGTACGGCCTGGCGTTTATCTTCCGCGACGTAAGGATGATCATTGAGGACACGCGAGACTGTCGTCACTGAAACATCTGCTTCACGTGCTAAGTCACGAATGTTGGTCATCAAAAGTTCCTCCTAGCTGTTGGATAATTGTTGATGAATCTGAATCCAGTCGTGCTTCGTAATCGGACCTTCAAGCCAAGGCGAACGCTCGAGTTGTTCTGAAATTTTTTGTAACAGCTCGACTTGATGCGCCGGCGGTAAGTCCGGATACTGGTCGACTAACGTATGTTTACACAAATAGTACCCGGTCGGTGTATAAAGCTGTTCAATCGCTAGCTCATAAGCGACATTTTTTTGAATCAGACGAGATAAGATTGTTTGGAAAGACACAAGAAGACCTCCCTTGTAGTGTATATCAAGACCATAATATATGGAACGCGTTTCACGGCAAGAGAAAATCGGGATGTCCTTCAAAAAAGTTGGAAATCCGGGCTGGAATTGACCTATGGAAAAAAGAGGACTATGATTGTTTCGAATCAAGATAAAGAGGGGCGAACGTAAAATGGAATCGACAGACTCGAAGCTGGCATTAAAAATGCTCGTTGTTCTATCTCGTACAATGCATGCAGTAGCAGAACAAGTGAAGGTAGACATCAAGACCCATCAGCTGAACTTATCGGAATTTGGTGTTCTCGAATTGTTGTACCACAAAGGAGATACGCCACTCCAACAAATCGGCGATAAAATCTTATTAACAAGTGGCAGTGTCACATATGTCGTGGATAAATTAGAGAATCGGGGGCTTCTTGCCCGACGATCTTGCCCGACGGATCGTCGCGTGACGTTCGGAACACTGACGGAGGCCGGAAGAGAACTGATGGAAGAAACTTTTCCAAAGCACGAAGCGTTCCTCACGGACTTGTTCAGTGATCTTTCGATTCCAGAAAAAGAACAGTTGATTGACCAGTTAAAACGGATTGGTCATCGCGCAGACCATTATAAACACTCAGAAAAAGCCTAATCATCATGATTAAGCTTTTTTTGTTGATTTCTTTGAAATCAAACTAATTGACAAAAGAAAATGGTGTTGGTATATTTACTTACAGAAATTACTTTAGATAAAAGGGAGAAATAAAAATGACTAAATTACTTTATGTAACTGTAAACCCGAAATCAACAGAACATTCATTCAGCCTTCAAGCTGGTGAAGCTTTCCTCGAAAGCTACAAAGCAGCTAACCCGAACGCTGAAGTTCAAGTCCTTGATCTATATAAAGAAGATGTCCAAGAAATCGATACAGACGTACTCAGCGCATGGGGCAAATTCGCAACAGGCGAAGAGCTTTCAGAAGTTGAAATCGCTAAAGTCGGTACAATGACGAAACACCTGGAGCAGTATATGGAAGCGGACGAATATGTATTCGTGACGCCAATGTGGAACTTCTCATTCCCAGCACGTCTTAAAATGTACATCGACAGCGTTCTTCTTGCAGGCAAAACATTTGCTTACACGGCAGAAGGTCCTAAAGGATTGATGGAAGGCAAAAAAGCGCTCCACATTCAAGCAACAGGCGGCGTATACACTGGTTCTGGCCTCAACTTCGGAGATGACTACCTCCGTCAAGCACTCGCTTTCACTGGCGTAACGGACTACAACTCATTGTTCATCGAAGGTATGGCAATGAATCCAGAAAAAGCAGAAGAAATCAAACAAGCAGCAATCGCAGAAGCAAAAGAACTTGGTCGTTCATTCTCAACAGTCAACGCATAAGAAACGAAAACACCCGCTGTCCGGTCAACCGGACAGCGGGTGTTTTGCGTTTACAAATGAGTTTTTTTCCGTAAGACGAGCGACGCAAAAAGGAACAAGTCCTTTAATTTCTCCAATCCGCGCGGATGACTGGAAATCCGGTACAGCCATTCGAGCTTCAGCTTCCGGAACAGCTTCGGAGCACGTTTACTGTGACCCGACCAGACATCAAATGCACCTCCGACACCGATGAAAAGACCGTGATCCACCTGGTCGTAAACGGATGCGATCCATTCTTCCTGTTTCGGCGCGCCGAGGGCCACCAAAATCAAATCAGCTTCGACCGATTGAATCGCTTTTGCGGCTTCTGCTTCTTTGCCGAATCCGTGAAAGGTTCCGACGAACTGGATATCAGGAAAACGAATCGACAATTGCTGGATCAGCGACTTCATGACTTCCGGGCGTCCGCCAAGCAGGAAGACCCGTTTTTTCAAAGCATCGGCTGTTCGAAGCAACTCCCGTGCCGTCTCGATTCCGGGCAACGTCGCAGTGAGCGGTTGTCCCATTCGTTTGCTGGCTGCCGTCACACCGATTCCGTCAGGTGTGATGAACGTTGCTTGTTGTAAGATATGCTTATAAGCGGGTTCGCGCAAAGAACGTAAGACCAGTTCGGGATTAGCTGTAACAAGAAAGGCTTTTTCGTTATTGTGTAAAATCGTTTTAATATGGGTATACCAACTCGACGGTGTTGCGTCGACAAAAGGCAAACCAAATAACTGTGTTGTTTGAATCATCTTTATTCCACCTCATTATTCATCATAGCAGAATCGGGCCGGACGAACAGGGGCTTGAGACTGAAAAAAAGGAGCGATCGGGATGCATGCAGCCTGGCAGGAGATTTTAAAAGAAGAGAAAGAAAAAGACTACTTTATCCGATTATGGGATTTTATCAAGACCGCTTACCGGGAAACGACGGTGTATCCGCCGAAGGATCAGATTTTTCATGCGTTTGACGCGGTGGCGCCGCAGGATGTCCGTTGCGTCATCCTGGGTCAGGATCCATACCATGGACCGAATCAGGCCAATGGATTAAGCTTTTCCGTTAATGACGGCATTGCGATTCCGCCGTCTTTACGTAATATGTACAAGGAATTAGTGTCCGATATCGGATGTCCTGTGCCGACGACGGGCAATCTTGAAGCCTGGTCGCAGCAGGGGGTGTTTCTGTTGAATACGTCACTGACCGTTGAAGCTGGAAAAGCGGGTTCCCATGCGAAAAAAGGCTGGGAATCCTTTACGGACCGCGTCATCGAAGTGCTCGGACAACAGGAGCAACCGATTGTATTCATTCTCTGGGGAAATCACGCAAAAAGTAAAAAAAGTTTGATTGATACGAACCGGCATCTCGTTCTCGAATCCGTTCATCCAAGCCCGCTTTCGGCGAGCCGCGGTTTTTTTGGCAGTCGACCGTATTCGCAAACCAATGACTGGTTACAGCAGCAAAATCGAACACCGATCGATTGGTGTATGTCATAACACATGAAAAACCAATTTACTCCGTCCTTGTGGAGTAAATTGGTTTTTTTGTTCAGTCCATCATGAATTTTTCGATGACGAGGGCAATGCCATCCTCATCATTAGAAGCTGTCATGTACTGTGCTTTTTCTTTGACAGTATCGGCGGCATTCGCCATCGCGACACCAAGCCCGGCCCATTCGATCATCGATAAATCATTGTTGCCGTCTCCGCAGGCAATGACATCCGACTGCTTGATTCCGAGACGTTCAGCGAGTAGGGCAAGACTCGTTCCTTTCGTCACGCCAGCTTCCGTAAACTCAAGGAAAAATGGCTTCGAGCGGGCGACAGCGAGCTCACCGGCTAACTCGACTTGAAGTTTTTGCTCGACTTCGGCCAAACGATTTTCTTCCGCAAGCATCAAACATTTGACGACCGGCTCTGTGATGGATGCTTTGAAATCCGTCACAGTAATGACATCCATTCCCGTCAGTTCCCCTTCAATTGTCGTAAAGGCGTTCGCTCTCTCCGTCAAAATTTCGTGTCCGACATACGTGTGGATGTCGATGTTTTCCCGTTTACTTAAATCGTAGAGACGATGGACGGTTTCCGGAAGAAGGGTACTGGAGAAGAGGGACTCATTTGTTTTACAGTCGATGATGGAAGCCCCGTTGAAACTTAGGATATAGCTGCCGTATCGGGCAAGCTCCAACTCTTTTGCCAAATCGATCATAGCGTAAGTCGGACGACCACTCGCAAGCACCACTTTTTTTCCGCGACGCTGTGCATCGAGTAACGATTCTTTCGTTTTTGGAGAAATCGTATGGTCGCTCGTCAATAATGTATCGTCAAGATCAAGTACAATCATTTCGTAAGCCATAAATATAAACCCCTTTCGAATATCTGTTACATCTTAACAAGTTGACTCTTCTTCCACAATATACTCTCGCTTGAAAGAGTGTGATAAAGTTTGAGAAGAGCATGTATGGAAAGGATTTAAGTCTGATGAAATATTTTGTAATTTTCTTATCGACCCTATATTTGGCGGGATGCGGTCTTACGTTGCCCCATCCTGCTTCATTACTCGAACACCCGGCGTTACCGGAATGGGAAAAGTCGTTAAAAGCAAAAATCGATACCGATCTTCCGACAGAGGCGGAAATCGTGGCACCGCGGAATCAATCTATTTCAAGGCTGTATGAATTGATTGATTTGAACCGGGATGGACGTGATGAAGCCATTACGTTTTATCGGATTGAACAGCGAGGGACATTTCAAATCAAGGTGTTGGTCCACGAACGTCTGAAGAACAAGTGGGTTTTACGTGTGAGCCAGCCGATTGCGACAGGCCGATCGATTGATCAACTTCACGTCATCCTCGATGAATCCAAAAAAGTGAATCAACTGATGATTGGTGTGACGAGTCTTGAAGAGAATACGGTCTATCTCCTGAAAGATTTGATGAAGCCATCGATTAACATTACTAAAATCGATACATATGATCGATTGACGATTGCCGATTTGAATCAAGATCGACGTCAGGATATGGTATTACTCAAAAAAGGACGGACGACAGAACTTGTGTATTATGAGGAAGCCTTGAAGCCGACCAACCGACAAGATGTCACATTGCCAGTCAAAGAAGGCGATTTATTTGCGGATCATGATCTATTTGAAATTGATACCGTGAATCCGGCTAAGAAAAAAGGTGTATTCGTCTCCTTTACCCGTGAGGCAAAAATGCATTTGCTCGTCTTTCAGCTCGAACAAGCCCGGCTGACATCCGTCCGCTGGGGTGAGACATCAGAAATTGTCGAGCCGATGTATACGTTCCCGAAAGACGTTGACCAGGACGGTGTCATCGAATTTGCACATCAATACACGCCTGAAGGAAGTATAGGACGCGTGTCTGAAGAAAAACCAAGAATCACTGCTTATTATGCGTGGAATGGATCCGACGTTCAGCCATTTCTCGAAAGTGGATTTGAGCTTCGGGAAGAGCAATACATTGATCTCGAATACAATTTCGTGATGCGTTTTCCCGCAAACTGGGCGACGCGTGAAACTATTGAGAAAAAGGACAACCGGGTCCGGTTCATCAACCGGGAGACCGGAACAATTGATTTTGAGCTGGAGATCATTCCAAAAACTCAATATATCGCCAGCCATCGCAAGAAGAAAATTAAAGAAGGCATTGATTACGTGTATGTCATCTCTACCAATCAATCCTATGAAGAGTACGCTGCCAACGTAGCGCTCGTGGAATAAAGTAAAAGCAGGAGGAAAATAAGATGACTAAAATATTAGTGGCCGAGGATGAACATGCGATTCGTAGTTTCATCGTCATTAATTTAAAACGTGCAGGATATGAAGTGATTGAAGCAGAAAACGGACGGGAAGCATTGGACTACTTTGAGCAGCAAACGTTCGACATCCTGCTGCTCGACATCATGATGCCGGAAGTCGACGGATTCGCGGTTTGTGAACAAGCCCGCTCGAAAGATGAAGTCGTCGGCATCATCATGCTGACAGCACGGACGCGCGAAGAAGATAAAGTCATGGGACTCAGTGTCGGTGCGGATGATTATATTGCGAAGCCGTTCAGCCCGGCTGAACTGTTGGCGCGTATTCAATCCTTACTCCGCCGAGTCGAGACACTTCGCCGCCGAAAACAACCCCGTGAACTGATCTCAGGTCCTTTTCGAATTGACCTCGGAGCAAAGCGGGTCCAAAAAGCAGGTGTTGATGTCGAAGTCACACCGACAGAATACGATTTGTTATGCCATTTCATTAAAAATGAAGATCAGGTCATGTCCCGGGATGAGTTGCTCGATGCAGTGTGGGGCGAAAATTATTTTGGAGACCGTAAGACGGTCGACGTCAACATTCGGCGCCTGCGTCAGAAAATCGAAGAAAATCCAGCAGAACCCGAGTTCATCGAGACGTTATGGGGACACGGCTACAAGTGGCGTAACGAAAAATGAAACGACAGATTTTGATGCGGTTCATGACGATCATTACGGTAACGGTTTTGCTGGTCATCGGAATTTTATCCTTCGTGACGTATAACTATTATTATGTGACGGCGACAGATGTCTTGAAACGGCATGCCAATGCAAGTGCCATCTTATTTGCAAACAGTGGTCTGGCTTATGATTTTCAAGACTCAGAAGCGACGATTCATGACGTGCTTGATTCATATGCCTACACAGATGCGGAAATTGAAGTATTGGATGTGAAGGGAATTCCCCGCTATTCGTCGACAGGTTTCGTCTCGAAACGGAATATGACGAAACAGGAAGTGACACGTCTGTTGAGCGGTGGAACGATCACAAAACGTTATGATGATCCGACGACGAATGAACATCTGCTTGAGGTGGCGGAACCGATCGTATCCTTCGGACAGACGACAGGAGCGCTACGTTATACGACGTCGCTTGCCAAGATTGATCAACGGGTCATTGAAATTTGTTTGGCGATTTTCTTATTAGGTGTCGTGATTTGGGGACTGGCCTACATTTATTCCTCCCGTCTCGTTTCGTCGATCGTTCGACCGATTCAGGAAGTTATCGGTGCATCCGATCAAATCGCAAAACAGCATTATGACGTCAAGGTCAATGAGGAGTATACGTTTGAACTGGGGGAACTTGCCCGAACGATCAACTATATGGGACAACAGATCAAGCAACAGGAAACATTGAAGGATGAGTTCATCTCCGGGATTTCGCACGAGTTACGAACACCGCTCACTTCCATTAAAGGATGGAGTGAAACATTACTGGCAGAACCGGAACGTTTACCGGAGGAAGCGTCGCTCGGGATGGGAATCATCCATTCGGAGACGGAACGGTTGATTTCGTTAGTGGAACAGTTGCTTGATTTTTCGAAACTGGAGACGAGCCGGCTCGTCTTATACCGGCAGGAAGTAAATTTGACTGAAATCATTGAAACGGTAACGGCACAATTGCGTCAAAAACTGGAAGAAAAAAACATCCGTATTGTCCGCAAATTGCCGGCACAGGTGATTGGTCTTTACGATGAAAACCGTTTAAAACAGGTCTTTTTAAATTTACTGGATAACGCGATCCGCTTTTCGCCGATTGACGGCGAAATCACAATTCGCCTTGTCCGCTCAGAACGTGTCCTCTTTTTATCTTTCAGCGATGAAGGACCCGGTATTCCTAAAAATCACCTCAGACATGTCACGGAAAAGTTTTATCAGGTTCAAAAAGGGAAAGGTGGAACAGGGTTAGGTCTCGCAATTTGCCGTGAACTGGTTGAAGCACATGAAGGGAAATTGTTCATCGATAATCAACCGGAAGGCGGAGCGATTGCAACGATCCTCCTGCCGGTCACGAAAGCATAACGGGAAAGTCAAATGAGAAGCGCTTTCGAAACTGAACTGGTAAAGTGAAATGAGGATAACGATTTACAGCAAGACGAAACGAATGGAGGAATCAGTCATGGCACTTGGCGTATCGAACGGCAGATTAAGTCCGCTTACAGGGAAACCGAACGCGGTATCGACACAGACGGATAAAGAAGCGTTGAAGATGACACCTTTACCGTTCAACGGAAATCTAGCAGAATCAAAATTTCAAATCATGCGAGTTCTTCAAAGTCTTGACCGGGTGACAGTAGTCAAAGAAGATCCAACGTACATTCATGTTGTCTTCTCGAGTAAAGTCCTTCGTTTTAAAGATGATGTTGAATTTTATTTCGACGAAGCTTCTCAAAAAATTCATTTCCGCTCAGCTTCCCGTGTCGGCTATTCCGACTGGGGCGTTAACCGAAAACGAATGGAAGACATTTCGGCACGATATAAGGAGGCTTCCCGATGAAAAGTTATCAGTTGGTCGTAATTGGTGGTGGAGCAGCCGGAATGACAATTGCGGCAGGAGCAGCCAGTCTTGGTGCCCATGTCGCATTGATTGAGCGTCATACACATTTAGGTGGAGATTGTTTGCATTACGGTTGTGTCCCGTCAAAAGCGTTGATTGAAGCTGCACATGACGTCCATGTCATGAAGCAGACGGCAGCCAAATACAACGTGACATTAAACGGAGACGCAGTGTACAGCAAAACAAAAGCAAGCGTCGACCGTGCCCGGAATATCATTCAGTCGCATGACGGAACGAAACGGTTCGAAGAGCTTGGTGTCGATGTTTACATCGGCGAAGCCAGTTTCTTGAGTGCCAATGAAGTTGAAGTAGCGGGTCAACTGGTTGTCGGAGAGAAATTCGCGATTTCGACGGGATCACAGCCGATCATTCCGCCGATTGAGGGGCTTGATACGATTCCGTACTTAACGAATGAGACGATTTTTGAACAAACGGAACGCCCTGAACGATTGCTGGTCATCGGCGGCGGAGCGATTGGTCTCGAATTATCGCAAGCCTATGCCCATCTCGGAACGGAAGTGACCGTGATTGAAGGTGCTAAATCCTTGATGCCAAAAGAAGACCGCAGCATGGTCACGGTACTACAACGACAAATCGAACAAGAATTGACACTCCATTTGGATACGACCGTCACAAGTGTCCGGAAAGCTGCGAACGGAATCGAAGTCACAGTCAAAACAGGCGAAGAATCCCGTGTCATTGAAACGGATGCCGTACTCGTGGCTGTTGGCCGGAAGCCGCGGATTGATGCGTTACGCCTTGATCGCGCAGGTGTTCATGTTGAAAAAGGTTATGTTCAAGTCGATGGTTCCCTTCGGACGAACCAACGTCATATCTTTGCTGTCGGTGATACGATTCAATCGTTGCCGTTTACGCACGTGGCTGGTCTTGAAGGGAAAACAGTCGTTACGAACGCTTTGTTCGGCTTACGTACTAAACCAGATTACCGTGCCGTTCCATGGGTGACGTTTACGACACCTGAACTGTTCCACCTGGGACTGACAGAAGAAGAAGCACGTCAAAAATACAGCGACATCAAAGTTTACGAAACCGGACTTGATGAAGTCGATCGGTTTGTCATCAATGGTCGGACGGAAGGACGCGTCAAACTGATTGCCGATAAACGCGGTAAACTGATTGGTGCCCATGCAATTGGTGAGCAAGCCGGCGAATGGATGCAGGAAGTCGTTTATGCGATGGCTCGTAAAGATAAGGTCGGTCAGTTATCCCGTGTCGTTCATCCGTATCCGATTCGTGGTGCTGCGGTCCAACGTGCAGCTGATTTATACTGGCGTGAACGTCTCTTTGACGGTCCGTTGCCAAAATGGTTAAAACGATACTTTGATTGGAAACAAGGAGAATAATACATGCAACAATCTGCTAAAAAACGTAATTTCGTTCCGGTCGTCATCCTCTTGACGCTCGTCATCAATCTGTTGGTCGCGCTGTTGTTTTTTGCACCGCCTTTACAGATCGGTGACGGGTTTGACTGGACGCTGCTTCCTTTTTTAAACGCCATCTTCAACAGCTTCACGTTCATGTTGTTGCTCGGTGCCTGGATTTCGATCCGTCGGGGAAACCGGATCAATCACCGTCGCTTTATCGGCGGTGCCATGACGACGACGACGTTATTCTTGATTTCGTACGTGACGTATCATGCGGTCAGTGAATCGACGAAGTTCGGCGGAGAAGGGTTTGTCCGTCCCATCTATTTCTTTATTCTGATTTCGCATATCATTTTAGCAGCGGTCATCGTTCCGCTCGTCTTGATGTCGCTCGCTCATGCATTGAATCAAAATTTTGAGAAACATAAGAAGTGGACGCGTTTTACGATGCCGCTTTGGTTATATGTCAGTCTCACGGGTGTTATCGTCTATGTGATGATTCGTCCGTACTATTAAAACCGCACATCAAAACAGGCCCATTCCGATTTTTCTCGGAGTGGGCCTGTTTTTGATTGCCGAATCGTCATACAGCAAAGGAGATTACGGTTTTACCTTCGTTTTATCCAAGACATTTTGTGCTTTGATGTCAATTAGTGGACGGATCAAGACCTCAACACGCCGGTTTTGACTGCGACCGTTTTCTGAATCATTTGAAGCAATCGGTTGATACTCTCCGTATCCGCTGACCGTAAATCGTTTTGGAGCAAGCTGTGGATTCCGCTGAAGGGCACGCATGAAACTGATGGCCCGTTCTGCACTGAGTTCCCAGTTCGACGGATACTGAACGGTATTAATCGGAATGTTATCCGTATGACCCGAAACCTGGATCTGACGCTGTCCTGCTTTGACAAGCAGGGTACTCATGCCTTGAGCGATTTGAATCGCATCACCTTTTACATCTGCTTGGGCAGGTGAAAAGAGGGCCCGGTCACGGATCGTAAAGACAAGCCCTTCATTCGTGACCTCAACTTTGATGTCTTTTTCAAGCTTCTGCTGTTTGATGTAGTCATTTGCTTCTTCTTTGATTTTTTCGAGTTCAGCGATTTCATAGCTTTGTGCTTTCGTTCGGGCATCAGTCTTTTTCGAGTCCTCTTCTTCCTGTGAGGTCGATAAGGAACTGTTCGTAATCATGCCTGAACCACCATTGAAGACAGAACTGAACGATTGAGACATTGCTTTCAGTTTGACGGCATCGACGTTACTCGAAGCGAAAAGAACGATGAACAGAGCGAGTAACAAGGTAAGGAGATCGGCATAAGGAATCAGCCAGCCTTCGGAAATGTGTTCATCATGCGGCTTCTTTTTCCGTTTCATACGTCGCACGCTCCTTCGGTGTCAGATAGACAAGTAACTTATCCTCCAGGTTTTTAGGAGATTCTCCGTTCTGGATTGATAAGATTCCTTCAATCATCATTTCATAGAGTTGGATTTCAGTGGCTGACTTCTGCTTTAACTTTGTCGCAAATGGGAACCATAGGACATATCCTGTGAAAATCCCAAATAGCGTTGCGATGAAGGCCCCGGAAATCGCGTGCCCCAGCTTTTCGATATCTGATAGATCGGATAGCGCGGCAACGAGTCCGACGACAGCCCCGAGTACACCGAGGGTCGGTGCATATGTACCGGCTTGCGTGAAGATGTTGGCATTCGCATGGTGCCGTTCGGTCATGTTTTCAAGGTCGCGGGTCATGACGTCTTCGACGTATTCTGACGGTTGACCATCGATAACCATCATGACACCGCGGCGCATGAACGCATTATCCACTTCTTCGAGTGCCGTTTCAAGTGACAATAAACCTTCTTTTCGGGCTTGTGTCGAGAGGGTTAAAAATTGTTGAAGCAATGTCTGTTTCGTCATCAGTTGTTGTTCAAAGAAAATGACTTTAAACAAAGCAGGGATGATTTTTAAGCGTTCTTTCGGGAACGAAATCATGATTGCTGCCGCTGTACCGACAAAAATAATAACGAGTGCCGCGGGGTTCAGCAATGCGATCGGAGAGGCCCCTTTTAAAATCATTCCTCCGACTAAGGTGATGAGCCCTAGTATAATACCAATAATCGACACGATATCCATTTCATTTGTGCCACCTTTCCCCATGTTGTCTGATCGTGAACGAAAAATAAAAAGAGCAGAAGAGGCGTCTTCTGCTCGGAAATCCAAAAACCGAGAATCACGCGCCGTTTTCATCGATAAGCAATTGAATGCTTTCGTTTCGTTCGTCACGTTCTATATCGGTTAATACATCGTATTTTTTTAATGCAATATACAATTCGTTTAGAATTGATTGATCCACATGTAGCGATAGTAACTCCTCGAATTGATAATATAGCTGTGCGGGCATCCATTGTGATTGGCGTTCCAGCCTTCGCGAGACATCTTCAATCGAATGTTCAGCCGTCCTAGGGTCCACTGTTTCCCTCAACCTCCTTTTATGATTAAACGTCGACTTTTATCTATTTTACCAAAAAAAAACGAAAACGTTTAGTAGATTGCAGATTTAATTGAACTACCTCCACCTACGCTTCACTAAGAGATGGAGGATTCCTGAGTTATCCGACCTAGCGGTTGAAACCTGATCAGGCTAGCCCCGTCGTCCCGACGGTTGAAGAAGCTAAGATGCGTTCTGCTTCTTGTTTGAGATTCTGTCCTGCATTCACATCACGATCGTGGTGGATGCCGCAAATCGGGCATGTCCATTCACGTAAACCAAGATGTTTCACGTCTTTGTGTTGATGGCCGCAACTCGAGCAGAGTTGGCTCGAAGCAAAGGTCTTTCCGACCTTCACGACGGCCTTCCCGTACCAGTCCGCCTTGTATTCCAGCATACGGAAAAACTCCGACCAGCTGACGTCCGAGATGACCTTGCTCAACTTCCGATTTTTCTGCATGTTCTTCACCTGCAAGGTCTCGATTCCGATGACGTCGTGGTTTTTGACGATCTCGGTGGATACCTTGTGCAAGAAGTCGATTCGCTTGTTGGCAATCTTTGCGTGGATGCGGGCGACCTTTCGCTTCTGCTTCTGGTAGTTCTTCGACTCGGAAAGTTTCACTTTCTTGTTCAAGGCCATGCGCTGACGACGAGAGAGCTTGCGTTGCTCGCGCGCCAGTTTTTTCTCGAGCGAACGGAAGTAGCGGTCGTTCTTGTATACCGTACCATCCGACAGGATGGCAAAGTTTTTCAACCCGACGTCGACGCCGACGGAGGAACCGGTCTTCGGCAGTTCGTGGATTTCCTGCTCGACGAGCAGGGAGACGAAGTATTTTCCTGAAGCGTTACGCCGGATGGTTGCGCTCAAGATGCGTCCTGCGACCTGCCTCGATTTGGCGAAACGCACCCACTTCAGCTTCGGAAGTTTGAGCTTGCTGCCGACGATCGAGACCTCGGGAAGCTGGTTCTTCTTCTCGATATTGGTCTTGTAGGATTGGACGGGATTGCGCTTCGATTTGAATCGAGGCCGTTCGTTCTGCTTCTTGAAGAAGCGGTCATACGCATCGGTCAGGTGTTTGACACTCGATTGAAGCGAATGGCTATCGACTTCTTTCAGCCAGTCGAACTCTTGCTTCAGCATCGGGATTTCTTTCGAACAAGAACCGTAAGACAGTCCTTTGCCTATCGCTTTATACGTCTCATCCCACTTCGATAAGAAGTAGTTGAAGACGAAGCGCGAACAACCAATGGTCTTCGCGATCAGGATTTCCTGCTCTTTTGTCGGGTAGATTCTAAATTTGTAGGCCTTATGCTTCAACATGATTTTCACCTCCTTGAGAGGTTTATACCCGAAAGGGAGGGGGGCGATTCACTTCCCACTTTCACTTCGTTTAGAAATGGGAGTACTTTCGCCTAATTTATATAGAACAAATGTTTTCGAGGGAGTATGATAGATACAATTGGGTCATTTCATCTAGGAGGAATACGAACATGTTTTCACATAAAAGACGTTCGCGATTAGCCAAGTTTGGACGATTCGGGGAACTGATTTATCATCAGTTATTCGATAAGCCGGCCCGGTTCATTGCGACCGGTTTTACCTTGACCATTTTATTGGGTGGTTTTTTCCTTTGGTTACCGATGTCTCAACAGGCAGGTCAGGATGTATCGTTCATTGACTGTCTGTTCGTCGCGACGTCAGCGGGAACGGTAACGGGTCTCTCAACGATTAATATTGCGGAATCCTTTAATCTGCTGGGACAAATCATCATGATGTTGCTGATTCAGGTCGGCGGACTCGGGTTCATGACGATTGCGCTTGTCCTATTAAGCGTGACGGGACGGAAAATCGGTATCCGGCAACGGATCATCATTCAGGAGATGTTTAACCTCGACAGCCCGGGCGGTACGATTCGTCTTACCCGTAACATCATCCTGACGACCGTCGTCGTTGAATTGATCGGGATGCTGTTGATTGCCCTCGACTTATTTATCCAATATAAGTATACGTTCGGCAAATCGCTATATTATGGATTGTTCCATGCCGTATCAGCCTTCAATAATGCCGGTTTTGCATTATGGGGCGATAACCTAGTCGGTTTTCAACAGGATACGACGTTCATCCTGACGATTTCAGCGTTATTGATGATCGGTGGACTCGGCTTTACCGTCATTGCGGATTTATCTGCTAAACGGAGTTTTAAGAAGATTTCCTTGCATTCAAAACTGATGGTATTATCGCTTGTTGTCATCAATGGCCTTGGGGTCCTCGCGATGATGATTTATGAATGGGTGTCGCACCTCGGATCGCTTCACGATAAATCCTTTTTTGAAGCGTTACACATCGTCTTCTTCCAAGTCGTCACGACGCGGACGGCCGGTTTCCAGACAATCGATTTAACGACGATGGTTCCGTTATCGATTGGATTGATGATGGTCTTGATGTACATCGGGGCAGGTTCTGCTTCGACGGGATCCGGAATCAAGGTCACGACGGCAGCTGTCATCTTGAAAAACGTCTGGACGTATCTGCGCGGACAACGGGAGACGGTCTTGATGCGACGGACAGTTCGACCACAGGCGATTCAAAAAGCTTACGCCATTGCTGTGTTCAGTCTCCTGTTCATTGCCTTGATTACGACGTTGCTTGCTTTGTCACAACCGAACATCTCCTTTGTCGGCTTGTTTTTCGAGACTGTATCAGCGTTCGGGACAGTTGGTCTGTCGTTGAATGTCACTGCGGAATTAAACGACTTCGGGAAAGCTTTGATCATGTTTATGATGTTGCTTGGTCGGGTCGGATCGTTGACGATTCTGTTCACGTTTGCCGCTCAACACGATCGCTTGATTCGTTATCCGAAAGAAAACATGTTGATTGGTTGATGTTCAACAACAGCCAAAAAAGTGTCCTCCATCCCGTATTGACCGGGATGGAGGACACTTTTTTAATGGACGAAGGATAGGCGTTCTGAAATCGGTCGGATGGCGACCCGTGAATCGGTCATCCGATCATCGCGCGTCATCCGGTTATCTTCGGTAATCTGCCACTTCGACCCATGCAGGATGTTCAAAGCTGTCGCGATTTCAAAAAATGAATGACTTGAATTCCCGTTTGCCAGATAAAGACCGGGTGTATACGTCGTGACAATCGTATAAAGCGTCTGTGCCGTATCCTCTAAAAAGGCGCAGGAAGGATACCACTGTGTGCTGGCGGGAATCGGACCTGTGACAGCGTGGCGTTCCAAATAATCAATCATATTATTGGAGCCGGCTGCCTGTCCGATCTGCCAACCGATCCGGACGATGTAGGCGTCGGGATTGACCGCTTGGATCAGACGTTCGCACGTTCGTTTATAAGCCCCGTACTCATCCATTGCTGCCGGCACGACTGCAGGATCATGCGGTCCTTTTTGATTGTCGGAATAGACGGAAGCCGTACTTGTAAAAAGAAACGGAATGTTTCGTTCAAACGACAGGCGTGCAAGTGTTTCGGCGAATTCAGCCGAACCCATCCCGATATGCAGCAACAGGTCGGGTTGAACACGATCGATGAACGCTTCCATGACGGCAGGATCAGTCGTTGAGACGACGGACCGGTCCCAGGCGGTGATGTCGTAGTGATGGGAACGGAAGACGTCTGCGAGGACGGGAGCGACCGTTCCGTTCATCCCGGTGATTAAAACGTTCATAGTGTTTCTCCTATCTGTGAATGTTGTGTTTTGTAATAGGCAACAAGGCGGGGAACCAGTTCCGCCAAATCCGGACAGATGATACCGGTCCCGTCCAAATCACGCAAGGCGTTACTCGTATCATATCGGGCCGGATGTACGAAGTAATCAAGCGTCTGCCGCTGCATCTGCAAGCGTTTGGCGATACGCGGCGTGAGCAGAGACGTGACCAGACGGAAGGGAACAGTACCTCTCGGGTAAGAACCGTAATAGACGACGTGAAGCATTTCGTAAATCGCCCGGGCGCCATGCGGGAAGGGGTCTGTCAGATGATAAGTCGTCCGAACCCCTGCAGGTGCATGACTGAGATAGGTCGTCGCGTTGACGACATAATCATACGGAACGAGATTAACGAGTGCGTTCGCTCGTCCGGCATAAGGTAACGGTGCAAATGGACTCAACAACCGTAAAGCATTCAGGATGAAATAGACGCCATCCCATTTCGGTGTTTCACCCGTCTGTGAATTCCCGACGACGATTCCGGGACGGATGATGGTATAGGGTAACGTTCCGATTTCTTCACGGAATCGTACTTCTGCAATGTATTTTGTTTCTTCATAGGCATTTTTAAAGTCCGCCCGATGTGATAATTCATTTTCAGAGATTGTTCCTGTTCGAAGACCGGAAACGTATGCCGTACTGAAGTAGACATACCGCTCCAGGTGGACGAACGTATGGGCAAGACGTGTCACATGAGACGTACCGGTGACGTTAATTCGAAAGGCAATGTCATAAGAAGTGGCTAAGTCATACAGGGCAGCGAGATGGAAGAGATGGGTGACACGACCAGCCAGCTCCTCCCGGATGGAGCCGGGCAAACCCAATCCCTCTTTTGTGATGTCGCCTTCAATTAAAATCAACTGTTCTTCCTTAAGCGGGGTCGTCCGTAAAAACTGTTCTTTCTGCGAAACAGCGCTCGCATGTTCATGTTTAAGATGCAACAGATAAAAGCAGTCAATTTGTTCAGGAACAAGAGCCAGGCGTTCAATCAACTTTGTTGCCAAAAAGCCGGGAAAGCCCGTCATCAGATAAGTTCGGTTCATTTCTTCTCAAAATCCTTTCGTGGATCAAGCTCCAATACAATCGTGAACGTCGATCCTTGATGTAATTCCGATTCGACAGAGATGGCACCTCCGTGGGATTCGATGATTTCCTTGCAGATGGCGAGCCCTAAACCGGTTCCACCGATTTTTCGGACGGCCGAATTGTCGACACGGTAAAATTTCGTGAATAATTTATCAAAGGCAGTTGAAGGAATGCCGAGCCCGTAATCCGTCACGCTCAAGATGGCCTGGTCTGTTGTTTTTTCGAGGCGTACATCAATCTGGTCGGAAGTGGGCGAATATTTGATGGCATTGGATAACAGATTGATGATGACCTGTTTGACCTTGTCCTCATCGGCAAAAATAACGATCGGGTCATCATCCATTGTGGCGTGAATCGTATGTGTCTCTGCCGTCTCACCGAATGTTTCAATCGTTTCGGCTAACAGTTGACGTAACGAAAACGGTTTGAAGACATAGTCTTGTTTGCCGCCTTCCATTCGTTGGATGTCTAAAAAATCATTCAGAAGATTAGTCAGGCGTTTGGCTTCTTCATGGACGATTTCAACGTATCGGGTCGTCTTTTCAGGTGTCGGTTGCCGGTAACGCAACAGTTCCATGAAACCAAGGATGGATGAGAGCGGCGTCCGCAATTCATGGGAGACGGTGCTGATCAGTTCATCTTTGACGTGATCCATTTTCTGTTCTTCCGTCCGGTCACGGAAGACGAACAAGAAGCCGTGACGAGAAAAGCGGCTGCGTTCTTTTTTGATCGAGGTCGCATAAAATTCAAAGTAATGATGACTTGATTCGTCCGGTTGCTGCAAGGTGAAGCGGAAGGAAATCTCAGAATGTTTCCCTGCCAGTAATTCCTCGACCTGTTGCAGCATGGCGTAACGTGTCGCTAAATCGAGATTCGGAATCATGCTGATTCGCTCCTGGATTTTACTTGGTGCGATGCCCGGCACATCCAGCAGTTTACGCGCTTTGACATTCATGTAGGCGAAACTGCCGTCTTCCCCCGTCAGTAAAAAGCCTTCATTGGAAGCTTGGAGGATCGATTGTGTAATATCGCGTTGGCGCATGATGGCATTTTTTTCCCGTTCCAACATTTTTTCGATTTTTTTCTGTTCGCTGATATCACGGACGACAGCGACGCGCATCCGGGTTTTGTCATATGTGATTTCGCGGGGAAACACTTCGATTTCGACAGAAGTGCCGTCTGCCCGCCGTCCGATGACTTCATATGGTTCTTCATAATGACTCGTGATCCGGTGAATGACGGATTCCTGAAACTCGGGTTGAATAAAATCAAGGATCTGATGTCCTTTCATCAGTTCGAGTCGGGTCCGGAAAATGATTTCCGCCGTCCGGTTAGCATCGAGAATGACGCCGTCATCATGAAAGATGACGGCTTCAAGGACAGATTCGGCAATCAGACGGAACCGGCGTTCACTTTTTGCGAGATGCAGTTCGACTTGTTTTTGGGAACTGATGTCCGTAATGAATAAGAAGAAACCACCATTTTGGAGACGTGTCATATACAAGCGACCATAAAACTGAGAACCGTCTGTTCGATGATACGTCCATTCATTTTCTGTATCCCGTCCGTGTAACAAGAGGATATCTTCATCGGACAGGTTTTTTAAATTTAACTGCTCCAGATGTTGTTTCCGGAGCTGGAATTCTTCCGGATCATGTATTGAGAGTGGTGTCATTTCCTGAGGCAGCGCAGCAGGATCGACGCCGAACATCGTCCCGGCTGTCTCGTTGATGTCTGTGATGCGAAAATCAGAATCTGTTACGAGAAGCGCGGCGTCAATTGTTGAAGCCAATAATTGATGGAAATCAAGGGACTTGATTGTGACTAAAAAGAAGTCGGTCTGCTCGACTGGGGAAATCATCAATGTGTAAGGAAGAGAAACGACCTGAATCCGATTTGAAATCGGGAAAATCGTATCTTCTAATAAAAAAAATGAAGCAAGGGACGTATCAGCTGACGACAGACGGAACTGTTGATGAAATGCAGGATTCGCAAAGTCGATGATACCAAGTCGATTCACTAATACGACAGGCTCTTCGAGAGCGCGCAACGTTGCATGAATGACTCTACTGGAAGAAGGAGATGAATGTTCTGCCATGAGCTGCCTCCTTAAAAGAAATGAGCGGTAAACGGATATGTGTAAAGATCAGTAAAGTGACGTATTCTCTATATATTCTCCATCCCATGACATCTTTCCTATCGCCTACGCGAGAGAAGCCTGAATTTAGTATGATGAATTCAGAGAATGATCCGAACCAAGGACTGTATCGTACGCAAAACAGATGAACAGATTCAGAAGGGCGGTAACAGAACGATGCAAAAACAAATGAAACGAAGAATGATGGCCTTGCTATTTGCGGTGACCGGAGGAGTCGCCACTTATTTTTTTTCGAGTTCTTGGGAACCTTTAATCTTGATTGTGAGTATAGTAGGGTGTACACTCTTTTTAATCCTTTCCTTCCTGACCCCGTCATTAGCAAACCGACTGGACCGGATGGAAGGACGAGAGTTTGAGGAATGGTTGGTCGAGCTTTTTGAAACAGCCGGGTATCGTGTCGAGTTGACACCGGCCTCACGTGATTTCGGAGCAGATTTATTGATTGAAGACGCACAAGGGTATAGGATTGCGATTCAAGCGAAACGATATGGTTCGGTCGTAGGACTCGAAGCTGTTCAACAAGTGGCAGCTGCTGTCCCGTTTTACGGTATGGATGAAGGGTGGGTCGTGACAAACTCGACCTATACGGAAGCCGCGTATCGTTTGGCAGAACCGAATCGGGTTCGGTTGATTGATCGAAACGAATTACTGGAATTTGCTCATGAAATTGGCTTTCGCTAATGTTGTCGAATGATTGTCGACAAAAGGGGGTTGTCAATTTGTTCAAACGGTGCAATAATCATTTTCGTTAACGAAATATCAGTCAGATAAAGAAAATCAAAATTATACGGAATGTCTAAATATACTGGGGACGAAATACCAGCACTTTTTAGCAGTGAGAGGAGAATTTCTGTTGCGCAAAGTTGTCTATGTGCAGGGTTGCGTTTTTTCGCAAGGTCATGCCGCGATTTATGATGAATCCCACCAAATGATTGGTGCGGTTCAACACGACGAAACAGGTCGTGTTCAAGTAATGAATGGTGAAGGTAGAGGGGTAGCGTTTGGTAAGTTCATCCCGACATGTAAGAAATGGGTCGTGATGAACCACGATGGTCAAGAAGTAGGTCAAATGCGTGAGAAATTTTCACTCTTCTCGAAGAAATGTGAGTACAACGTTTACGAACGCGGTACGTACACGATTTCCTTCGACCTGACAAAAGGAAAATTCTCAGTACGGAGTTCAGCGGGAGAAGTCGTCGCAGAATTGCTGCAAGACGGCGATGAATACCGTCTTGTCAAAGATGCGGATAAACTTTCGATGTACGAGTTACTCTCGGTTCTAAAAAGCCTGACGAATAACGTCAACTATAAATCACTTACAGCAGTTTAAAACAAAAAAAGATGTCCGGCCATTATTGATGGCTGGACATCTTTTTTTGTTAAGTTTGTAAGACATGCTGGAGACGCTGCTTCGCTTCATGCGTCAGGTGCGATATACGGCGTGCGTAGAGACAGAGCTGGAGAACATGGACGGTTTCAGGGCGATAGGCATTGATGCGCTCTAATGACCGTCTCAAACGTTTTTCTGTTAATTCAATTGGACCGCTTGTTTCCGCATGTTGTGTATACACAAGGTAGAAATCAAGGGGACTGATTAGGTCATCTTCATCGATGTTCGGATTTTTGAAGACAATCGTCAATAATTCACGTGTTTCTTCCAGTGAAAACAGATGCTTTAAATCATCAAGTAAGTAAATGATGGCAGCCTGGTTAATGGAGTACTTCTTACCACGGTGCGGAACACCGATGATGTCACGAACTTCACGTTTCGTCCAATTTTGAATCGTCGTTGCCGACATATGCTCCCCGATCAATGCATTGGCAAGGTGGACGATTTCATTAATGGACAAACCATTTTTAGAAGGATCAAACTGTTTGAGGCGGGTCATTACTTTCGGCAAATCGGCTTCCTCTTCTGACCCGAGTGTTCCGATTCCTTTGCCTTCTTTCAAACGAAGCAGGCAACTGGATAACGTTTGTACGGCTTGAGCATCATACATGCAGAATACTTCCTCTCTAGAACGTCATTTGACCTTATGTTAACAAATGAAGGTTCGAAAGAGCAAACGCCAATCGAACGAAGTACAATGAAACTATCAGAAAAAGGGGGATTCGTATGGAGTGGATTGCGGCAATCGGAACAATCGTCATCGTTGGAATCGTCTTAGCCCTTCTCGAATGGACGGGAAAGAAATTGCAGGTGCAACCCGAGACGATACGGAAGTGGATTCATATCGCGGTCGGGCACTGGGTATTCTTAGCACTCGCTTGGATGGAGCATTGGTATGTCGCCATCACACCGCTACTATTTTTTACACTGGTCAATTTGATCACTTTAAAGCGAGGAACCGGGCGAATGAATCAGGTGGAACGGGTTTCGTATGGAACGGTGTATTATCCGATCGCCTTGGCCCTGCTGGTTCTGTTCTTTTTCGAACAGGAACCGATGGCGCTTGTCGCAGGAAGCATGGTCCTTGCCTGGGGAGACGGATTAGCGGCCCTCGTCGGAAAACGCTTTGGGAAAACATTCTACACCCGTGGAAAAATCCGTCGTTCATTCGAAGGCAGCATCGCGATGTTTTTAGCATCTTTTCTCGTATTGACAGTGACATTTCTATTTTATGAAGAACCGGCCTGGCTTGCCGTCAGTTACGGTTTTTTACTGGCCAACATTGCGGCCTTGATTGAAGCGGTCTCTTACCGGGATACCGATAATCTGTTGATTCCGCTGACAATCGGAGCCCTTGTCGCATTCGCCCTTTAAATTACGGACGGTGAAACAGACGACGCATGAAGTACCGGGACCGGATTGTCAGGTAGAGCGGAATGGACCGGATTCCAGCATGCCGATACGTCAAGTCACGGCAGATTGTATCAAAAACGGTCCGATACATCCGGTCTTTCGTCTGATCGTAGACGGCCGCCCACATGCTGTGTTCGACCATCAGGGAAAGCATGGAATCGAGCCGGAAGACGGTTGCTTCATCCGGTTCGCCGTCCAGTGCCTGATGGAACAACTCATAACGCATTTCCGCATTGTTGGCGGCAATCGCATGGAACACCATATCGTGGTGGTGTTCCGGAATCTCGAACAGCAATGAGTAAAGAGACTCCAGCACATGTTCATCATGCCCCGGCATCGACTGCATCATATCGATTGTCATCAAGGTCCCTTCTCCACCGGGACCGATTTTTTTCAGATACTTGAGTGCATGTGACGCGGCCTCGCCGAAAAATTCCCGCTCGTGATAATGAACGGCTAAATGACGGTGCACACTCGGCTCATCCGGAAAAAGCGACAACGCATCCAGGAAATGCCGTTCGGCCTCATGTTGAAAATTTTCGACTTCACTCATCAAGCCAAGCAGGAGATGAGCCCGGACATGATCGCCGGTTTCGGCACGTGCCTGTTCGAGTTGCCGGCGTGCGGCTGAAAAGTTTTGTTCGTGAAAGAAGGCATAGGCTTTGGCAATCCCGGGAAGAGGGTGCCCGGGGTCCAACTGGTGCAGGCGTTCAATTTTTTGCTGAAACAGCTTAGGTTCGAATTCGGACGTCAAATGAGACAACAGATCGAGTTCTGCGAAGGGAATCGTAATCTCATTTGATTGGGCATGTAACGTATGGATCATGTGAAAACCACCTTATGTCGTGTTATATCTTCATGATAATTGAAAGAGAAGACAAGAAACAGCCCGTTGCTAAGGCAACGGGCTGTTTCTTGTCTTTATCGGATAGGCTTAAGCGTGTAGATGAAGCACATCTTCCACCGATTTGTACGTGTATCCAAGATCGCGTGCAACTGCTTCATACGTGACGAATCCTTGTGCAACGTTCAGACCTTTTTCAAGAGCGGCGTTTTCGGCAAGTGCGCGGTGCGTGCCTTTGTTCGCAAGCTCTAATACATAAGGAAGTGTCGCATTCGTCAAAGCGAGTGTCGATGTGCGTGGAACCGCACCCGGCATGTTGGCGACAGCGTAGTGAACGACACCGAACTTCTCGTATGTCGGATCATCGTGTGTCGAAATACGATCGACTGTTTCGAAGATTCCACCTTGGTCAATTGCCACGTCAACGATGACAGAACCGGGTTTCATCCGCTCGACCATTTCAGCCGTGACAAGTTTCGGAGCTTTTGCTCCAGGAATCAAGACAGCACCGACAACCAGATCACTTTCAGCGACAGCTTCAGCGATTGTATACGGGTTTGAAATCAATGTGTTGATTGAATTCCCGAAAATATCGTCGAGTTGACGGAGACGCTCCGGACTGACGTCGATGATTGTGACATCTGCACCGAGACCAACCGCAAGTTTCGCTGCGTTTGTTCCGACGACACCACCGCCGATGACCGTTACTTTACCGCGACGAACACCAGGAACACCTGCGAGCAGGATTCCCATACCGCCGTGTGGTTTTTCGAGGAATTGCGCTCCGATTTGTGACGCCATCCGACCGGCGACTTCGCTCATCGGTGTTAAGAGTGGTAATGTCCGGTTTTTTTCGACCGTTTCGTATGCGATGGCTGTAATTTTTGAATCGACGAGTGCGCGTGTCAACTCAGGTTCTGCAGCCAGATGAAGGTATGTGAACAATGTGAGTTCCGGACGGAAGTATTGATATTCCGAAGCAACCGGTTCCTTAACTTTCAATGCCAACTCGGCAGTAGCCCAAACTTCAGCCGCTGTCTCGATGATTTGTGCCCCTGCTTGCGTGTATTCTTCGTTTGTAAAGCCGCTCCCCATACCAGCAGTTGTTTCGACGATGACCGTATGTCCTTGACCCGTTAAAGCCGCTACCCCAGCAGGCGTTAACGCGACACGATTTTCATTGTTTTTAATTTCCTTTAATACTCCGATGATCATAAATGCGATCCCCTTTCGCGAATAAACAAACAGTGTGTCACTTCTCCTTCAGTATACGAGAAATGAAAGCGTTCTACTTTATCGGCGATTTCAAAAATACAAGCAATCCTTTGTGAAAAATCACAAAGGATAACGGTCCGCTTTTAAGTACAGATAAAGAAGGGCGCGTTCCGGAAGCGATTCCATCCGGATACCGGCTTCTTCCTCGATTCTTCGCATCCGATACAAAATCGTATTCGGGTGCACATGCAGGTGGGAAGCGACTTGTTTGACGTTTCCATCATAATGAAGGAACCACTCCAACGTCTCACATAACGAAGCAGCATGTTTCCCGTCATAGGCGCGTAATCGCTCGATCTCTTCTAAACGAACGGTCCTTCTACGAAGACGTTCGGAAAAAATCGGTAACAGTTGGAACAAACCAAGCCGCTCATATCGTGTGACGGTATTTAATTCAAACGGAAAAGCATCTTTTAACCGGAGAACGATGCCGGTTTCTTCATACCGTTCCGGAATCGACTGGACGCCGGTAAACACTTCACTGCTGGCAGAGATGAAGTTTGTATAGTTAAACCGTTCCGCGAGCATCTGCCGGAACGACTGGATGAAGGCATCAAATTGTAAGCGTTCATGTTGGGCATCTTGATCGTTTGTGCTGATCCACAAAATAAAATCAGTCTCATCGTACGCGTACAAAAGCGGTCGGACGGTTTGCTGGATAGTCAGCAAATAACGTAACCGATCAGCAAGTCGCGGTGTGATGGCTTCTGAAAATCGAATCACCATTAGGCGACTGATTCCGGGTGGAGCAACGTGTAGTTTAGAGAAGGTCTTTAAAATTTCCGACTCGGGCATATCTTCATGAAGTAATTCAAAAAAGAATTGCTCCGTTTTTTCTTCTTGGCGTTTCTTTTGCATATCGATGGCGAGCAATTGCCGTTGGGCCAGCAAAGCTCCCTTTTTTAAGTCGGATAACTCCGTTTCTGAAAAAGGCGTACTGCGGGCGATCGACCAAATGTACCCTAAAATTTCTGTATCTTGCTTGATCGCAATCGCGACACGGTCATTCAAACCGACACCTGTACGGGCTGAAATGATCAACGGTTCATCCTGTGCCGCAAGATTCTGAATGACTTCGTCTTTCCACAGTTGATCAATGACCGATTCAGGAACGCGTCGCCCGATAATCGTTGCAATCCGGGCCGGGTCCGTATCGGCAGTGTGTGTACTATAAGCAAGCAACCGGTGATTCCGGTCCTCGATCGTAATGGGAGCACTCAGTGCGACACCAATCGCTTCCGCTAAATCCTCAAGGGAATGATACGTCGCTTCCAACATAAAAATCAGACCTTCTTTCTCTTTTAAAAATACTGTTGAAGTAAGTATATCTTTGGTTGTGTATAAGAACAAAGAGTTTTCCGGTAAGTTGTAAAATTTAACAAATTATAAAGAGTAGATGAATATGAAAACCAGGCACAAAAAAGACCTCCCGACCGTTATCCGGATCTGCCGGGGAACGGTCGGGAGGCGAAATTATAGGGAAAATCAGCGTCGGACAGAGCGTTTACGACTGTAGACGACGAGTGTCAGTAAGAAAACAAGACTGAGGGCAATCAAGACAATCAGTGAAGCCGTATTGAAATGAAGGACTTCAAGAAGGACGCTTGTTGCAACGGTCAGATAAAAAATACCAAGATATTTTTTGACGAAAGGACTGTCAAAATGAGCCAACTGTTTCGCACCGATTGGAGCACCAAGTAATGCTCCGATTATTAGCATGACCCCGACGAGGAGATCGACATCTGTACTTGCGACCGTATAGTTGACGAGGCCGGACAAGACGATCAGTAGGGCCGAAGCAATACTCGTTCCGACTGCCCGTTTCAATTCATATCCGGCGATACCGACGAGTAGTGGTGTAATGATGAAACCACCGCTGACACCAAGCAACGACGAGATGAATCCTGCGAACAGCCCAATGAAACCAAGTGCCAGATACCGGTTTTTCCAACCGGTTTGTGCACCTGACGAGGACTTTGGACGTAAAAACTTATTGGCAAAGTATAATAATAAACCGATATACACAACCGAGATGACGAGATGGGCGCCGTTCACTTCCTCTAACCGGAGAACGATTGGGGTCGCGATGGTAGAGCCGATGATGCCGACTAAACCGACGACCAGGCTGTCACGCCAGACCACATTTTTCAGGCGGAGGTGCGAGAGGGTACCGGATACGGTCGATCCAAGGGTTAACATTAAACTGGTCGCGATGGCGACACTCGGTGCAAAACCAAGAATCAACAACAACGGGGTCAAAATGATTCCGCCGCCGATTCCAAAGAAACCAGAGATGATGCCAATGAAAAAGCCGAGCGGTAAAAAATAATAAAAGTCCATTTGAGACATTCCTTTCACGTTATATCATACGGTTAGTATGGCAATTCATTCATAAAATGTAAAAGGGAACGGCTCCTTCAAGGGGGTTGAAGGAGCCGCTAAGGGGATTATTCTTTTGATGCAGCAACTTCAGTTGCTGCATCAATACCGGTATTGGCTTTGACAAGAATACGTTCGAAGTTACCGGCTACTTCGTCCGATTTCGTAACAAGTGTTCCGATGATCGCACCTAGAAAACCAAGTGGAATCGAAACAATTCCCGGATTCGACAGTGGGAATAATGCTTCCCCGACGAATAAGGCTGAACCGTCAACTGCCCAGATATTAGGACTGAGCGCGACGAGAAGCAGTGAAGAGAAAAGACCGACGACCATACCTGTGACAGCTCCGCCAGTATTGAAACGGCGCCAGAAAATCGTCAGCAAAATGACGGGCAAATTGGCACTGGCTGCCACTGCAAAGGCCAGTGAAACGAGGAATGCGACGTTCATCGATTGAGCGAATAACGCGAGTACCATCGAAACAAGTGCGACGGCAATGGAGGCGAGACGGGCAGCCGTCATTTGTTCTTTTTCCGTCGCTTGCCCTTTACGCAGAATATGACTGTAAAAATCATGGGCAAAGGCGGAAGCAGCCGATAAAACGAGTCCGGCAACGACGGCAAGGATGGTCGCAAAAGCGACAGCCGCAACGAAGGCGAACAGTAAATCTCCGCCAAGCGCCTGTGCGAGAAGAGGTGCGGCCATGTTTCCAGCAGCATTCGCAGCGATGATGTCATCTGCTCCAACGAAGGCAGCGGCTCCAAATCCAAGGAAAATCGTTAAGATATAAAAGGCGCCGATGATCCATGTCGCATAAACAACTGATTGCCGGGCAGTCGGTGCATCTTTTACCGTAAAGAAGCGGATTAAAATGTGCGGCAATCCGGCTGTCCCGAGAACAAGTGCCAAGTTTAAGGAAATCGTATCGAGCGGTAACTTAAACTTGTTTCCGGGATTCAAGAAGGCGTCACCGAGCGGTGTTGCTTGTTTTACTTCCGAGAACATCTTCATGATTGAGAAATCGAATTTGGCAAATACCATGAAGGAAATAACGGCTGTACCGGCCATCAATAGAATCGCTTTGATGATTTGTACCCATGAGGTGGCCGTCATACCGCCAAAAACAACATATACAGTCATCAAAATACCGACGATGATGACGCTTGTCGTATACGGAATCCCGAGTAGCAACTCAATCAAAGCACCGGCTCCAACCAGTTGCGCAATCATGTAGAAAATCGAGATGACGATTGAGTTCATTGCGGCAACACCACGAACTTTCGAAGCATTGAAACGAGCAGCAATCATATCTGCCATCGTGTATTTCCCTAAGTTGCGTAATGGTTCGGCGACGAGGTAAAGAACGACGAGGTAGGCAACGAGAAAACCAATGGAATAAAAGAATCCGTCAAATCCAGCCAGGGCGATCATACCGGCGATTCCGAGGAAGGAAGCAGCAGACATGTAGTCACCGGCAATGGCGATTCCGTTTTGAGCGCCGGTCAAACCACCGTCCGCAGTATAAAAATCATTCGCCGTCTTTGTTTTACGGGCAGCGAAATATGTAATGACGAGTGTTAACCCGACAATCGCAGCGAATAGGGCGACAGCGGTATAGTTCATCTGGATTCCTCCTTGATCTGTTCGACCAGTCGATCAAACGAACGTGCCTTTTTGTTGTAAAGCGTACAAAACGTCCACGTCATGATGAACTGCAGGAAAGCAAATAACCAAGCCCCTGTGATATCACCAAGCAATGGCCGATTCAAGAAGGTGAAGTAGCTTGTCATGACGGGAAGCGTAAAATAAAAAATGAGACAAAATACAATCGCCGGTAAGATGAATGTATTCTTCTCGCGCATCAATTGTTTAAACGATGCACTTTCGACGATTGCTTCAGCAGAGCGTGTTGTTTCCGTCTTCGCTGTTTCAGATACCTGGTGCATGAGACGCCTCCTTTGGAAATGAATTTAAATTCATTATAGAGACACTTACTTTGGAAAATCTATCCTAATTTAGAAGGGAGAAACAAAGATGTTATATCAGTATTGGTCTTACCAATTATTTGTAAGCGTTCTCAATGTTGAACAAAATGTGAACGTTATTCTAGAAATATATTAATGTAGAAAAATGATTCAAAAGTCCTGCCTGGAAATATAAGCGGAAACGGCATAACGAAACGCTAAATCGGGACAATTAAAACGACACACCCTGATAAAGAGTGTGCCGATGATTGATCAAATCATTTGTTATTGTGCTCGATTTCTTGTTCAAGATCACGCAGTGACTTGGAACGTCGTGCGAGGGCGCGGCGCTTGATGATTTCTTCGACGCCACGACTGACTCCCCAGATGGCGAGTAAAATCAGGAACAGAAAAACAAGGCGAATCGGCCGTTCCAAAAAAGTCGACCATTCTTTACCGATTAAGGAGAAGATGATTACGACAATCAGTCGTCCGACTCCAGCCGCAATCAAATAAGTCCGAAGTGACAGTTGAATCATTGCAGAAATTGCTGTAATGATGAATGCCGGCATGAACGGAAGTGAAAAGAAAAAACCGAGTGAAATCGGACTCATATGACGAACCCGTTCAATCCACTGTTGGGCGGCTTTATGTTGTTCAAGCCACCTCGTGACAGGGCGACGGAATAAATAACGGATACAGGCAAAGACGACAAGTGAACCGAGCATACTTCCGACCCAAGAGACGAGTACACCCATCCAAAATCCATAAGTCGCTGCATTGGCGGAAATGATGAGAACAAGCGGGAGGAACGGAAAAAGTGATTCCAAAAAAGGAGCAATCAATCCGGTCGAAGCACCACCCGGAAGATCCTGGAGAAACGTAATCATCTGTTCAATCCACTGACGGACGGTTTGGAGCATTCGGAATCCTCCTTACAAAATAAACTGCTAATTTCTATTTTAACTCTTTACTCATCAGAAAGGAAAAACTTTATCGCGTCGTCCGCTGAACTGGCAATTGTACATTTCAAATGAAGTTGGTATTATACTTAAATGGGTGCGTTTTGCAGGCGTTCCCAGCTAGCTAATAGCTATGACGCTTCGTTCGCCAACGTTCGTTTTACTGCAAAAAACTGACATGGGGGCCAATGAGGATTATGAAACCTTATCGCGTACTATTATTTTATAAGTATGTTCCGATCGACAATGCGGAACAATTAACAAAAGAGCACCTTGCGTATTGCAAAGAGCTTGGCATCAAAGGAAGAATCTTGATTGCTCCAGAAGGAATCAATGGCACACTGTCTGGAACAGTCGAGCAAACCAATCAATACATGCAAGACTTGCTTGCCGATCCACGGTTTAGTGACATTGAGTTCAAAATCGATGAGGTCGACGAACATGCCTTCAAGAAAATTTTCGTTCGTTATAAAAGCGAACTTGTCACATGGCGTTTTGAAGATGAGTTCAACGTGCCGGAAGAACATGCCACGTATCTTGAACCAACTGAGTGGAAAGACATGATGCAAAACGAAGATGTCGTCATTCTTGATGTTCGGAACAACTATGAATACGATCTCGGTCATTTTAAAAATGCCGTCAAGGTCGATGTCGATGCTTCACGTGAATTCCCGCAATGGCTTGATGAAAATGAACATTTGTTTGAAGGGAAAAAGGTCCTGACATACTGTACGGGCGGTGTCCGTTGTGAAAAATTCACGGCATATTTCCGTAAACGTCAAAACAGCGACGACATCTTCCACTTAAAAGGCGGCGTCGTCATGTATGGGAAAGATGAAGCGACACGTGGAGAAGACTGGGAAGGGGAGTTGTATGTGTTCGATGAACGCATTCAAGTACCTGTCAACGAAGTTAATCCAACGGTCGTCTCGACTTGTTATTACTGTGGAAAAGACGAAACACGTTACGTGAATTGTGCAAATCCGGAATGTAATCGTCAACACTTCTGCTGTGAAGAGTGTGAACCGAAAGTCATGCGTTCTTGTTCAGACGAATGCCGGGAACACCCGCGCAACCGTTATGTAAAAGAACAAACGGAAGAACTGGTAAAGTGATCAAGTATGAATGAAAACAGGCTGACGAAATCCGGGATTCGGATTCCGTCAGCCTGTTTGTTTAGGTGGAGAACAAGAAACGGAGGATATCCGGCATTCGTTTCGCCCATTCAGTTTCGTGATGGATGGCACCGGGGATAATTTCATAAGCCGCTTGTGGAACTTTTTTATGAACCGCTTTAGCAAGAACATCGTTCGTATGCAGGTAGTCATTTTCCGTCATCGGTCCGCTGGTTTCTTTTGTCCCGACATCCATGTAACAACGATGGTGCTCGGATAATCGTGGACTACGCTCGATAAATTCCAGTAAAGAAGAAAAATTCGCCCAACCAGCCGTCGATAAAGCAGCGACACGCGTAAAGACTTCCGGATAAGCAAACAAGCCGTACAATGAAATGACACCACCCATGGAACTGCCGATCATGGTCGTATCTGTCGGAATCGTCGCATAATGCGTGTCGATATACGGTTTTAGTTCGTGAACGATCCAGTGCATGTATTGTTTTCCGTTGCCACCAATCGTCTTGCGATGGGACGGATAGGCCGTGCGCATTAAAAGAGCTTCGTCCGTCCAAGGCGCATATTCATCATATCGGTCCATCCCATCATCCGGACTGTCGATGGCGACGATCATCGCACGCGGCTGAACGGTGTGCAGTGCGTGATGGACTTCCCAGCCTTTTCCGAAAGAAGCGGTCTCACCACTAAACACGTTTTGTCCATCATGCATATAAATGACCGGGAGCGCTTCGTCGACAGGTAGTTCGGTCGGACGATAAATCCGAATGGTTCGAGGCGATGTAAGGGTCGGGATTGTTCGGGCAATTTCAGTAATCGACAATAGAGTCACGACCTTTCAAAGATTAGCGTAATGAGCAGTACAATTGCGACCGTTGTGTTTTCCACCGACATAAAGAGCATGATCCGCTTGACGAAGCGATTCTTCGAACGACCGTTCAGATGGATATTCGACGGTGTCGACGCCGAGACTGATGGTGATGGATAAGCGATATCCATCGACGACGAACGGTCGGTCGAGGACAGCATGACGAATTTCTTCTGCAAAATCGATGGCTTGTTTCTGTGGCGATTGATTGAGTAACAAAACAAATTCCTCTCCACCGTATCGTGCTGCGAAGACATGCTGCTTTTTCTGTTGCACGGACCGAATTCTGCGACCAAGCTCACGCAGGACAAGGTCACCGACCTTATGGCCATACGTATCATTGACGTGTTTGAAGTGATCGATATCAAATAAAATAATTGACAGCGGATAGCGGTCGGAGGCGAATTGCTGTGCCCCTTCTTCGTAAAACGCACGGCTGTTGGCGAGTTCCGTCAAAGCATCAGTCCGGCTTTCAGCGTAGAGTTGATATGTTTCCCGCGAACGGTGCAACACCCGGCAGAAAATACGTAACAAACGCGAAAGCTCATCGGCACTTGTCGCATCATAGGCATCAGCGGTTTGATGAAACAGGACGATCGATACATCGACATCTTCGTTTGTGATGGACGGAATCGCAATCATCGAATGACGATCAACAGGTAAGTCAATCTGGATATCTGTACCCCAATCGAACCGAAGGCCATGAATGATTGGTGTCTGCAGCTGTTCAGCCGACAAGGAATGGAACAAAGGCAGGACATCAACGATTGTTTTCGTCCGTATGTTGTAGATGGTTTGCTTGCGTTGTTGCTGAATCGAAATCCATCCTTCTGAAAAATCAATCAGGTGGGGCAAGTCGCATAATAAGGAGTCAATCGTTTCTTGTTCGAACCGAGAAATCAGCAGACGTTCTTTCGCGTCATCAAACCGTTTGGCTTTTTCATTCGCTTCCATCGTCACGCCTCGCTGTTGGAGCAACCGTTTGAACAAAAGTAAGATGAGTGCTGAGACGGAAGCGGCGATGAGCGGGTTTTCATCATAAAACCAGATGCCGAGAAACGCACACAGCATACTCGTCCCGTAAACCAGTGTCTGCAAACGGACAAGACGGATCCAATCGTATTTCAGATACAAGACACGATTGACGAAACGGCACTGCAAGTAAGAGACGAGCATGACCGCCGTTAAGTATCCTAAAAAGGGAATGATCGCTTCCGAGTACGTGAATCCAGTACCGACGGGCCCACCGAGTGCCAAGTAAACGAGTGAGGGATAAGCGAGATAAATCAAATCAAACAGGACATTGATCGGATACAAGTATAAAAACCGTTTGAGACGGATTTCTTTTTTATGAGAAAAAATTTGAAAGATGACGATACCAATCTGACTGAGCAAGATCGACGGCAATAAACCGTAGTTGAGAAAGATAAACAAGATGATCCCTTCCTGAAACGTATAATAAATGCCCCCCCGACGGACGTTGTCGAACTGGAACAAGATGATAAGTGCAAGAAGGTAGGCTGCATTGCCGAATGAGAGTGGAAAGTCGATGAGTGTCGGATGGGTAAGTAAAGTGAAGGTAAGCAGACTAACAACGAGACACAAGACGAGCCAACTGTTTCGTGCGACTTTTTGATAGTAGACCATGATGCGTCTCCCTCCTTTAACAGTCCTTCCCTACTTATACCCGTTTTGTGGAAATTATGATGAGAGATTTACAAAAAAATAAGGTTGAGAGAATGCAGTGAATTGCGTATAATGTGAAAGATATCAAACAATCGATGACGAAGAAAGTAGCGATATGATTTAATCGGCCAGCGAATCAGGGAACGGTGGAAGCCTGAACAGATTAGACCATCGTGAAACGCACTTCCGAGATGCTATCCGAATCCATGTGATCAGGCCTAGCCGGGGGACCCCCGTTATCCCCGCTAAAGTGGGTGTCGTACCGTCGACATCAAGAAGAGTGGTACCGCGGTCATTCCGTCTCTTTGCGTGTTGCGCAAAGGGCGTTTTTTATTGGAAAAAATAACTGTTTGGAGGAAACAAGATGAGTTACAAGCAACAGTATGCCCAAGTATTACATGATGTGATCGGTGACGCATTGTCACAAGAAGAAATTGAACAGTTGATCGAACAACCAAAACACGAGGATCACGGAGACCTGGCGTTCCCATGTTTCCAACTCGCGAAAGCATTCCGCAAAGCACCGATGATGATTGCGACAGAGCTGGCTGAAAAAATCGATAATCCACTATTCTCGAACGTGCAAGCAGCCGGACCATACGTGAACGTCTTCTTGAACCGGGAAGTGGTTTCGCGCGAAATCATCAAACGTGTGTTAGAAGAACAACAAGCTTACGGATCAAGCGAAGCGAACGGCAAAACGATTGTCACGGATTTCTCGTCTCCGAACATCGCAAAACCATTCTCGATGGGACATTTACGTTCGACAGTCATCGGAAACGCATTGAACCAGATTTCACGGAAAAAAGGATACGAAGTCGTCGGCATCAACCACCTGGGAGACTGGGGTACACAGTTCGGCAAGTTGATGGTTGCTTACAACATGTGGGGCAAGGAAGAAGACGTCCGCGCTGAGCCAATCAAAGAATTGTTGAAACTGTATGTCCGTTTCCATGAAGAAGCGGAAGAAAATCCGGCTCTTGAAGATGAAGGGCGGGCTTGGTTCAAAAAACTCGAACAGGGTGACGAACAAGCGACGACACTTTGGACATGGTTCCGTGAAGTTTCGCTTGTCGAATTCAACCGTGTGTATGAAATGCTGGGTGTCAGTTTCGACAGCTTGAACGGTGAAGCCTTCTATAATGATAAGATGCAGCACGTCATCGATTTATTAGAAGAAAAAGAGTTGCTCGTCGAGTCGGAAGGCGCCATGGTCGTCGACCTCGAAGCTGAAGGAATGCCTCCTGCTTTGATCAAGAAAAAAGACGGTGCGACATTATACGCGACACGCGATTTGGCTGCTGCCGTCTATCGTCTTGAGACATACGGTTTTGAGCAAGCCTTTTATGTTGTCGGTGGCGAACAAGCCCTTCACTTTAAACAGCTGTTTGCTGTTCTGAAGAAACTTGGTTTTGAAAATGTCGACGGTATGCACCATGTCCCGTTTGGTCTGATCATGAAAGACGGGAAAAAGATGTCGACACGTAAAGGACGGATTGTCCTTCTCGAAGAAGTGCTTCAAGATGCAATCAATGTCGCGAAACAAAACATCGCTGAGAAAAATCCGAACCTTGCCAATGCCGAACAGACGGCACGCGAAGTCGGTGTCGGTGCTGTCATTTTCCATGATTTAAAAAATGAGCGCATGAACAACATTGAATTCGATTTGGAGCAAATGTTGAAATTTGAAGGAGAAACAGGTCCATACGTCCAATATACGAATGCACGGGCAAATTCATTATTACGTAAAGGCGAATATGATGGATCAGCATTTGCCGGTAGTGCAGACGACTATTCATGGGGTGTCGTCTCGATGCTGAACCAGTTCTCGACAGTGATTGACCGGGCGTTTACACGTCGCGAACCATCGATCATCAGCCGTTATGTCCTTGATTTAGCTCAAAGCTTCAACAAATATTACGGACAGGTTCGTGTCCTCGAAGACGATGCGGAAAAACAATCTCGCCTCGCGCTCGTAAAATCGGTTACGATTGTATTGACGGAAGGATTACGCCTGCTCGGTGTCGGCGCTCCAGAAGAAATGTAATATAAATCAGATTAAAGATGGGGTTATCATATGAACAAAGAGACAATGGAACGTTTACAGCACGCATCTACACAAATGAATCAGGAAGATTTGGCTGCATCCATCGCTTTTATTGCTGATTTTCACGGAAAGGTTGCCACGTGGCTGCCAGGCGAATCAGTCGATTTCATCTTAGATTTCGTGACAGCACCAGGAGCTGATCAAATTGCTCCGATCAGCGGTGACGCACTCGATACGAAAAGTAACTTCGAGTTCTTCATGGCAAAAAAACAAACGCGCAAAAAACTCGGTGAGTTATTGGCGTTATGGAAAGCTCCCCGTACAAAAGAGACGTTGAATCAAATCGATGCTATCGGTCTGAAGAAATGGTTGGCACGAAATGAATTTCGTTCGGAAGACAAGCCGTGGGATTATTTGAACCGTCTCCATGTTTTGTTATTCCTCGATCAAATGACGACTGTCATCGATGATCATCAGTTGACGACATTGTATGAGCAACTTGTCCGGAAAACACCGGTTCCAACAAGCTTCGTCCGCCGTCAAGGTGAAGTTCGCCGTGTCGTGAATCAATTTGCCGATAAAACAGAATTTACACAAGTTGATTTAGTTCGCGCTTCACTTGTTCGTTCTCTGTAAAAGAGACGACATCAAAATCCCCCGCTTCATTCACGAGCTGTGAATGAAGCGGGGGATTTTTTTCATGTCAGATATTCATTTGACTTGATGAAAGGTGATGGTTTCGGCCGTCGTATCGTATAGTAACCATTCGCGTTCGACCAGAACCGGTCCGACGTTGATGGCATAACGGCCACGTTTGATGGAAATCGGAATATCATGATGAATGGCCAGACGTTTACCCTCTTTAAATAATCCGTGCACATGGCTGTGTCCAAAAAACAAGAGCCGGTCCGGATAAGAGGATGTATCAGGCGTCAAATCATAGCTCCATTTCAATTGATCACCATGAATGAACAAAGCCGACGCTATTTGCTTCGTCCGATCTGATGAGCGCAGTTGATCGAGATGACTGGATATCCCCATTGGAATCAATGAAAACAAGCGTTCTTCCTGATTTCCAAGCAACGTCTCAAAAAACAGCAATTTCAAAAAATCGGGATCAAGCGTCACGATTTGTTCGATTTCTTCAAACGTATACCGTTTGGCCCGCTTTTTTCCGATGTGACACTCATGGACATCCCCGAGCGAAAAGACAATGGCTTGCGGAGCCGTCTGTTGAATATCTGTCAACACAGCACGTGTATCGGATAATGAACTGTGCAAATCCGTGATGAGTGCATACTGCATCTGGCATCGCTCCCTTGTACTAAGAGTATACCCTGCGTTTCATGCTGCTCATCCTATTTTTAATTAAGCTGGGTCGACTGTGACACCGCGTTCAGCAAAGACAACTTTTGCGACTTCGAGTGCATTAAGAACACGGGGGAAGCCAGTGTAAGGAACGAGATGCATGATGGCTTCAACGATTTCGTTTCCTGTCAATCCGGCTGTTAATCCAGTATTGATATGAAGAGCAAGCTGAGGCTCTGTCCCTTGTGTGACAAGTGTAGCAATCGTGACGATTGCCCGGTCACGATTGACAAGTCCGTTCCGGCTGTAGACTTCACCGTAAGCAAAATCTGTAATCCATTCGCCGACTGCCGGTGCGATGTCTTTTAACGACTCGGCGATTTTTTCGTGCGTCGATTGTGCAGAATTTGTATCTGTAAACTCGTTTAATTTTTTTAGTCCTACTTCGTGTCTGTTGTTTAAGTCTGTAGCCATGATGAATAACTTCCTTTCTGTTATGAACGATACGGTTTATCTTAAAGGAAGAATACTCATGCTACAAATACATGATTTTTATACTTGTCATTCTTTTAAGGAATGGATTTCTCGAACAAACCGAATCCATTCCCGCGTCACGTAGGACTGATAACGCCCGGTTGGAACAGCGACACCGAGTTGCCATGGCACACGGACATCAAGCGGAATCGTCTTAACACCGTTGATCGTCATTTGTTGAGCTAAAGACCGTGGAAGAACGGTCACGGCATTGCCTTCAGCGACGAGTAAGCACAAGAAGTCCCATTGCGAGCTGACATGGGCGATCGTCGGTTGAAAACCTGCCGCTTCGCAAGCCTGTAAGACGACATCGTGAAGGGAGAAGGTTTCATTGAAGAGAACGAACGGCATCTCGGCGACATCCGCCAGTGCAATCGACGACCGGTCAGCAAGCGGATGGTGTTCCGGTAAAAATAAATGCAGTTCTTCTTCAATAAAGGGATACACCGTCAAATGTTCATCGGCCGGAAAGACGGTGGCAATCAAATCGACTTCACCGGCAACGACGGCCTTTTCAAGCGCATGTCCACCGGCTTCTGTAATTTCAATCGTCACCATCGGATAACGTTCACGGAACAGGCGAAGCAGACGTGGGAAAAATAAGGAACCGATCAGAGGCGGTACACCGATTCGGATTGTTCCTTTCGTCAAGTGCATGACGTCGTAGAGATGGGATGGCAGATCAGCGAGCTGATTTAATATTTTTTCACCTTCGACAAGTAACGTTTCCCCGGCATCCGTTAACACAATTTGCCGTTTACTCCGATCAAACAGTTCGATATCCAGTTCTTCTTCTAAATGGCGGACCATTTTACTGAGTGTCGGTTGCGTGACATGGAGGTGATCCGCTGCCCGGGTAAAACTTTTGAAGCGGGCGACTTCCGTAAAATATTCCAATTGGCGAAAATCCATCTGATTCACTCCTATTCGTTTTTGTTATATCTATCATAACAAGTATTCATTTTTATTATTTATTGTCTAAGCGTACAGTAAAAGAAACAAACGAGTAAAGAGGAGTAGATGAAGATGAAACAACTTGAAGGAAAAGTCGCATTGATTACCGGAGCAGCAAGTGGGATCGGTCTTGAGATCGCAGAAGAATTTGCGCAAGAAGGTGCAAAAGTCGTGATTGTTGATTTACAGGAGAATGCAGCGAAACAGGCGGCAGAAACACTTCAAAGTAAAGGATTTGAAGCCTTTGCTGTGGCAGGGGATGTCACGAGTGAAGTTGCGATTCAGTCAAGTATCGAACAAACGATGAGTCATTATGGACGAATCGATATCGTCATTAACAATGCCGGTATGCAACACGTCTCACCAATCGAAGAGTTCTCGACTGAAAAATTCGATTTACTGCAAAGTATCATGTTGCGTGCGCCGTTCCTGTATACGAAATATGTCTTCCCAATCATGAAAAAACAAGGATTCGGCCGTATTTTAAACATGTCATCGATTAACGGATTAATCGGATTTGCCGGTAAAGCGGCTTACAACAGTGCGAAACACGGTGTCATCGGTTTGACGAAAGTCGCAGCACTTGAAGGGGCGACATCCGGTATTACCGTCAATGCGATTTGCCCGGGTTATGTCGATACACCACTCGTCCAAAAACAATTGTCTTCGCTTGCCGAAACACGGAATGTGCCACTCGACCGTGTACTTGAAGAAGTCATCTATCCATTGGTGCCGCAACACCGTTTACTGCAAGTCAAAGAAATTGCGGACTACGCGATTTTCCTCGCGAGTGACAAAGCAGCCGGTGTCACCGGTCAAGCGGTTGTACTTGATGGGGGATATACGGCTCAATAAGAACGAAAAAATACCCTTTCTCCAAGCTAGAGAAAGGGATTTTTATACTTAACGGAAATTGAGGAACTGAACGTCGACCGATAATGGCAATTCGCGGACGATTTGCATGACTTGCTGTAAGTCATCCCGCGATTTTCCTGTGACACGGATTTGATCGTCTTGAATCTGAGTTTTGACCTTGAGTTTTGATTCCTTGACGGCATTGTTGATTTTTTTAGCATCATCACGATCGATTCCGCTTTTGAGAATCACGCGTTGACGGACCGTGTTTCCGGCTGCCTGCTCGACTTTTTCGTATTGCAGGTTTTTCGTCGGGACTTCGCGTTTAATGAGTTTAGCTGTCAGGACGTCTTTGACTTGATCGAGTTTAAAATTGTCATCTGAGATCAGAATCAAATCTTCTTTCTCGAGTTTCATGTCGCTTTTTGATCCTTTGAAATCAAAGCGGTTCGTGATTTCCTTTAAAGCGACTTGCATCGCGTTTTTGACTTCCTCGATGTTGATTTGTGACACGATATCAAATGAATTGTCTTTTGCTGCCATAAAAATCTCCCCTTTCGTTCCACAACCATTTTAGCATATTTGTCCGCAGATGCTTTGACTTCACGCTGAAGTTTCGGCAAAAGAAAAAGGAAGAGAGACAGTCGAATCGTTCATCTGTATGAAATTTTGTTATAATGAAAACCATGAAATGAAAGGGGTGCATGGCTTTGAAACAAACAGCAGATATGTTGACGCTCACACCAGAAGAGCTGGATGAGCGGTATGCCTATAGAGGATCGGATTTAGGAGCGACCTTTGATGAAAAAACGATACGGGTCCGTTTATGGGCACCGACGGCGGAACGTGTCGTGATTCGTTTGTACCGGACATTGCGGGCAAGGAAAGTTGAAGAACTTGAATTGGCGGCAGATCAGCAGGGGACATTCGTCGTCGAACTGGATCGTGCTGTGTATGAAGGTTACTTTTATACGTTTCAAGCCAGCATCAACGGACAGAAAGTCGAAGCGGTCGATCCGTATGCGAAAGCAGTCGGGACAAATGGCAAACGGGGAGCATTAATTGATCCGTCCACCACTCAACCGGAGCGTTGGATTGAAGAACGCCCTCTGTTCCACTCGTCACAAGATGCTGTCATCTATGAATTACATGTTCGGGACGCGACGAGCCATTCGGCGAGTGGGGTTATCGAGCGTGGAACTTTTCGCGGATTGACGGAAGCAGGGACACGGACACCATCAGGCGGATTGACGGGGCTTGATTATCTGACGGATTTAGGTGTGACGCATGTCCAACTGCTTCCGATTTATGATTTCGGTTCAGTTAATGAGGCAGCGCCGAACGATCCGGATAACTACAACTGGGGATACGATCCCGTCAATTATTTTGCGCCGGAAGGATCCTACTCGTCCAACCCGGATGATCCGGCAGCGCGGATCCGGGAATTAAAAGCCTTGATTCAAGCTTTGCACGACCGAGGTATTCGTGTCGTAATGGACGTGGTTTTTAATCACGTCTATGATGCGGAAACGGCACCACTCGGACAATTCGTCCCGGGTTATTTTTACCGGCAGGCAGCAGACGGAACACTTTCGAATGGAAGCTTTTGTGGAAACGACACAGCATCAGAACGTTTCATGATGCGTAAGTTCATTCTCGATTGTGTAACGTACTGGGCAAAAGAGTATCATCTGGACGGATTCCGGTTCGACTTGATGGGATTACATGATATCGAAACGATGAATCAAGTCCGTCATGCACTCGACCGGATTGATCCATCCATCTTGATTATCGGTGAAGGGTGGGATCTCGACACACCACTCGCAGTCGATCAAAAAGCCAACTACTTTAATGCGCCACAGATGCCGGGAATCGCCCATTTCAACAACGGACTACGTGATGGTGTCAAAGGTGACGTTCAGACACCGCTTGATCGAGGATTTATCAGTGGGGCTTTTGAGCGGACAAGTGAAGTCAAACGGGGAATCGCCGGAAACGTCTCTTCTCAAGGGTTTGCGGATGAACCGAATCAAGTCGTTTCTTATGTCGAAGCACATGATGATTTGACGATTTGGGATAAATTGTCCGTGTCACGGCCGGAAGATACGGATGAGATCCGCCGGAAACGGCAAATGCTTGCGAATGCGATTATTTTAACCGGACAAGGCATTCCGTTTTTGCATGCGGGTCAAGAATTTTTCCGGACGAAAAATGGCATTCGTGACAGCTTCAATTCCGGAGAAATCGTTAATCAACTGGATTATGAGCGGGCAGAACAATTCCGTTTTGGTGTCGAATATGTCAAAGGGTTGATTGCCCTGCGGCGTCAGTATCCGATGTTCCGTCTGGAAAACACAGCGATGATCCGGAAACATCTCCGTTTCCTTGAAGAAGGAGAAGGCATCATCGCCTATGAATTGAAACGAACGTACGAAGGATATGTTGAACGTCAGCGGGTGTACCACAATGCGACGGAACACGATGTGACAATCGAGTTACCGAGCGGCGAGTTCGAAATTCTCGTCGAAGAAGGGGTTGTAAAAATCCATGCCCCTCGTCTGCATGAAGAAAAACAACTTATCGTAAAAGCACTATCGACGACGGTCATTGCCGAACGGAAAGCAGATTATAAAAAATATGCGGTGGCAGGTGGCGCTGCACTGACGATTCTTGGTTTGCTGTATGCAGCGAACAAAAGACGCAAGAATAATAAATGACGTATTTTCAAAGAATGGGAAAATCGGAAGAATCGGGGTTCACTAACGTGGACTCCGATTTTTTTAATACAGCCCTGCAGTCCAGAACGTGACAGTCGTGTTGCGGTGTCATCGTAATGACTTAATGATTTTTCACGTTTACTGTTTTAATTCAATGCTTAGGGGAACATACTATAAGTAGTATTTAGAGTGCTGGTTTTTTGAAAGGATGTATCTTATGTTCGGCTTCAATGATATCTGGAAATTTTTCTTCTCGTTTTTTTTGTTATTACCAATCGTCACGTTAATTCATGAGATGGGTCATTATTTTTTCGCACGCCTATTCGGCGGCAATATGGAAATCAACATCGGATCGGGAAAATCGTTATTACGTGTCGGACCCATCCGCTTAAATCGTGTCTATTTCTGGGACGGATGGTGTCAGTATGAGGCACTTCGTCATGAAAATAAATTTACGAACATCACCGTCTACGCCGGTGGAGCTATCTTTAATCTGGCGAGCATCTTGATCGTGAACGGTTTGATTTATGCAGGCGTCTTTGAAACTTCGATTTTTACGTATCAATTCGCCTATTTCTCGTTCTACTTCATTTTCTTCTCGTTATTTCCGATCGATCATCCGAACGGTTATCCGAGTGATGGAAAAGCAATCGTCAATGTATTTCGTTACGGAAAGTCCGAATACAATCCGCAATCATGAGGATATGCAAAATAATGCCCTTCTCTTCCTGCAATCAGTGCAAGAAAGAAGGGCATATTTTCATCATTTGTCTTGTGAAGATGTGTCATCTGCAGGTGAAGACTTGGATTGTTCAGTCTCTAATTCGACCAGTTTTTGAATCAAAATATGCCGTGGCATATGCATTAACTGTTCGAGCGGCACATTGAGACGTTTCGAAAGTTCAACAGCTGTATCAGCAGACAGTTGTAGGGGTTTCATAGTTTACATACCTCCTTTTTGTTTAGCTTTAGTATACAGGACATGTTCTTGGAGCGCATCGACAGTAGCTAGAAATGAAGAAGGTTGATACCGTAGGAAGTAGGAAGTGATGCGTATGTATAAACCAGCCGCTGAGCTGTTGTTCCATGAATCTGTTTCACTCTTTGACCGATTCGGCGATGACCTGATTTTATATCGGGATCAAGGCGGGTTTACAAAATGTGATCTGGATTTGAGAATACGATGGGAGACAGCATGTGCGTATGTTCCGTTCACCTGGTTCTTTGAACCGGACGGATACCGTGTGTTCATCGTTTTTGAAGAAACTTCACTGTTTGGTTTACTAGATTTAAGAGACGGATGTCTCCAATATATGAATCGTCCCGTCATCTTTGCTGATGCATGGTTCAGTAATCTTTATGAATGGCGAGGCAATCAAATTTTTATGTACTCGGCTGAGACCGATGTCGTTCGTTATTGTTTTGAAGAACAGGAAGGAACTTTCTCGGATTATGACGAAGCTCCTTTATTAGGACGTTTGATTGAACGGGGTTATCATCCGCAGTATGCGTTCGAACGTCTGTTGGCACCGGCAACGATGATTTCCTATGATGTGACTCAGTCGCGTTATGTCATTTGGGATGCGTTTACGGAACATGAACAATTGATTCCTTTTTCCGAGTACGACGATTATTTGCTGGTCGATAGCCGACACCATCTGTTTTCCATTACGGATGCCAACCGATTCTATCTATATGAAAAAGATCAACTGAAATTTAAATTTGACGGGTGCCAGTCTTCCGTCCTGTTAAAGACGGTTTTGCTGGATGAAGCGGCACAGCGTCTGGCCATCGTTTCGACGTCGGCGAATTTCGGAAATACGTGGCTCCAAATTTTTCAAAAGACGTAAACACATCCTTTGTCTTAGCAGGCGAAGGATGTGTTTTGTATACGGGGAGGAAGATGACAGATGGAACGTTTTGGTCAATACGTCGTCCGTTTTCGAAAAGGTATCAGTGTCACCTGGATAGTCTTGTTGCTTCTGCTTGGTTATTTTGCGGTGCAACTACCGGATCAGCTTAAAGGAAACGGCTTTACCCGGGACGGAGAATTTCAACAAGTCGAACGCACGTTGGAACAAGAATTTAAGCAGGACCCTCATCAAATTATCGTTTTGTTTGAAGGAGAAACAGAAACCATCCGGCAGGAAATGGAGCGTCACGTCACTGCTTTTCGGACCATTCAAGGCGTCGGACAGGTCGTCGGGGTACAGGAAAATCCGGAAGCTTTAAAAGACGGAAAAGGATACGTTTCAATCGGGATACCGAACATTGAACCGTCTTGGGTGAAGGCAGTGCAGGAAAAGCTCGATCCACAAGACGGTAGTACGATTCGACTAACAGGAGAACCGTTAATCGTCGACGACTTAAATACAGCATCGAAAAATGACTTGGTCCGGGCTGAATTGATTGGGGTACCGGCAGCGTTACTTGTCTTATTTCTCGTTTTTGGTACTCCACTTGCTGCCATCTTGCCGCTCATCATGGGTCTCGTCACGTTCATTTTCGGGGCCGGGACGCTGTATTTCATCGCTGGACAACAGGAATTATCAATCTTTGTCTTAAATGCCGTAGCGATGATTTCACTTGCCCTCGGAATCGATTTTTCCTTGCTTTACGTCAATCGTTTCCGGGAAGAACGGACTGCCGGACGGTCGATTACGGCGGCAGCGGAAGTCTCGGTCGCGACAGCCGGACGATCGATTTTATTTTCCGGGATTTGTGTGTTCGTCGGGTTGGCGGGTTTGCTCGTCATTGATGTCGACGTGTTTCAAGCGGTCGCAATCGGCACATTGGTCTCGGTGCTCGGGGCCGTCATCAGTGCTGTTACCTTGCTACCTGCCCTGCTCGCACTGCTAGGGGGGAGTCTGGAAAAAGGGCGGATTTTCAAGGCTGACTCGGAGCAAGGCGAAGTCCGGTGGCGTAAGTTGGCCCGGTTCGTCATGAAGCGTCCGGTTGCCGTCAGTTTATTTTCGTTGCTCCTGCTGTTGCCATGCTTAATTCCATTGCGTGATTTAGAGCTGAACATTCCGCAAGCAAGCGCGTTACCGGAAGATTATGAATCACGCCTCGCTTTTGAAGCGTGGGAAAAAACTTTTGGCGACGATGGGATCGATGCCGTCGTCTTACTGAAAGCTGATTTTCAAACGGAACAAGGTGTCGAAAAACTGGAAGCGTTGACGACACGACTCGAAGCAGATGGCGGAGTAAGCAGTGTCGTTTCAGCGACGGCGCTGGCTGAAGCAAACGGACGGACCGTTTCCCAGCTTGCTGCGAGTGAACAGGGGAAAGAACAGTTGGCGCCTTTGATTGCATTTGATCGAGGCATTGCTAGGATCAATGTCAAGTTGACGGGAGATCCGGGAGACAAGAGTTCACAAAAATGGGTCCGCGAAGTGCGGGATCAAGGGTATCAAGTCGGGGGACCCGCAGCCTTTAATCAGGAAATTTATGATGAAATCTACTCGAAGATGCCACTTGCGTTAGGTCTTGTCTTGCTTGCGACATTCATCATCCTGTTGTTTGCGTTCCAGTCGATCCTGATTCCGATTAAAGCAATCTTGATGAATCTGCTCAGCCTCGGTGCAACATTTGGTTTACTCGTCATTTTATTTGAATCAGGCTTGGTTTTCCCGGCCGAAACAATCGGTATTTTAACACCGGTCTTCATCTTCTCGCTTGTCTTCGGATTGTCGATGGATTATGAAGTGTTCCTCGTCTCACGAATGGAAGAATACTACGATGAGACCGGGAATAATGATCTCGCGACGGAAATGGGACTGGCGAAAACGAGTAAAATCATCACCTCTGCCGCTTTAATCATGATTGTCGTCACCGGCGCATTTGCTTTTACAGGAGTCAGTCCGATCAAACAGCTCGGTGTCGGGATTGCTTTGGCGATTTTCATTGATGCGACCATCGTTCGGATGCTTCTCGTTCCGGCATTGATGAAGCTGTTCGGACACTGGAACTGGTGGTGGCCGGGCGGACGGCGAAAACGAAAATACCGGATCTGATAAGTACTCAGAACATCAGTGAAGCACATCATTAGTCATTTAAAGCAGGACGAGCGTATACTGACGATATTCAAGTTAAGATTTCAGAGGAGGATATGCTTCAATGGCTAATGAAAAGATGTTTGATACGTTTACACTTCCAAACGGAGTGACACTTAAAAACCGGATTATGATGGCGCCGATGACAAACTACGCGGCGGAAGAAAACGGTGAAGTTTCAGAAGCGGAGCTTGCATACTACGCAGAACGTTCAGGTGGAGTCGGTGCAGTCATCACAGCATGTGCCAACGTCACGGCAGACGGTCAAGGATTCCCGAATGAGTTTGGCGCAGAACGCGATGAATTGATTCCGAGCCTGAAACGTCTTGCGACAACGATCCAAGATCAAGGCGCAAAAGCGATTCTGCAAATTTTCCACGCAGGTCGTATGGCACCACCGGAACTCGTCGGCGGACAAACTGTCAGTGCAAGCGCAGTAGCACCAGAACGTGAAGGCGCAATGACACCACGTGCACTTGAAGCAGCGGAAGTCGATGCGATCATCGAAGCGTTCGGTCAAGCGACACGCCGTGCGATGGAAGCTGGATTTGACGGAGTTGAGATTCATGGTGCGAACACGTACTTAATTCAACAATTCGTTTCTCCACACTCAAACCGTCGTGATGACAAATGGGGCGGAAGTCTTGAAAAACGTCTGGCTTTCCCGCTGGCAGTTGTTGATGCGGTCGAAGCTGTTGCAAAACAAGATCCATCATTCATCGTCGGTTACCGTTTCTCACCGGAAGAAGTTGAAAATCCGGGAATTACACTCGACGATACGATGCAACTCGTCGATGCTCTTGCGAAAAAAGACCTCGACTACTTGCACGTTTCCGTCATGGACTTCTTTGCCGGATCGATTCGTGATCAGAATGAAACGCGTTCACCGATCAGCCTTGTACAAGAGCGTGTCGGTCAACAGGTTCCGGTCATCGGTGTCGGTTCACTTCATACGCCGGAAGAAGTCGAGCGTTCGCTTGAAGTCGTGCCACTCGTCGCGCTTGGTCGTGAGTTGATCATGGAACCGAAATGGGTCGAAAAAGTGGAAGCGGGAGAAACAGATTCAATCCGGACTGAACTCGATCCGTCAGCACAAGCAGAACTCGTCGTACCGGATGCATTATGGCAAGGAATCACGAGCCGTCCAGGCTGGTTCCCAATCAAACAAACAACAAAATAAGAAATACGAAAAGGAGCAACTCAGAATTCTGAGTTGCTCCTTTTTTAGTGTCAGTAAGCGACTTCACCCATCCGGACACCACAAAAACGGTGCAGCTCGACCGGATGTTCGATATTTGTCCGGTCCAACATATCCTGCAGCAACAAGGCGCAGATGTAGGCATCTTCCTTGGCATCATGGTGCTTAAACGAGACATTTAAAAATTCTGCCATCGTATTTAACTTGTGGTTCGGCAACCATGGATACAGTTTCCGTGATAACTTGACCGTACAGCCGTACTGAAACGGCGGCATTTGATACAAGTCGTATTTTTGAATCGCTTTTTGGAGTGCACCCATGTCGAATGCCGCATTATGAGCGACGATAAGCTCTGCATTTTCGATCAAATCAAACAAGCCATGTGTTGTCATTGCCTCCGGTAAGGCCGGTGCATCCCAGACGTCACTCGGCCGAATGCCGTGGACACGGATGTTGCCGGCATCAAAGTCTTCCTCCGGGTTGATCAAAACTTGTTGGCTTGTGATGACTTTCCCCTCGGATAAAATGGACCAGCCGAAAGCGCAGATACTACGGCTGTTCCGATTAGCTGTTTCAAAATCGATCGCCAGTGTATAAGGTTCCATATCATCTCTCCTTTTTTAAACAGCATACCGTATTTCGATTCAGAATGCATGTTCGTCTTTTGTTTCAATGAAAACAGTCCGTCTGCCGAGCGGCATGACGGACTGTCGATTATTTTGCATGTACGGCTTTTTCTTCCGGCTCCGCGTACTCATCCGGCTTAAAGAGCATGATCCGGTCACGATAGGCAAAGACGACCGCCGTCAAAACGGCCATTAAATCAGCAATCGGGAAGGCGAACCAAACCCCCTGTACTCCAAAAAAGACCGGTAAAATCAATACGAGTGGAATCGTATATAATGTTTGCCGGGAGAGCGACAAGAACAAGGCAATCCGTGCCTTGGCGAGTGATTGATACATCCCGTTGATAATCATCTGAATGCCGTAGACAAATGAAATGGCGAATAAAATCCGCATCGCCGTCGAACCTTCATCGAGTAAGGTCGCGTCTTCCGTAAACATCCCGACCCAAAAGCGAGGGAACAATTGGATCAACAGCCATAGCGTGATCGATAAGGTCAAACCGTAACGAATCGCCAGCTTGATTGCTTGTGACATCCGGTCAAACTGTTTCGATCCGAAGTTATAGCCGACAATCGGCTGCATCCCTTGGACGATTCCCATGATTGGCATCCCGACGAGCGCCATGAATTTGTTGATGACGGCAAATGTCGCCAGTTCCGTCGTTCCGCCGTACCGGACGAGCATATGGTTGACGGTGATGAACAAAACGGATTGCGAGACTTGCATGATGAAGGACGAAGATCCGATTTGTCCCATCCGCACAACGAGTTTCGGATCAAAGCGGAACGCTTCCCGATTAAGTACTAAGCTCGTTTTTTTGGCTTTCGTGAAAAAGAACCGGAAAATCAGGATGGAACCGACGATTTGAGCGACGACCGTCCCGAGTGCCGCTCCTTGAATCCCCCAGTCGAGTCCGAAAATGAACAATGGGGTCAAGACGATGTTGATTGCGACCGTCGTCAGCATGACACGCATCTGATAACTGGCACGTCCCTCGGCCCGAAGCATTGCACTGGATGCCATCGTCAGCATGAAGAACGGGGAACCGAGTAACAGGACACGGAGGAAATCAATACTGTACGGCATGATCTCCGGTGTCGCACCGAACACACGCAACAACGGTTCGACGAAGATGAACGCTGTGATAATGGCGAGCATACTGACAACAAAGACCGTCATCAGGACGTTCGCATAGGCACGACTGGCACCTGCCAGATTTTTTTGACCGAGCCGCTGAGAAGCAATGGCAGCACCGCCGATTCCGACCGAGTTCGAGATGGCCATCAAGACCAGTTGAACGGGAAACGCAATTCCGACAGCCGCGACGGCAACCGTCCCGATTCCCTGCGCGACAAAGATCGTATCGACAATATTGTAGAGAGCGGTCACGAGCATCCCGATCATCGCCGGGAGCGACAGTCCGATCAGGAGTTTGTTAATGGGTGCTTCTCCCAATCGAGCCGTATTTTTATTCATCATCAGGAGAGCCTCCTTTTTCTTAAACAGGTACATGGATTTTCATTCAGATTAGTCGCTTCGACAACCGGATGCAAGCAATCGAATCAAGCAATGTGCAAAATAAGATGCTCTCATCGAAAAAGGCATCCCACATGCAAACAGCGGAATGCCTTTTTTCTGCTTATTGTTAAGACGGGGTCGGAAGATATCCTTTGGAATATTCGAAGGCGATAAAAAGAATCGCACCGAGTGCCAAGTAGGCAAACAGTGTAATCGTCTGCTGTTTTTTCGGCATTTGGTGATACTCAACCGATTTTTCAGCTTCCAGCAACGGTTCGATCCGTTGATCGAGGCGACGCAGCAAGGCATCATAATCATTGGCTGAATCATATTGGTAACGAAGCAATTCATCAGCGGCACTTTTCGCCTCTTCCGGGCTTGCGCTCCTTAAATCCTGGAGATCATGCCGGAGTGACCAGGCAATCGGATCATAGGTCGAGACGGGGGTGTCGTCCGTTTCCTCAACGTCAGGTTCCATGACGGTTTCCGTTGCTGTTAGCTGTTCCTGCTCGACTTTCGCCTGCAACACCCGGTTACGGGCAGCACGGTACAACATTAAAACCGACTTACTGTTTTCATATTGTTTAGCGAACTGATATCGTTTCCAGACCGCACTTCCGCCAAGGAACGCAATCAGTAGAAGGATGATGCTGAAATGTGTCACACCATAGGCAATCAGGGCGGCGAGACCAGCGACCCAGACGACAATCGGCAATCCGGCTAAAATCCGTCCGCCGTCAAGCGGGCTAACCGGCAGCAGGTTAAACAGGTTCAACAAGGCCCCTAAATGGAAGATGACAAGCCAAAACTCGTTTCCGGTGACCGCGTATCCGATTAAAAGCGGAATGAGAGAAAATAATCCGGCCAGCGGACCGCCATAAGCCAAAATAGCTTCTTGTTTCGGCGTCCGGAATGTATCCTTGATTCCAATGACCGCTCCCATGAACGGAACGAAAATCGCCGGTCCCGTCTTAAAACCAAGCCGCTTGGCTGCTGCGAGATGTCCCATTTCGTGAATGAACAAAAGATACAGTAATCCGACACCAAACCAGACACCGAAAATTTGCGCGTAAAACAATAACGAGATGCCGAACGAGATTAACGTTCCGCCGAATTTGGAGAACTTTAAGAGAGCAAGCAGAACCTTACCTTTTGAGAGCAGAAATGCTCCGGCGACGGCTAAGCCTCCCCAACGTTTTTTATCCATCGTCCATAACCTTCTTTCATCATCTGACTCTTGTCTCTAGTGTACGCTAAAAGACGATGGAAGGTTTCGTTTCAGGTGTCAGTTGAATGTGATGAAAAAGCAACTTCCGCCGTCCGTTCGGGCCTCGCTGCCAACGGACAGATGATGATGTTCCGCCAATGCGGCAGCAATCGACAGGCCGAGACCGCTGCCGGACCGGTCACGGGCTTCATCAAGCCGGTAAAACCGGTCGAAGAGATGTTTGCGCTGCTCGGCGGATAAAGCGGTTCCGCGGTCAAGGACTTCGAGCCGATCCGGTCGAAGCCGGATTTCCGGATCTTTCGCGTATTTGATCGCATTGTCGATAAAAATCGTCAAAATCCGGACGAGTGCTTCGTGATTTGCGGTGACCGTCCCGGTTGCATCGACCGGAATCTGGACGTCATAAGCATGGTGCATCCGGTCCGCGACTTCCGTGCCGAGCTGTTTCAAATCAATTGTCTCTGTCGTCGTTTCACCATATCCGAGCCGGGATAATTCGAGCATTGGTTCAATCAGTCCGCTTCGCATTGCATGTGTTTCGTTCAAGATATTGCTGATTGATTCTTCGAGAACATCGGGATTCGTTTTCCCCCAACGCTTCAGCAACTTCGCATATCCTTCAATAACGGTCAGCGGCGTCTTCATCTCATGCGAGACATCAGCAACGAACTGCCGTTGCTGTTCCATCGTGTGATCGACACGTCCAATCATCCGGTTAAAGACTTTTCCGAGCTGGCCGATCTCGTCATTTTGTTGTTCCGGAACGGTCTCGAGTGTGCCGGAGTCGGAAATCCGTTCCATCGTCTGACCGAGGTGACGCAGCGGACGTAACGTCTGATAGGCGATGAAGAAACTGCTGAGGAAGGCGATGATGATGGCGGCAATCAGGACGATCGAGAAGGCGAAGATCAAGGTCGAAATCGTATCATCGACGGTGTCGTCTTCAAACAGATAAGCTTGATCCTCATGAACGACGCCAAACCAGTTACCGGATTTGAACGGTTCGTCCCTGGTCGTCGGAATGCCGGGGAGATCGCGTGCGCGCACATCGCCGTTGACGGTGGCAGAATCATCATCATCTTCATCGTTCGCAATGACCCAGCGTCCGTCGTCACGGGACAGGACGACGGAATCTTCATGCAGCGTCAACAAAGCTCGGGTCGAGGAATCATCTTCCATCAGCTCCTCGGCCTGTTCGAGTTGAGTGAAGCGGGATTCGATCAAGTGATCACGCACGACATAGGTGACGACTAGAAAAGATAAGAGCAACAAGAGTGTCGTGAACAACGTCACCGATAACGCCAGTTTGGTTCGTAACTTCATCCTTTCTCCTCCCTTAAGACATAGCCGATACCACGAACGGTCTGAATGAGGGGAGACTGGCTGCGGTCCATTTTTTTGCGTAAATACCGGATGTAGACATCGACGATATTCGTTTCTCCGAAGTAGTCATAACCCCAGACCCGATTGAGGATTTGCTCACGGGTCAAGACGTGTTCCTTATTTTCCATCAGATAGGACAACAAATCGAATTCGCGTGGTGTCAAATCAAGCGGGACGTCGTTTCGAAACGCTTCATGCCGGTCCAAATCCAGTAAGACATCGGCATAATACAACTGATTGGATTCGACGGCGGCGCGTGTCGTCAAGCGGAGTAAGGCGCGGATACGTGCCAACAATTCTTCGATTTCAAACGGCTTCGTCACATAATCATTGGCGCCGAGATCAAGACCTGCCACCTTGTCATACACTTCGCCCCGTGCCGTCAATAAGATGACGGGAACCGGATTACCTTTTCCGCGAAGCCGTCGAAGCACCTCGAAGCCGCTGAGCTCCGGCATCATCACGTCGAGTAAGACGAGATCGATATCGTTCTCAGCAGCTACTAAGCCATCTTTACCGTTGAAGGCGACCTGCGTCGCGTATCCAGCGTGGTTTAATTCCAGTTCAAGTAGGCGGGCGATTTTCGAATCGTCCTCGACGATTAAGATGGTCGGTGCCATAGACTTCCTCCTTACGACTGTTCGTCGATTTCTGTCACTTGCTTCGATCCGTTCAACTCAAGTTCGACTTGTGAACCGACCTGTACATCATTATCCTGTTCCATGTTTTGCGCACGTTCAAACGTCACGTTTTTACCGTTTTGTTCAATGACGACTTGTGTGTCCGTCACACGGACCAATGCACCACGGATGTCTTGATCTTCCGCTGCATCGTCTTCTTGGCGGTCATCGTTCCGGTCGTCCCGATCACTTGCATCTTCACGGTCGAGCTCCCGGACGAGACCGGCTGCTGTCAGTTCAAGTTTGACGGTATCACCGGCTTGCGCTTGGTCGATCTCTGCGCGCTCGCTGAAGCGGTACGTTTGATCCGAACCATTTTGAGTCAAGACGATTTGTTCATTGGACAGCTCTTTGACGACACCGGTGACTTCATTGCGGTCAGCGTCGGATGAATCGTCATCTCGACCATCCCGATCATTTTCACGTTCGAGTTCCCGGACAAGACCGTCCTGATTGAGTTCAAGTTTAATCCAATCGCCGGCCGTAGCTTGTTCGATTTCGGCAGATGAGGCAAACGAATACGATTGATCCGTTCCATTTTGTGTGAGTGTCACCGATGTGCCGGATACTTCTTTTAACGTTCCTTCTATTTCTTGATCATCCCGAAATGCACTCGGAAGCGACTGCTTGACGTTGCTTGAAACTTTTGTTGAAGCTGCTTCGACTTTTTGTCCAACTTGTTCTGAAGTCGTGACCGTTGAATTGACGAGAGAATGTCCCGGACCGGTGAAAAGTAAGAAGGCGCCGGCCCCCGTCAAAACGGTTCCTGTGATGGCGATTGAAGCGAGACCGCGTTTTACAAAATTCTTTTTTGGTTTATCCGTACGTTTTTCGTTTGTCATGATGATTTCCTCCTCGGTAGTGGTAGCTGCTTTTCTTATTCTTAGAATAGCGCCCGCAAGTGAGAGGAGACTGAGGATTAGATTAAAATTTGATGAGAAATCAAATCGGTTTGATGAAGCGGGCAGGATTCCCGCCGACGACAGTGTTTGGGGCGACATCTTTGACGACGACACTTCCAGCCGCGATGACGGCATTGTCCCCAATCGTCACGCCCGGCGTGATGACGGCACGGCCACCGATCCAGACGTTGTCCCCGATGACAACCGGTTTCCCGAATTCATAACCGCTGTTGCGTTCGATGGGATCTAACGGATGCGTCGCTGTATAAATGTGGACGCCCGGAGCAAGCATACAGTTGTCGCCAATCGTAATCGGACAAATGTCGAGCAGCACACAATCGTAATTGGCATAAAACCGGGCACCAAGCGTGATGTTGTAACCATAATCACATTTAAAAGACGGTTCGATGTAAAAATCCGTTTGTTCCGTCCGTAAAAGTTGTTGCAGGAGCGATTTTCGGGCAGGCAACTCTTCGATGCTGAGTTGGTTAAATTGATGACAAAGCATTTGGGCCCGTTTCCGATCGGCGACGAGTTCCGCATCCCCGGCTAAATACAACTGACCTTGAATCATCTTTTCTTTTTCTGTCACATGAATCATCTCCTATCATATGTATACCTTCATTAGACTAAACCGGACGGGGAGAAGCAACTGATACCAAAAAAAAGCGGTTTTGATGTCGCCATCAAAACCGCTTTTTACTCTAGCATTCAATTAAGCGAGTTCAATTCCGCCTGTGACACCATAAATTTGTGCCGTGACATAACTAGCATCATCTGAAGCGAGGAAGACATAGACGCTCGAAAGTTCGACCGGTTGACCACTCCGTTTAAGCGGTGTTTCCTGACCGAATTCTGGAATGTTTTCGCTTGGTTGACCACCTGAGATTTGCAACGGCGTCCAGATTGGACCCGGTGCAACAGAGTTGACGCGGATGCCTTTTGGCGCGACTTGTTTCGCAAGTCCACGTGTAAAGCCGTTGATGGCAAATTTCGTTGACGCGTAATCGAGCAGGTTCGCACTTGGGTTGTAGCCTTGAACCGAAGTCGTCGTGATAATCGAAGCCCCTTCTTTTAACAACGGGAGGGCAGCTTTAACGACCCAAAACAAAGAAAAAACATTGATTTCATATGTTTTGCGGAGTTGTTCCGTCGACAGGTCCATGATGTCCTCGACGGCTTGCTGTTTGCCGGCGACGAGTGCCAGAATATCGATTCCGCCAAGTGATTCGTGTGCTTCTTTGACGAGTTGCTGACAGAACGTTTCATCACTGAGGTCGCCCGCCAGTAAGTATGCTTTTTGGCCGGCAGCTTCAACAAGTGCTTTAACTTCTTCAGCGTCTTGTTGTTCTTCCGGTAGATAGTTGAGGAACACATCTGCACCTTCACGTGCATAAGCAATGGCAGCGGCACGACCGATTCCAGAATCGCCCCCTGTGATCAAGGCTTTTTTCCCGATCAGTTTACCGGAACCTTTATAACTTTCTTCGCCACAATCCGGGATTGGCTCCATTTTTGCCTGGACAGCCGGTGCCTCCTGATATTGTTTTGGGAAGTCATCATTAAAATATTGTGTAAGTGGATTGTTAGACTGTGACATGAACTGATTCCTCCTAGGTAGTGGTTTCATTTGCATAAGAAGTATGTTCCCTGTCACTTCACGTCTAAACGTCAATTGATTAATCAAGTGAAATTTTCGTTAAGTGGAAAAGTGCGCTCAACAAGGCTGTAGCAATAACTAATCGAAGCGGACAAAGAGCAAATAAAAAAATCGAAGTCCACAGATGTGAACTCCGATTTTGATTAAAGATGGGGTAGTTGACCGATCAGACACGTTCCGATGTCAGTTCTTTCATCCCTTGTAAAGCTGCTTGATTCAGTAAGTTCCATGGTTTGTTGTAGTGCGGTTGGAAGAAGAAGTCGACGAAAGCGAGTTCTTCAAGCGTCATCTCATTTTGAATCGCGACCGACAATGTATTCATCGCCTGGGTGAGGTCGACTTTTGAGATGATTTGTGCACCCACGACACGATGAGTCGTAGTTTCATACACAAGTTTCAGTTGGACATTTTCAGCTGTCGGCATGAACTCAGGACGGTAGGCATCTTGAACCGTCGTACTTGTCACTTCTAAACCGAAGAACGGAGCAGCATCTTCTGTCAGACCGGTCGAAGCAATGTTTAAGTCATACAACCGGAGACCGGACGTTCCTTGTGTGCCTTGGTAGCGGATCGTCGGAGCGAGTAAATTTTTCCCGACGAGTGTCCCCATACGGACGGCATTTGTCGCGAGCGGAATATAAGCGTGTGTCCGGGCAGGATTGTAGTAGACGGCACAGCTGTCACCGGCAGCAAAGATGTTCGGATTACTGGTCCGCATATAGTCGTCGACGATGATCGCTCCGTTCGGCAACATATCGATTTGTCCTTTTAACAATTCCGTACTTGGTCGGAAACCGACACAGAGAATGACGAGATCCGTTTCGAACGTTCCTTTATCCGTGACGACTTGTGTGACATTACCGTCCACGCCGGTAAAGCTTTGAACGGTCTGGTTCAACTCGAGGTGAATCCCGCGGTCTGTCAATTCGTTTTCAATGATATCCGTGAATGAACGATCCAAGTATTTATTTAAAATCCGGTCGGCACTGTCGATGAACGTGACATCTTTGCCGTATGCTTCGAATGCTTCAACCAATTCAGCACCGATGTAACCGGCACCGACAACGGTAATCCGCTGGGCATCCGTTGCTTTTTTGATGATGGTTTGTGCGTGGTGATAGTTTTTGCAGAGCTCAATTTGATTCAGTTCAATCCCGGGAAGCATCGGGATGATCGGCCATGAACCAGTCGTCATAATCAATTTATCGTACGTATCATGAACGGTTTCACCCGTTAAGAGATTTTTTGCAAGAATCGTTTGGTTCGTGCTGTCGATTTCCAGGACATCATGTTTTAAGCGCATCTCGGCACCGAGTTCAGTCAGTTCATCCGGTGAAGAATAAAACAGCGACTCCGCATGCTCGACGACGCCACCGACGTGAAGCGCAATGCCGCAAGAAAGGAATGAGACGTTATCGTTTCGTTCGTAAACGGTGATATCCAGTTGCTCGTGCTGTGAAGTCAATTCTTTAACTGCTGCTGTTCCTGCGTGTGTACAACCGATGACTGCTACTTTCATGAGTAAAGTCCCCTTTTTGTTTGTGATAAAGATCACATTCATTTGATAGTCTTAGTGTATTACTTCACAATGTTGTTTTCAAGTAGTTTGTTCACTATTGAGCATAAGTTTGTCGGAATTGTGAATGAGTGAGCAAATCGGGTTTCGAGGAGTTATGAATAGATTGTTCATCTGTATCGTTTCTGTTAAAAACGTGTAAAACTGTTTTAGTTTCTGAAGTTCGGGTTATAATGAAACAGAGAACTAAACGAAAGGGTGGAAACCGATGGATACCGAGAGGATCGATCATCTATTCAGCTTACCTGATTTTTAGCAGTGCCAATCTTCATTGAACAGGAAGGTAATGGCTTGAAAAAAATCAGGGAGAGCGAAAATAGATGAATACCCAAACGGGACAACTACAATCTCTCCCATGGAAGATACGGGAGAGGACAATAACACATGAAACGAATCATAACCATCTTAAGCGGAACGCTACTTATGGCGTTCGGCTACTACACCTTGAATGAACAATTTGGATTAGCAGAAGGCGGATTTATCGGTCTGTCTTTACTCGGACGTTACTTTTTTGACATTAATCCATCGATTTCGATGATCGTACTCGACATTCCGTTTTTTATCGGAGCGTTATATTTTAAAGGAAAACGTTTTGTCAGTGAAGCACTCGTATCGGCAGGCGCATTGTCGCTGTTTTACGAAATGTGGTACCGACTGGATCTGTTTCATTTTCCGGAACAGGCATGGCCGGCAACACTGATTGCTGCTGTCGCCAGTGGAATCGTGACCGGCTATGGTCTTGGTCTCGTTCTGAAAAGTGGCGCGGCAACAGGAGGAGACGATTTGTTGTCGATGGGCCTCAGTAAGCTGACCGGCTTATCAATCGGGACGATTTTATTTGGTCTTGATGCCATCGTCCTTGTCATCTCACTCGTCTATCTGCCGTTGAGTTTAACGTTGTATACGTTGCTCGCAGTCGCGATTGCGGGACGTGTCGTCTCGGTCATGACACGCGAACCGGTTACTGCACCGGCTGCTGCGGTAGCTGAACTGAAATGAAACGAAGCAAAATCCTTCCTGACGACAGGAGGGATTTTGTTTTAGGATATAAAAGAGAAGAAAGGGGCAAAATCGATGATTAGACAAGCAACTGCCAATGACGCGGATCAAATCGCACCGTTGATTGAACAGGCGATTCATGAAATTGCGGAGACACTGACGGGAACACAGAAGAAGGAATTGATTTTGGAACGGCTCGCGCTGTTTGTTACGCAAGCGGGAAACCGGCTCAGTCACGAGAACATTCTCGTCAAGGAGCTCGACGGGCATGTCGTCGGCATCGTCATCGCATACGCGGGAGTGGATGCAGCACAGTTGGATGAACCGATTAAACGTCAACTGCTCGAATGGACAGGACAAGAGGTGAAGATTGATCAAGAGACGGAAGGAAACGTCTTTTATCTGGATACATTGTCGGTGGATGCGGCATATGGTGGAAAAGGAATTGGGTCTGAGCTGTTGCAGGCAGCGGCGGACGAAGGGGAACGGCGTGGATTACGGGCGTTTACGTTAAATGCGGATCAGACGAATGCTGGTGCGCAACGCCTGTATCGGCGTCTTGGATTCGTCCCGGTCAAGACGATTGAAATCAGTGGCGGACAATTTGATTATATGGAACGACCGTATTCAATTTAAATGATGAGGGAAGTACTTCGAATTCGTTTCAAGATTCGTTGATACGCAGACAAGACTTCGCTTTCCGCGGGCGAAACGTGAGCCTCCGCGTCGCCTGCGCGACTTACGGGGTCTCACCTGTTCCGCTTTTCCCGCAGGAGTCTTCGTCTTGTCTGCTTCTCAACGACGTTTTGTTAAGCTGTTAAGATCGACACATTAAGAATCTGGATTCAAAAAATTACTCGCTTCATGCGACTCCTACAGGAAAAGGCGTGGAAAAGAGTGATTTTTTATGTTCAGCTTAATTAAGTGACGATGATTTGTGATTCGCTGGAGTCGACCGGATCCATCACTTTAAAAAACGTTGTAACAGAACGGATTCGACAGGCGTAATCTGCTCTTTCAAACGGGAAGCTGCACACAACCGTAAACAAGCCTTAAATCCGGTGACTTTTCTGATGCGCTTAAAGTAACAGACACGGTACAAATGACTGAGGATGAAGCGGGAAACGCGTTCTGCCGGATTTCGTAAAGACATTCGCCCCCCGTAGCGAATCAATAAAAAAGTACGGGCGACGTCCATCAGTGGATTGCCGATGGAGGCATCCATCCAATCGATGACATAGACGTCTTCTTTGACAAGCAACAGATTATACGGGTGAAAATCACCATGACATAAAGTATGTCCCGCTACAAGTGTAGTGTGAGCAGGATACCGTTCTTGAAGACGCGGTAACCCGTCGACGGATAACGTATGAAGATACCTTTGTAAAGTGACGATGGTCGTCATGTAGCGGAGAATCTGAACGGGATGACGTTTCATCAAATCACCGAGCGATTCCCCTTTCAAGTACTCCATGCGAATGGAATGATCAACTTGATTATAGACACGAGGTGTCATCGGAAAGTGGTTCTGGATAGACAGATGATTTAAAAATTCCTGCTGGACCGCTGCATGCGGAACGTGTGCATGAAACTGCTTTCGAACAATCGCCGCAGTTTCTTGTTGAATCGTTGCCGTGTTGCCGGTTCCAATGATATTCATCCAAATCCGCTCCTTATCGTAAGATCATCCGATACAGCCGTGCCTCCGCATCCTCCGGTTCGAACCGGGGATCACTCGTAAAGCGGAAAACTTCCTTCACTTCAATCGGTACATCTGCCGCCCGTAACCGTTTGAGCAATCGTCCGGTCAGGTAGACCTCCTGTGATTTTGGTTCCGCCCGCCATTTGCTGACGGATCCAATCGGGACGATCGTAGCGTCAGGACGCGCCATCAAAAACTGACGTTCTTCTTCATCCGTAAAGATGGTCGCGGACGCCGGTAAACCGGTAAGGGCTTTCGCCAGCTGAATCGTAGCCGGTTTAGTAGTCGCTTGTTGATACAAAGCGATACTTCCGATCAGCAATTGAATACATAAAAACGGAACGAGCCAACGGATCGACAGACGGCGGACGAGTAAAACCACAAGCAGTAAGACGAGTGGTAAGACATGTCGCGGTTTATCGATGTTTTGGGCAAACCAGACCCAGAGAAAATAACCGGTTCCGGTAACGCTCCACCAGAGAGGGAACGAACGGAGACGTTGGCAAAATAAGAGTAGTCCCGATCCGAGACCAATCCAAGTAGCGAACCCAAGACCATGCCAACCGATTTGTTTGATTGTCAGTCCAAGTCGTTCCAGCAGGGTGGCGTCATCCGTTTGCGCCGTGCCGCCCCAGTCCGAGAAATGACCCGTCACGAAGCTGAGTGATAATTGGGCAAAGGAGGCCGGTCCGCCGACAGAGAAGGCGACCGGTAACAGCCAGGCGAGTTGGGCGAGGAGCAGGACTGCCATCTCTGACACCACTTGCCAAGCGTCACGCCGCACTTGCCACAGTAAAAACAAAAGGATGATTCCAAACGGTGCATAGGATAACCGGGTCGCCATCAACAGGCCAAACAAGAGGTACGGCAAAAGACGGAAATGCCCCTGCCGTGCGCGTTCGACACTCCAAACGAACCAACAAAGAACACCAAGGGCGAGACCATCCGACATCCCGGTTGCGGACAAGACGACAAGGGAAGCCGTCGACACGACCGTAAAAGCAGCCAGCAGACGAACCGCATCGAATCGTCTACGTTTGAACAGCAGGTACAGCGGAACCAGTCCGCTCGTGAAGCCAAGAATCGAGACGATTCCAAGGGCGCGGACAGGTTCGAGCCCGAGTCGTGCCAGACCGGTCGCGAGTAAGATGAAAAACGGGTATCCTGGGAAATGCGGCTGTAAATTCGCCAAGTCATACTGTCCGACCGCTAACGTGAAGTTGGCGATGTCGTAGCTTGCCACAAACGGACTGACCAGATAAAGGCGTCCGGCGGTGCACACGGAAATCAGAATGATACACATGAAAAAAAGCGATCGTCCACGTTGTTGTGGATGACCGCTTCGAACCGTCACGAGACCTCCTTCAGTTTCTTGACGGTTTTTGGCGCGCGATTTTGACGCATCAACATGAAACCTGCAAAGGCGAAGTATCCCCACCAGGCGAAAACTTGCTCAATGGAGGGATTATGGCTGTAGCCGAACATCGCCCCCATGAACGTTCCGATTTGACCGCTGATCAATGTCGTATTGCCGGTGTCCCTTAAATACTGGACTTGATCGATATAGTGTTCCGGCATGAAAGCCACGATGTTATAAAGGGCGGCCGGTGTACCGTCCGCATTCGTCAACAGACTGCCGAGCAACCCAAGATCCTGGAATCGGCCAATCGTTTGGACGAGCATGCCGGCAGCGATGAACAAGATCAAGACGCCTGTCACTTGGAAAAAGCGTTTGACGGGAATCTTCATCGTACCGGAAACGAACAGGTAACCGAAAATCAAGGCGAGCAGGAGACCGGAGACAGCACCGTAGCTGGTCAGAACCTTCTCGATTTCACCACCTGAAATCGCAGCGAAGAAGAAAACCGTTTCGATTCCTTCCCGGACGATGACAAGGAACGAATGGACGATCATTGTAATCGCACTGCCGGTCGAGACAGCGGCAGCGACTTTCGCTTGCGAGGCCTGCTGGTTTTCCTTTGCCTCCTTGCCCATCCAAAGCACCATATGGGTCAAGAGGAAAACAGAGATGATCATGATCCCAAGACGCAAATACGTATCGCTGCCGAAGCTTGCGAAACTCGTAAAGACGACTTGGAACAAGAAGGCGACACCTAAACTCGCGAGTAAGGCAAGTCCAACACCGGCGTAGACCCATTTTTTATATTGTGGTGCATTGAGCCGATCGAGATAACCGAGAATCAAGCCGACGATCAAGACGGCTTCGAGACATTCGCGAAGGGTGATTAAAAACGCCTGAAAATCCATGTGTCTTCCTCCTTATTGAGCGCGTCGTTTCTTACGCTGACCGATGATGACGATGACGATTAAGATGATGACAAGACTGATGGCGACCGTTTTCCAAATGTCGTCCGTCCCAAAGGATTGACCGAAGATTGAGTCCTCTTCATCGAAGACACCGGTCTTTTCCTCCCCCGGTAAAACGAACAGCGGGGTGACGGTATCTTCAATCTGTTTAATGTTTTGATCAAATGTTTTTCGATCGCTTGCTTTTTTCCCGACTCCAAACAAACCGGGGTTTCCAAGCGCCGCAAGTGAATCATCAAAAGCAGTATACAATGAATCACTTGTCTTTGCACCCTCACTTTCTTTGACGTAAGGAGCGAGCACATCATATGTGCCGCGTGCTTTAGCGAGCAACAACTTGGCCTGTCCGAAATCATCGAATTGTTCTTGTGCAAAGTGCAGACGACGTTCGATGTTTTGACGCAAAGCCACCCGGTAGGCTTGCTTGGCGGCATCGGCATCTTCCTTGGCTAACGACGCATCGATCTTTTCTTTTGCTTCCGGGAAGTAGAGCGTGAATTCCTTATCGTAGGCATCGATGGTTTCTTTGGCTAACGTGTAGTCCTTTTGGTCAAGCTGTTCCTCAAACTGTTTATAAGCTTCCGCGAAAGCTTCCTTTCCTGGATCCCCGTAGCTGTAGGCGAATGCCGGCAACGGTGTAGTGAGCAGGAACAAGAAGGCGATGACGGTGATGAAAAGCGGTTTTCTCATCCAAGATGCTCCTTTCGTTCAAAACGTTCTTCAGACGACAGTGGGACGATTGGGCGACGCCATTCCCGGTAAATCGCAGGGAGGACGCGCTGGATATAGTTAAAGCGGATAAAGGACTTTCCGGCTTCGCGCACACGGTAACGAATCGGGACTTCCTGCAGCCGGAACCCTTTTCGAACAAGATTCAGTGTCAGCACTTGGGCATAGTTATAGTCGTGGATGATTTCCGCGTGTTTACACGCCGCACGGGAAAAGGCACGCATGCCGCTTTGTCCATCGTGAATCCGACGTTTTAATAAGACACACTGTAACCAAGTAAAGACATGATTGCCGATATACCGATACAAGCGCATCCCGTCGACGGTTCCGAGAAAACGGGAACCAAACACATAGTCGGCCTCGTCGAGAAGAATCGGTCGGACGACGTCGGGAATCTGATCCGCCGGGTATTCGTTATCGGCGTCAATCATGACGGCGACGGTCGCACCATGGGCATAGGACCGGAGCAGCCCTTCCCGAACGGCAGCTCCGAGTCCGCGATTTTTAGGAAAACGATAGACATGGGCTCCGTGTTGCCGGGCAATCTCGGACGTCGCATCAGTGGATCCGTCGTCGATGACGATCGTTTCGACAGGCAGTCCATCGATTTCAGCCGGAATGCGTCTTAAGACAAGCGGCAAGGAGACTTCTTCATTGTGGGCCGGAAGAAAGACGACGATTTTTTTCATGAGGATTCCTCCTTAAAGGCTTCCGTCAGTAAGATACCGCGGCTGTCGTGCGGGATAGCAGCACCAAGCAACTTCGTAATCGTTGGTCCAAGTGACAGGATATGTCGGTGTGTATCAACTTTCAGACCGGCATGGACGTGTTTGCCGTACATCCAAAACGGAACAAACCGTTCTCCTTCATCGAGATGACCATGACCGCCGATCCCATCGGCTTGTCCGTGATCCGCCATGACAATCAGTGTTGCATCGTCGAGCTTACCGAGCCGGTCCAGTTCTTCACAAAATTCAGCCAGTAAGGCATCGGCTTCTTCGATTTTCTGAACGTATTCGGAATACAGGGTGCCGCGGCTGTGACCGGTCTGATCGGTGCCGATCAATTGAATCGCCAGTAAATCCGGATCTTCTTGCTGGACGATTTGTTTGGCGCGATCGATGATGTTGCGGTCCGCGACATCATTATGCATGACGGCTGTCACGGTATGAACGTCTTTGGCACCGAAAGCATCGACGAGATGAGCGATTCCAAGAATCTTACCGGTTTTCCCGACGTCGCGCAACCGGTCAAAGACCGTATCGGTTTTGACCCCCGTCGTATTCCAGACCATGTTCGAATGGATACCGTGTTCTTCCGGACGGGCTCCGGTGAACATGGAACTGAAACAGACGACCGTTCGAGCTGGATAGACGGTCTCCATGTTCGTATACTCCGTTCCTTCTTGGCGGAGACGTTCGAGAAACGGCGTGTTCGCCGCCATGTAGCGATCTTTCCGCATGCCGTCGACAATCAGGACATAGACTTTTTGTGATGTCGGAATCGGTGCATCGACGGTTGATTCGGTCGGTAGTTTCGGTTTCCAATCGAACAGGTAGTGATGCAGGATCCAGGCGAACAGGAACAGCCCAAGCGGAAACCAAAGATAGGACCAATCCAGTGTCTGTTCGATTGAAGCGGTTTGCCAATACGCGAGTAAAAGTCCGACTTTCGGCAGTTGTTCTTGGGCATTTCCGCTCGTCGAGTCACTGTTTTTAAGGACCAGTTTCCAAAAACGTGTGAAGTTGAGCCAGTTGGTCCCGATCCGGAGGTGATAATAAATCGTTCCCCAGAAAAAGACGGTGAAGAAGAAATAAAGACCGGCTCCATACGCAAACAGCGGCAGGAGACGCGTGTCCGTTCCTTCGATGAACAACCAGACGATTAACGGAAGCCAGAGATAATTCCGTAAGAACAACGGAAAATCAAACTTCCAATATAAGACGAGCAGTGGCAGGGTCATCAGGAATCCAAAGCCGACACCGCTGAGCGAGCCTTGCGTCAAAATCAGATAGCTGAGAAACACACCGATTGTAAAAATCGGTGTGAAGGGTTTGCCTTCATTCAATAAGTTCCACATCCGTGCGGCAACTTTTTCAAAACGGGAAGCACTTTTCATGCAGGTCATCCTTTCGTATCGTGCTTCTTAAACTGGGTGAACAGTAATGTAACAATCGGGAAATGGCGGATGAGCACATAGACCGGCGCCAAAAATGCGAACGCATATTTAAAGAGATGCGTCATCAAGGCGAGCTCGTATGGGTTGGCCACACCCGCAAGTTGCAGGACTGTTCCCATCGCAAGTTCATACGTTCCGAGTCCACCCGGGGTAAACTGGGCGATTCCGGACAAGACCCCGGCACTCATCGCGACGAGGACAAGCGGAAAGGCGATGTCGGCATCCGCACCTTGCAAGAGACAAAAAACGGCCCCTGCTTCAAACAGCCACGCCGTCGCCCCGTATCCAATCAAGGGATATATCGTCTTGATCCATCGCCGGACCAGCAACAAGGCGAGCAGACCACCGGCAAACGCAAGCCCGGCGACCCACATCGTCTGTCCTAATAATAACCCGGCCGCGACAAAAAGACCGAGTACGGATAGGTCGATGCCGCGTTGGGCGACAAAAATCGCCGTCGTCCGCTTCATCGGACTGCCGATCGCTCGCGCTGTCAGCAGGCGAACCGCTTCTCCTACTTTGACAGGGGAGAGGTGATTGATTGCCAGACCGAGATACAGACTCGTCAAGTAAACAGCGATAGACGCATTTTTTTCGTCCGCCGTCCGCCAAGCGCGTGCGCGTAAATAAAACGCGAAAGCGTAAGTGACGGTAGCGGCTACTGTCCAGTAAGACGTCAACAGGGTTTGGAGATAGTCATAAACAACAGGCAGTTCCAGACCGAAACGGACGAGTAAAAAAAGAGCTGCCAACGTCAGAACGACGCCCGCAGCTCCACGTATCACAGACGATCGAGATGCCATGTGATCATCCGTTCCATTCCATCAGCGAGCGTGACGGAGGGAACATAACCGAACGTCTGCCTTGCCGCATCGGTGTTACTCCATGTCATTGAGACATCTCCCGCCCGGGCGGGAGCAAATGCCACAGGCACGTCAAACCGTTTACTAAGCATCGCCGCGGCGTCACGCACCGATTCCGGACGGTTGGCACCAAGGTTGAAAACACCGGTTGCCCGTGCTTGCAGGGCTTGCTCCATTCCCCGCGTGATGTCGTCGATATAAGTGAAGTCCCGAATCGGGTCACCGAAAACGGTCAACGGTTGACCGTGTAATGCCTGTTCGATGAATCGATACAATGCCATGTCAGGTCGTCCGGCAGGACCGTAGACAGTGAAGAAGCGGAAGATCCCGATTTGTAGACCGTACAGATTCTGATAAGCCTGGCAAAAAGTTTCCGCACTGTACTTGGCTGCAGCATAGGGACTCATCACCTGTCCGGTTGCTTGATGTTCCAACAGGGCACCCGTTTGTTCCCCGTAGACGGAGGAGGAAGAAGCGAAGAACAGATGCGGAATGGCATATGTGCGCGCTGCTTCGAGGACGGTCACCGTCATCGCGATATCATCCTCGATGTAGCGGTGCGGTTCCTGTAACGAACCGGGGACGCCTGGCAAAGCGGCGAGATGAAATACGGCGGCAAAGGAGTGACTGCCGAACCAAGTCGGCAAATCCTCATGCACGTTCCCTTCGAACACCTCGATCCCGTTCTCTTGCAACAGACGAGCCCGCTCCAGTTTCAGTTCGACGTCATAATAATCCGTGAAGGCATCGATGACACTTACGGTATGACCGCTGGCGTGAAGACGAAGCGCAAGGGCGGATCCGATGAAACCCGCGCCTCCTGTAATTCCAATCTGCATGTCGCGTTCCTCCGATTCCAATCAATTAGTTGAGTGGCTCTAACGCGTCAACGATTTTATCACCTGTCGTTTCGGCTTTCAGGTCACCTTTTTCGACAAGGGCATACCAAGCGTTGGCGTCAGACAACACCGTGCTGGCTTGCTCTTTTCCGAGACGGCTCTCAAGTGTCGGTTTCATTGCGATGACGAACATGTTTGCTTCCATCGCCTCGACCCGTGCCGTATCGACGTCTTTTTTCTCAAGTGCTTCTTGTGTTTCTTCGTGGTAGCCGTCAATTTTTTCCGTTAATGCTTTAGCGAATAAGCTTTCCACTTCTTTGAACTTGACGTCTGCTGGTTTTGTTTTTGAGAAGTCATAGAGGTCTTTTAATTTCGCGACGGCTTCTTCATCGCCACCGGCAAGTGATTCCTCGATGGCAAGTAAGAAACCGTATCCTTCCGCTTGCTCCATCTGTAATTCTTTTTCATCCGTTCCGGCTTTGACGCCATCCTCGATTTTTTGAGCGTACCCGAGAGCGGCAAGATAGAACGAACGGTAGATTGATTTATCCGTCAACTGTTTCGCGACATTGAAATCAGCAGGCTTTTTCGCCGTGATCGCTTCTTCCTGTGCCGTCAACCCGGAATTGATGGCTTGAGCAATGGAGTCTTCGTTTTTAAAGCCGTAACTTGCATCCCGTTTTTCGGCAGTCGGAATGAAGACCGTTTCTGACATGTCTTTAATATCGTTGAGCGCAGCTGCCGCTTCATCCGTTTTGCCGGCAGCAACGGCTTCTTCCGCTGTCGCTTGTGTTGATTTTTGGAGTTTATAGAAGTAAGACTGAATGCCTTTGTCGACAAGTTGACGGGCAACGTTCTCATCCAGCTCTTTTGATTCGACACCCGCTAGTGCGGAACTGATGACTTCTTCGATTTCAGGGGCAGCCGTCGTGACGCCGCCTTTTAATTTCGAGTCATAGCTTGTCTGGACCATTTTCCAGTCAATCGCTTGACCTTCTTTGGCTTTATCGAGCTCGGCCTTGATGGAACTGAAGATGGTTAGTTCATCTTTTAAAGTCGTTGCCGCAATACCAGCGTTTGTTTTCGTCTCCGATGTTTGCTCCGTTTTCTCTTTTTTAGGAGCCGTCGTTGTGTCTTCGCTATTCCCGCAAGCAGCAAGCAGTCCTGCTGTAATGAAGAGTGATGCTACTTTTAATCGTTTTTTCATAATCTATTCCCCCAGAATAAGATGATTGTGTTATAAATGATGTCGTTTTCACAAATCTAACTATAGCGAGAATAATTCTCATTGTCAATTGAACTTCAAAATGAAAAAAATGGCTCCCGAGAAGTCTCGGAAGCCATTTTAAGGTGATGTTTTACTGAACTTGGTCATACAATTTCGTAAGATAAGCGAATACTTCATCGGAAGCTTGGAACATCATGACAGAGTGTCCGAAGATTGCTGCCGGATTAAAGCCGTGGTCCAAATCGATCGTTGAAGCAATCGTGACATCACGGTCGCTGTCGAGGACAACACGGAAGTATTTGAATTCTTGGTTAAAGTCGTTAATCGCATTTAAGATTGGGAGGTCTTCGACACCGTCCGGTACGTGTGTGATTGTACGGGCAAATAACTCGACGTCGGTCGCTGTTTTACTGAAGACGATCATCATCATCGGCTCAGCGCCTGATGGTGTTTTTTCCTGCGTCATGAAGAAAACGTGTGTCTCGTTTTCACGTGCTTCCATCGGGATGCCTTTTTCGACTAAGAAAGCTTGGAATTCTTCCAGATATTGTTGTTGCACAGCCGTTACCCCGTTTTCATTTGTTTCCGGCTGAATGTTTTGGTTGATCGGTGTGACTTTGTTATCGTTCGTGTCTTTTGAGTTACGATCCTGGTCCATGATTAAATCCCCCTTATAAATACTGTAATCTCAGTTTCAAGCATTTTAGATGGAATTGCAACTAATGTCCGTTATCCTCAAAGGAACATTTTCATTTTAAAGTAAGACATCTTTGTGAATGAACGAACAGATAACTTGAAAAGGTATACCTGAATGGGTATATTGGTACACATAGACAATAATGGATTCTACTTAAGGAGGAAGACGGAATGAAAACGATCATTGTAGGTGGAGTAGCTGGTGGAGCAACGGCGGCGGCGCGATTACGTCGATTGGACGAAACAGCAGAAATCATTCTTTTAGAACGGGGAAAAGAAATTTCTTTTGCGAACTGTGGACTCCCGTACTATATCGGGGACGTCATTAAAGACCGGAATAAACTGTTGGTTCAAACACCGGAAGGAATGAACGCACGATTCAATCTGGACGTCCGGAATTTGTCTGAAGCGATCCGAATCAATCGTGAGCAAAAAACGGTGACGATTCGTAAAGTGGATACGGGAGAAGAGTACGACGAAACATACGACCAGTTAATTTTGTCACCAGGCGCAAAACCGATCCGTCCTGGCATTCCGGGCTTAGCGGAAGCAACGAATGTCTTTACGTTACGTAATATTCCCGATACCGATAAGATGCGCCAGTATGTCGACGAAGCACGTCCGGCGCATGCGACTGTCATCGGCGGCGGGTTCATTGGTCTTGAAATGGCGGAAAATTTAGCCGAGCGCGGAGCGCGTGTGACCTTAGTCGAGATGTCAGATCAAGTCATGGCACCCGTCGATCCGGAAATGGCAGCCATCGTCCATGAACATTTGCGGGCGAAAGGTGTCGAGCTGATTTTAGCGGACGGCGTGGCACGTTTTGAAGAAGAAGGGACCCGTGTGGTCTTGACGAGCGGAAAAACGATTCAGACAGAAATGAATATCTTATCAATCGGTGTCATGCCGGAAAGCAACTTGGCTTCAGAGGCCGGACTCGAATTAGGGATTAAACAGACGATTCAAGTCGATGAGACGTTACGGACATCGGACCCTTCAATTTTTGCGATTGGTGATGCGATTGAAGTCAAAGACTACATTACAGGGGAACCGGTTCACGTTCCGCTTGCTTGGCCGGCAAACCGGCAGGGCCGTCTCGTCGCTGACATCATTGCCGGACGAGATGTCCGTTATACGGGAACGCTCGGAACAGCGGTCGCAAAAGTGTTTGATTTGACGGTCGCTGCCACGGGGAACAACGAAAAACGACTCCGTCAGTCGGGCCGCCGTTATGAAGCCATTCATCTTCACCCCGGGTCACATGCCGGTTATTATCCAGGGGCCAGTCCGATCTCGATGAAACTCTTATTTGATCCGGTGGACGGAACGATCTTTGGTGCACAAGCGATTGGGATGACAGGTGTCGAGAAACGAATCGATGTTTTGGCAACAGCCATTAAGGGCGGATTGACTGTCCTTGATCTTCCCGATCTTGAACTGTCGTATGCGCCTCCTTATAGTTCGGCAAAAGATCCGGTCAACATGGCAGGATATATTGCCTCGAATATCGTACTCGGGGACAGCGAAAATGTTCACTGGCACGAGATTGATCAGATTGTCGCGGACGGCGGACTGTTGCTGGATGTCCGGGAACCTTCCGAAAATGAACTCGGTTCGATTCCGGGATCCGTCAACATCTCCTTACCGACGTTACGCCAGTCGCTTGACGAATTACCAAAAGATCAGATGATTTACGTGACGTGTCAGGTCGGACTTCGTGGCTATGTCGCGAGTCAATTGCTCAAACAGAACGGATTTACTGTCAAAAACTTGAGTGGCGGCTATAAAACGTGGGCGACGGTCAACCGTGACCGCGAAGCGAGAAGCCAAGTACGGGAGGAAACAGCTGTGACGACGATAAAAAGTGAGCCGAAACAAGTAACAAAAGAACAGATTACGTTACTGGATACATGCGGTTTACAGTGCCCGGGACCGATTTTGGAGTTGAAAACGAAAATCGATCAATTACAGGATGGAGACCAAGTCTTCGTTAAAGCATCCGATCCCGGATTCCTGCCGGATGTTCAAGCGTGGGCAAAAAAACTCGGGCATACCGTCCATACGGCGGAAATGAACAAGGGAATCGTCGAAGTCTTGCTTGAAAAAGGAACGGCAACGGCAGAGCCGGTCCGATCTGACGTCACGAAGGCGGACGATGCGACGATGGTCGTCTTCAGCGGAGACCTCGATAAAGCACTTGCATCGTTTGTCATCGCGCAAGGTGCTCGGGCGATGGGGAAACAAGTGACGATGTTCTTTACGTTCTGGGGACTGAATGTTATTCGGAAACCGGACGCACCATCCGTTGAGAAGGCACCGATGGAACGGATGATGGGCATGATGATGCCGAAACATGCCGGCGATCTGCCGCTCTCGAACATGAATATGGGCGGGGCCGGTCAAAAAATGATGAAAAAAGTCATGAAGGATAAACAGGTCGATGCGTTAGAGACAATGATGGCGAAGGCGCAAGCAGCCGGTGTCCGAATGATTGCCTGCACGATGTCGATGGACATCATGGGAATCAAAAAAGAAGAATTATTGGATGGCATCGATTATGGTGGTGTCGCGAGTTACCTTGGAGCTACAGATGACGCCAACCTGAATCTGTTCATCTGATGTATTCGATTATTAAATAATAAAGATATTCTCAACAAGCCTCCCTTCCACGGAGGCTTGTTTTTTACGTTAAACCTAACATCAGATGTTAGGTTTCGTGATTTTTTACGTACTTGAACGATCTAAAAGAAGAAAATGAATTTGATTTTCTGAAATTATTTTCGTATCATAGAAAACATGTGAAAAAAGGTTACATGATCGAACGTTAAAATAAGGGGGAACATCTGTGGAAAAACAACTGATGGATTTAATCGGTAGGATTAACGACTTGTTATGGTCGAGTGTCTTGATCATCTTGTTGGTCGGTTTAGGAATTTATTTTACGATTCGAATGGGATTTGTCCAGTTTCGGATGATTCCGGAAATGTTGCGACTGTTGTTCCAAGGAACGGATAAAGGGAAAGACGGTGTGTCACCGTTCCAAGCCTTCGCCATCAGCACAGCGGCACGTGTCGGAACCGGCAATATTGCCGGCGTCGCGACAGCCATTGCGCTCGGTGGACCAGGTGCGGTCTTTTGGATGTGGTTGATTGCCTTAATCGGTTCGGCTTCTGCATTCGTCGAGAGTACGCTCGCTCAGATTTATAAAGTGCGTGATGAAAAAGCATGGCGGGGTGGTCCGGCGTATTACATGGAAAAAGCGCTCGGACAGCGCTGGCTCGGAGTCGTGTTCAGTATCTTGATTACGATTTCGTTTGGCTTCGTCTTTAACTCAGTCCAGTCAAATACGATTTCATTATCGCTTCAAAGTCAGTACGGAGTGGATAAAACATGGATTACGGTTGGACTTGTCCTGTTGACGGCACTCGTCATCTTCGGCGGTGTCCGAAGCATTGCGACCGTATCAGCCTTCCTCGTCCCGATCATGGCAGGAGGATACATCTTGATTGCCCTCTACATCATGGTGACGAATCTAGAAGCGTTACCGAACGTCTTCGGTCTGATTTTCCAAGAAGGATTACTCGAATTTAAAACACTTGCCGGTGGAGCAATCGGGGCAGCGGTCTTAAACGGCATCCGTCGTGGTCTCTTCTCGAATGAAGCCGGTATGGGTTCAGCACCGAATGCTGCTGCAACGGCAGAAGTTTCCCATCCCGTCAAACAAGGTTTGATTCAATCGTTTGCGGTTTTTGTCGATACACTGCTCGTCTGTTCTTCGACAGCGATGATTGTGTTAGTCAGTGGTGTTGCGACCAAGGATGCGAGTGGAGTACCTGTCGCCGGAATCGATTTGGCGCAAGGGGCACTTGCTTCTCAGGTCGGTCCGTTGGCCACTGCATTTATGGCGCTCGCGATTTTCTTGTTTGCCTTCAGTTCGATTGTCGGAAATTATTATTACGGTGAATCCAATATCAGTTTCATCAACGATAATAAAAAAATCATGATGGTGTATCGTATCATTGTCCTTGGCATGGTTGTGTTTGGTTCGCTCGTTCAAACGGCTGGACTTGTTTGGGCGCTCGCGGATATCTTCATGGGCTTGATGGCAATCGTCAATTTGTATGCGATTTTCCGATTATCGAAAGTTGCGAAGCTGGCACTTGATGATTATTTAGTACAACGTAAAGACGGTCAAGAACCCCGTTTCCATAAAGATTCGATTCCGAATCTTCCGGGAAAAGAATCGCTTGAAGCGTGGCAGGATGAAGATCAAAAAGAAAAGGCGATTTAACGCGAGAAGGATCAGAGTCATCTGGTCCTTTTTTTGTCTGGAGAGATTTTGATAATCGTTACTAAAGCGGTACAAAAATGGGAATACTAAAAAAAACGGTCGGAAAGGAGGGGGAGGATGGAGAACGTACATTATGTTCGAGTCGCGGATGCCGTTTGGGATTCGTTTGGCGATGATCCACATATCATCATGGACTGGATTTTATTCATCCATGAAACACAACCTGATCATGAACAGTTATTTGCACTCGAGGAGACGACATCACTTTATCAATTAATGAGTCAAATTGATATCTTCATTGATCAGGAGACCCATTACAATCTGGGACGGGCAATCGTCGGTGAAGAGTTGATTGTCAATGAAGAGCATGCAGCGATCGTCGGTATCCTTCCCTTACCGCTTCTCATCATTTCGTCGGAGGTCATGCGGAACTTTGATCGACAAGCGCTTGAAGTCATTTATCAGGAAGCCGGCCGACAAGGTGAATTCGATGAGGTTTGGGAACAATTCGGGAATCTACGCGCCTATTTTCACCAGGCGGAAGAAGCGCAGGATACGATTCTCGTCTATTATGTATAAGGATTTCCTTGTACAACTCCATATAGAAAAAGAGAGGGGGATGTGACATCCGCCTCTCTTTCCTGTATGTGTAAAGTCGATGCTTAAAAGTCGATTTCGTCTGGATCTGGTCCAAGACGAACTTCCGTTGCCAAACGATCAATCTTTTCGAGATCATCGGCATCGAGTTGGAAATCAAAGACGTCAAAGTTTTCCGCAATCCGTTCAGGTGTGACCGATTTCGGAAGGGCAACGATGCCGTTATCCAGGTGCCAGCGTAAGACGACTTGTGAAGGGGACTTACCGTGTTTTTCGGCAATTTCCTTGAAGTCGTTGATTTCGAGGAATTTTCCTTGCATGAGTGGGCTCCACGCTTCAACTTGAATACCGTTGTCCTGCAAGTATTCATGCAGTTCATGTTGCGGAAGTTGCGGATGAAGTTCGACCTGATTGATCATAGGTGTCATTAATCCTTCTTCAGCAAGTGTATCAAGGTGATGTTCTTTAAAGTTCGATACACCGATTGCTTTAATCTTTCCGGCTTCGTAAAGCTCAACCATGGCTTTCCAGGCTTCGATATATCCTTCAACCGGCCAGTGGATCAGATAAAGATCAAGGTAGTCGGTCTCAAGACGTTCCAGTGACTCTGCGAAAGCTTCTTTAGTTCGTCCGGCACGAATATCATCGTTCCATACTTTAGACGTTAAGAAGAGATCTTCACGGTTCACGCCGCTTTCTTTAATTCCTTTAGCAACACCACGTTCGTTTTTGTAAACGGCAGCCGTATCAATATGACGGTAACCGACACGAATGGCTTCTGCGACGGCAGCCGGTGCTTCCGTCTCTTCATCGACTTGCCAGACACCGAATCCGATTTGTGGAATTGTGACACCATTTGAAAGTTTTGCGTATTGCATGTGTATACTCCTCCTTTAATGAAACGAGAATATGGAATTGCTCGTTTAGTTTAGCATGAACAAGCAAGAACGTCCGTTTCAACGCTCAAGGGAGGAAAAAGCCGGTTAGAAAGCGAAAAGAGGAGGGTAAATCCCTAGAGGAAAAGAGGTGTATTTTGTATGAAACGAGCTGTTAAAAACGTACCAAAAGGTGTATGGGCCGGTATCGCGGCACTGTTGGGGGCGCAAGCGACATTCTTGTTCCTCGGTGCCCGGAAGACTGGGCGTAATCCGTGGGTTTGGGGAGGCGCTGGACTAATTCAGTTCCCGCTTCCGGCGATTGCGTATTTCATTCTCAACCGCCAAGACCAGAAAAAATAAGTCAATACAAGACCCGTCGCAAAAGCGACGGGTCTTGTATTTTTTACGAAACATTTTTTTTACGCACATCAGCTGTTTTTCGACGCGGGAAGCCGAAGACGATGGCAAGAGATCCGCAAACGAAAAGCAGGAACGGATAAAACAGATAGGGAATCAGTTCCGGGGAAGCCGTTTTCGTTAATTCCGCTGCAATCAGCAACTGGGCTCCGTAAGGGATAATTCCTTGGATACCGCACGAGAAGATGTCGAGAATACTGGCGGATTTCTTCCGATCAATATCATACGTATCGGCGATTTCCGCAGCGAGTGGTCCGGCGACAAGAATCGAAATCGTATTGTTCGCTGTCGCGAGATTCGTTGCACTGACGAGTGCCGCCATACTGAATTCCGCACCGCGGCGTTGTGAGATTTTCCGCGTCAGCGTTTCTTTCAGGTAAGCAATCCCGCCGTTAAAGGTGATTAGGCTGACGAGTCCGCCCATTAATAACGTCAAAATCGAAATTTCTGCCATCCCCATCAATCCTTCAGACATCGACAGGACGAAGCCGCTTAAGCCGAAGCTTCCGTCAATCATACCGATGATTCCCGTCAAAACGGTTCCGCCGACTAAGACGAGGATGACGTTGACACCAAACAAGGCGAGGACGATGACAGACAGATACGGAATCAATTTATAAAACTCAAACGCTTTTGCTTCGACGACGTCTCCTGTACCTGAGACGAAAGCCAAGATGATGACCGTCAGGATTGCTGCCGGCAAGACGATCATGAAGTTGGTTCGGAATTTATCGCGCATGTTGGTTTTTTGCGTCCGTACCGCTGCAATCGTTGTATCGGAAATGAACGACAAGTTATCGCCGAACATTGCACCACCGACGACAGCTGCTGCGGCAATTGCGACATTGACACCGGTTGCTTCATGGATTCCGAGAGCAATCGGTGCAAGTGCTGCGATCGTACCGGTGGAAGTACCCATCGCCATCGAGATGAAGGCGGCGATGATGAACAGCCCGCTCATCAAGAGGGACGGGGGTAAAAATGTTAATGATGCATTGACGGTCGCTTCAATTGCGCCGATTGCATCTGCCGTTCCAGAAAAGGCACCGGCGAGTAGGAAGATAAAGACCATAATCATGATGTCCGGATTTCCGGCCCCCGTCGCAATCCGTTCCACGGTTTGATTGATGCTGCCCTTTGTTGTGACCGCCGCAAAAATCAAGGCAATCAAAGCAGCAATCAGAATCGGGAATTTGTAAAAATCATTGTAAAAAATTCCGGCACCGATAAAAAGAACTAAAAAGACAAGCAACGGTAGAAGTGCCCATTTGTTCGGTGTAATCGTCTCGTTCATAAAATCACTCCTTTTCTACGTGTACAAAAAAAGACTCCTTCGCAAGAAAGAAGGAGGTCTTTACTGAAAAAGACGCTCTTCTTATCTCTCAAGCCTCAGCTTGCTGGATTTGGCACAGTACGATTTAATCGTCCGCTGCCGAAACATCATCGGGCCAGTCCCTCCGTCTCTCGCGATAAAAAGAAGTCATTTAATTGTCTGAAATACGTTTTCTACCGTAACGTATCTTTTAATGCATGTCAACACTACTTCACTGCAGTGCTTGTTTGAGTGTCGCCACATTTTCATTCATCAAGTCAAAATAGGAAGCCTTTTGCTGCTCTTTCGTGACGGACTCGAGGTTGTGAATCGTAATCGCTTCCGCTCCGATTTCCTGTTGGATGACACGGGCGACTTTCGGAGAAACCGTTTCTTCGAAAGCGATATACTTCAAGTCGTGTAACTTGGCTTCCTTGACGATCGCCGCCAGTTGCTTTTGCGAAGGCTCGTCCGACGGTGAGATACCGGCAATCGGTAATTGCGAGAAACCGTAGCGTTCTGCTAAATATCCGTAAGCCGCATGTGTGACGAGTAATTCTTTTTTCGATCCCTTATTAACGGCCTGTTGCAGGTTTTGATCAAGATCATCTGCCTGGGTATTGAAGGCGGTGAGATTTTTCTCGAACGCTGCTTTTTTATCAGGTACCTCTTTAGCGAGCGCCGTCGTAATCGATTGCGCCATCACTTTGGCATTGTTCGGATCGAGCCAGACATGAGGGTCAAATTTGCCGTGATCATGTCCTTCTTCCGCATGTTCGCCGGTATGTCCTTCATGCTCATGAAGCGTGGCATTCGCTTCCAGCAGGTCGATTCCTTTGCTGGTCTCGACGAAGCGGACATCGTTGCCTTTAAGACTGGCTTTGATTTTTTTCGAGTACGGCTCAAGCGTCGTCCCGGTTAAGAGGAACAGATCACCTTGTGCAATTTCCGTCAGTTGTTTAGACGTCGGTTCGTATGAATGCGGATCTGCCCCTGGAGGTACGATCATCTGGACGTCGATGTCCGTTCCGCCAATTTCCTTGGCGATGGCCGCAGTAGCGAACGTCGATGTATAGACGCGAAGCTTTTGATTGGTCGCACCTTGATCGGATTCGGAAGAACCGCAGGCGGCAAGGACAGCAGCACTGGCAAAGGCAACCGTGAAAGCAGAAATTAATTTTTTCATATGAATAAACCCTCCAAAAAATATTAAAACGTAATTATTCCGATTTGAACCTTTTCACTATAACGAATCCAAAACGAAGCGTCAAGTACCAGTCGGGGAAGACGTTCGGCTTCTAAATAAATCGGGTAGAAGACTAATAAGATCAGAAATCAAGAGCAAGCTTTGGAGGTGATGAGGTGAAACGGGAAACTGCTTGGCTGATGGGAGGAGCGGCGATCTTGACGACGGCTGCTGCCGGGGCGAGTATCTGGAACAACTACGGTGCTTTATTGCGCTGGACGGAACCGGCCCTTCCGCTGTCGGAAGTCCAACTCGCGCCCCGGACGACTTTGTATAAAACCGTCAATGAACAAGAACTGAAGTTGGATTTATATTATCCGCCGGGTGATGGTCCCTTCCCGGTTGCGATTTATGCGCATGGGGGAGCCTTCGTTAGAGGAAATCGGGATGATATCTTTTGCTTTACACCAATCGTGGAACGTTTCTTGGAACTCGGAATCGCAGTTTGCAGCATCGATTATCGGTTGTTTGAGGACGGTAGCTATTTTCCGGATAATCTGGAAGATGTTCGAGATGCGCTGTGTTTCTTAAATCAGGAAGCGGATGATTTACGGATTATGCGGGGACGAATGGTGTTGTGGGGAGACTCGGCCGGTGCCGCGTTAATGTTGACGACGGCACTTGCCCCGATGGAATTCATCGGCGAACAAACAGCCGAACGCCTCCCCTTGATCAGTGGTGTCATTGCCTTGTATCCTCCGACAAATTTTCTCCTGTTCAAGTTCATTCAAACGTGGATTGCCCACATCAAGTTTTATGGGGGAGGGCGGGAAGAATGGCGGGAACTCATGACACGTGTTTCACCGGTAACGCATCTGACAGCGGACTCACCGCCGATCATGTTATTGCACGGAAAAAAAGACCCGATTGTCCCTTTTACACAAGCGCTACATTTTGTTGAAAAAGGAGCCGATGTCGGAGCCGATGTCCGGCTGTTTTCCTTCCCGAACGGCACGCATTCACTGGCGAGCTTTGCTCAAACCGAAAATCCGTTGAAAATCGAACGGTTGCTGGAACGGATTGAAGCGTTCAGCTGTCAGGTCCTGGCTTTGCCACCCCGGGAGACCCTTCATTAAAAAAGAAAACATGATACAATCAGTGATATTTCTTTTGAAGGAGACAGTGAAATGACAGAAATTTGTTTAGTGCGTCATGGTCAGACGGATTGGAATTTAAACGAGCGGATTCAAGGACGGGAGGACATCCCTCTTAATGAAACTGGGCGGTGGCAGGCTGGAATGAGCGCTGCTTACCTGGCAGAAGAAAAATGGGACGTCTTGATTTCGAGCCCCTTATCGCGGGCAGTCGAGACGGCAGAAATCATCGGACGTTCGATCGGACTGGATGTGACGGAGACGGATGAACGGTTGGTTGAACGGGAATTTGGCGTTGCATCTGGACAGCCTGTCGCCGGAATCTACGAAGCCGTCCAAGCGAATGATACGGAGCGTGTACCGGGACTTGAAACCGAACAGGAAATCCAACATCGCGTGTTTTCGGCAATTGAAGAACTGACAGAAAAATATCGAGGACAACGCCTGTTGATCGTCTGTCATTCGCATACGATCAAAGCTGCATTATCCTCGATTGATGATAGTTTTAGTTACCGGACACCACTTAAGAATGCATGTGCGAACTATATTCGTTTCTCCGATCGGTATGAGATTGACCGGATCAATGTCGCGGATCATATCGTAGATTACACGAAACGTCCTTAAGAAAGAGTCGGATTTTCGTGCAGGTACTGTTTAAATGTTTCTTTCGCGATACTCGTAATGTGGGCACCGCGTTTGGAGCGGCGGTCTTTGTATTCTTGAATCAAGGCTTCACCGGTGAAATGGTCTTCGACGACTTCACGTAAGATGGATTCCGACAAGTCATTTTTCATCATGACCATCTTTCCTTTGAACAGATACGATACCCCTTCACTTAAGGGAGTCGATTCAAGTGGTGTCACAATCATGGCAGCCGGATCATTATCAGGTCGGGAAATCGTAATTTCAATCAAGGCACGTAAATTTTTAGCGAACAACTCGTCGATGATCGGTTGATCATTTTCGAGGACGACAATTTCAGCGACCCACTGTGCCGTCTGATCCGTGCTGACAGTCAGTCCATCTTTGATCGCAACGGGAATCGTTGTATCCCGACCGGATTCATCCATTAGAATACGTAAGGTGCACAATTTAAAGGTTTTCAAGAAAACGCCTCCTTGTTGAATGAACAACAGATTTTCTTCAGTATACCGTGACCGGGCAAACGGTGGGAAAGTTTTAGGGAGGATTTTTTAGTGAACTATGTTTAAATGGAGTTAGAAATTAGAAACAGGAGGACCGTTCATTATGCCGCAAGCACTGATAGGAGTATTAGGAATCATTGGCATCATCTTACTTGCCCATTACATCATCTCGTATTGGCATGCTGAACCAACAGACCGTCCGACACTTGCTTATCGTATAGCGCTCCTGATTGCCTGTTTGCTTCTCGTCAGTGGAAGCGACCATTTAATCAGTATTTTTTATGCGGATTCCTTGGCAGAGTTCGGTCAACGGATTACGTATATCGTTTTCATCGGAGGTGCGCTTGGTTTCGCTTGGTACTTTCGTCAACAAATGGAACAAGCGGCAATCCAAATGACAGTTACACCAGATGAAACAGCCCACTTCAGCTGAAGTAGGCTGTTTTTATTTTCAGGTATTTATTTGAGACCGCTCGCAGTCCGTGTGTTGCGAATCATATCCAGTTTCAGTTTCCAGAGACGGTCGCTGAAGGTGATGGCGTAGACTTCCGGCAGGCGGAGACGTTTGTATTCTTCCCACAGGCGGCCGATTTGCTGCTCGTGGAACTGGCGGCTTTCTTCAATGGTCGGGACGGAATAGATGAGTTCACCATCAACGAAAATCGGTGTCAACAACCGTTCGACGTTAAAGTTCTCGATCCGGTTTCGGAATGACGGATCACGGACGTCGATTAAGTCGATTGAATCCAGATCAGTCGGATCTTCGTCGAGCAACGTTACGTAATCGCCTTTGAACTTATTCGTGACACGGTCGACAATCCGGTACACTTCTTTGATGTGTGGCGTCGTCGTTTTGGCTTTAGAAGAAGAGACTTTGATGACGGGAACGAGCTCACCGTCTACTTCACGTGCGACCAGCTTATAGACCATGCCGAGTGCAGGTTGTTCGTATGCCGTGATACCACGCGTCCCGACGAGGAACGTATTCGCCTGCGCACCTTGAATCCGTAAATCCTGGATGACGTATTCATCGAGATCACCGGATAAGACGATGTCGACATCGGGGAATCCGGCTTCGTCGAGCATTGTCCGCGCCCGTTTGGATAAGTAAGATAAATCGCCGGAATCAATCCGAATGCCGCGCAATTTATGCCCTTTTGCTTCGAGCTCCTTCGCGACGATGATGGCATTCGGCAAACCGCTTTTCAGCGTGTCATACGTGTCGACGAGTAGTGTCGCCTGATCAGGATAGTAGGCAGCGAATGTCCGGAACGCCGTCAATTCATCATCATGGAATTGAATATCGGCATGTTCCATCGTTCCGCCGCACGGAATACCGAAGTCTCGTCCGGCCGAAGCAAGGCTCGTAACATCAAATCCAGCTAAGTACGAAGCACGGGTTCCAAAATAAGCAGCATCGATACCTTGGGCACGACGCGCTCCGGCCTCAAGGAATTTTGCTCCCGGTGCCGATTGACGGATCCGCGCATATTTCGTGGCAATCAGGGATTCATGGTTTGCGATATTCAAAATTGCAGTCTGCAATAATTTCGCTTCGAAAATCCGGGCTTCGATCCGAACGAGTGGTTCGTTCGGGAAAACGATTTCGCCCTCTTTGACGCTCGAGATGGAACCGGAAAATTTAAAGTTTCGCAACTCATCTTTGAACTCGTCCGGGAAACCGATCATTTTTTGGAGATACGTAATGTCTTCTTCTGTAAAACGAAGTGTCTGGACATATTCGATGATGTTTTCGAGTCCGGCGAAGACGACGTATCCGCCTTCGAACGGGTTCGACCGATAGTAGACGTCAAAGACAGCTCGTTCATTGTGACGTCCTTCTTGCCAATAAATATACATCCACCGTGGCAGATAAAGATCAGTATGAAGTGCAAGATTACGTTGTAGCATGAAGACAGATCCCTTCTTATTCGCCGACGACATCTGCGCCGATCGATTGTTTAAAATGTGTAAGCGCCCAGTCGTGGCCGGCCGCGTTAAAGCTTGCGACAGCGTCGGCATGGACGACGATTTTGTATCCCAGATTGTAGGCATCGACCGCTGTATGCAGGACACAAATGTCCGTACAGACACCGACGAGGTGAACTTCGTGAATCGAACGTTCGCGTAACCGCAAATCAAGATCCGTTCCGGCAAAAGCACTATACCGTGTTTTATCGATGACATGATCTGCGACACGTGCCATCTCAGCTACTTGTCCGAAGAGATCTCTGCCGTGAGTGCCACGGATGTTGTGTGGTGGGAAGAGGACGGTTTCCGGATGGAACGTGTCTCCTTCTTCATGGATATCGTTTGCGATGACGACGTAATCCTCAGCTGAAAACTCATCCATCAGCGAAGCGATGCGTCCTTCAATCGCCTGTCCTGGTTTTCCGCACGTCAACTTTCCTTCATCGGCTACAAAATCAACCGTATAATCAATCACGATAAGTGCACGCATGAGCGTCTGCCCCTTTCTTTTTTGGGAGATAGTGTTCTCCTTCACATTGTACTCTATCTGTGCCCGAAGACAAAAGGAAGAAATCCATCCGCTAGAGGTATAAGAAACCAGAAAAGTAGGGTATAAGGTATAGGACGAAAATAATATGGTGGAGGAGGAAAATGGCATGAAGAGGTTGAATGAGTATGAAGTGGAAGAACGTCTAGAAGGACTGGCGGAATGGCGTGTCGTCGATGACGAAATCGTCCGTGTCTATACATTGGATTCATTCCCGGCAGCACTTGATTTTGTACAGGAGGTTGGTTCGATAGCGGAACATCTCAACCATCATCCGAGAATCATCATCGATTATAAGAACGTTACGCTTGCTGCGACGACCCACGATTCAGGTGGTCTGACTAGCAAAGACTTCGAACTCGCGGAGGCCTGTGATGCCATCTAAACTTTCCATAACATTTGGTAGCGGTAGTTTTGTCGATCAAATTCGATCCCGTGATCCTCATATTCGGGCAGCAAGTGGAAGTGGTGAAGCTCTTTTGTTTATTGAAACAGAAGGGAAGTCCCCATTTCAAAGCGGCAACACGTATACGTTACTCGAGACACGCGGTAATTTTGATGAACAAGGCAGTTTATTCTACTGGTCGATTCCGGCAGATCAGAACAGCGGTGATTTATTTGTCCATCATGTCATGTCGGATCCGAAAGTACTGGGTGCGGAATACGAAAGTTTCCAAGCCGTTCGCATTGCCCGCGTCGAGCGTGGAACGGATTTGGTCTTGTTAATTCAGTTCAACAATGACACGGATGCTTCGCGCTATGCGAAATCAGTTGAACGACTGACCGTCGACCAGTATGCTGAAGAGGCAGGGAAGTCATTTTCGCCTTCTCCAGTCATGAAACGGTATCAGCTTTTACAACCACTTTAATGAACAGTTAAATTAGTCTAGGGGGAAAAAACAGATGAAAAAGAATTACTTTTTAGTAGCAACGCTTGGTGGAGCACTTGTAGGTGCCACGTTATCCATGCTTCATAAAGATACACGTCAATCGCAACTTGCTGCAGTCAAACGTACATTTGGCGGAGCGGGAACACAACTTTCAGCTGTTAAACAAGATCCAAAAGGCCGTTTTGAAGAACTTCGCGCTTTATATACAGATAACCAAGAAACAATCCACAACTTGATCGATGATATCAAAGATCTTGCGGAATCATTGCGTAAATAAGCAAATAGGAAAAACGAGCCTGTCTGAATTTCGAAAATCGGAATTCAGACAGGCTCGTTTTTTGTTCTTTTTTTAAATGAATCGTGCCAGCAGTCCAAACACGGCGAAGGCGACGATGACATAAAAGATGATCCGTCCGAGTTGTCCGGAACCGCTCGTATGAATGATGCGACCGCCTGATGCAGGACGTCTTCCGGTATTGAATGGTCGTGTAAACGGTACTGTGCCTTTTCCGAAGAGGAAGCCGGCAAGGAATCCGAGCACGAAACCATATAAATGACCGAAGACAGAAACGTTTGAACCGAGCAGTGTGAAGATTGCTGTAATGGCGCTAAAGATATAAACGAGACGTGCATCATCGGCTGAGATGACGGTCCGTTTGAAACGACCGAGGTAGACATAAAAACCAAGCAATCCTAAAATGGCTCCCGATGCCCCGGCTTGACCATAAAACGGTTCATTGATTTTCGTGAAATACGTCAAGACGTTAGCCAGCGTACCGACCAAAAGATAGAAGGAAGCAAACTTCGCATGACCAATCATCCGTTCTAGCGCAGGTGCAAAAATGATCAAGGCAAACGTGTTGAAGGCGATATGCCAAAAATCATAATGCAGGAACGTCGCAGTCACGACACGCCACCATTCCCCGTTCCCGATGAACAAGTTGATGGCTGCCCCGTAATTGAGCGGCGAAAAGCCAAAGTTGAAAAAGACATTTAACTGTTCGATGACAAACAGCACAACTTGGATTAAAATGAACAACGAAACGACCGGATAAGAACGTGTGAACGTTTGTAGGTTTTCCGTTCGACTAAACATGACAACACCTCGCTTCCTCTTCATTCTATATGAAGATGGCGAAGAATAGAACTGTGGAGGCGTCAGGAATGATTTTCGGAATAGGACTCGATCTCGTAGAACTGGAACAAATTCGACAAACGCTGGAGCGTCAACCGCGAATCGTCAAACGGATCTTGACGGCAGAAGAACAAGAACGGTTTCATACGTTGTCCGACGGGCGAAAGCTTGAATATCTCGCAGGGCGGTTCGCGGCCAAAGAAGCGTTTGTCAAAGCATTTGGAACCGGCATCGGTGCCGAAGTATCGTGGCTCGATCTCGAAGTGTTAAATGAAGCCTCGGGACGCCCGGTCATGACAGGACCGTTTGAAGGAATCATCCATCTCTCGATTACCCATTCCGACCATTATGCGGCTGCACAAGTCTTATTAGAAAAGAGGAGTTCAGATGTATCGACCAACTTGGATAGAAATTGACCGCGAAGCAATCGCACATAACGTACGGGAAATCAAGGCACGGATCGGTCATCAAACGATGATGGCGGTCGTGAAGGCGGATGGATACGGACACGGTGCCGTGACGGTCGCGGAAATCGCTTTAGCAAACGGAGCGGATTTGCTGGCCGTCGCACTCCTTGAAGAAGCGATCGAGTTACGGGAAGCGGGAATTCAGGCACCGATTTTAATGCTTGAAACGCTTTTACCGGAACACGCACCGATTGCCTCGAACTATGATGTCGCCGTGCCTGTTTTTTCAGCAGACTGGTTGCGGGAAGCGAAACAGCATTTAACGGACGTCGATCATTTACGACTCCATATCAAAGTCGACAGCGGAATGGGGCGTCTTGGACTACAGACACTTGAAGAGTTGGATGCCGTTTTAAAAGAGTTGGACTCGGACGTGATGGAGCTCGAAGGCATCTATACACATTTCGCGACAGCCGATGAGCTGACAAGCCGGTTGTTTGACGAACAACAGACCGTTTTTCTGCGCTTCGTCGAACGTGTGCCGGGCATTCGGTATATCCATGCTGCCAACTCAGCGGGTGCCATCCGTTTAATCGGACAGGATCCGTTTAATGTCGTCCGGATCGGGATTGCGTTGTATGGGGCGATGCCGTCGGATGAAATGATTCCCTTCTACGATTTTTTAAAGCCGGCTTTCTCATTAAAAAGTCGTCTGATGCAAATCAAGTGTGTCGAACCTGGTCAGACGATCAGTTACGGCGCAACGTATACGGCTCCTACGGATGAATGGATCGGAACGGTGCCAATCGGATACGCCGATGGCTGGTCCCGTAAATTCCAGGGATACTCGTTGCTTGTCGACGGCTACCCGTGTGAAATCGTCGGACGCGTCTGTATGGACCGGTTGATGATCCGCTTACCGCGCAATTATCCAATCGGAACAGAGGTCACGTTGATCGGGCAAGGTGTACCGATTGATGAAGCGGCTCACTGGTTAGGTACCATCAACTACGAAGTGCTCTGCCAGTTTTCGAAGCGAGTCCCGCGCGTCTGATTTTTGAAAAGACATCAATATGATGGCAAAAAAATGTTATTTGTTTGAATTTTGATTGTATTTTCTGAATTTGACTGATATATTGAAGTGGAAGTGAGTCGTTCGTTAAGGTTTCAGTGAATCTGGAGGTGCCATTATCTTGGTCCAACAACGGGAAAAGCAATTTGTTGAACGAAATGTAGCGAAGGAGACGATTGGGATGAAGTCGAACCATACGACCGAAGAACGCAAGCGTCAGCTACGTGAGGAATTGAAACGTGGTTACGAAGAAATGGCAGCGATCAATTTATCAATCGTTGGCGAAATGTTCCAGATTGAAACGGAGGCGGAGTTCTCGCTCCTACGTCAAGTAAGCGGGGTGTAAGCTTTGATAGTCAAACGTGGCGACGTGTTTTATGCAAATTTGTCACCTGTGGTCGGATCGGAACAAGGAGGCGTTCGTCCTGTCCTTGTCCTACAAAATGATATTGGTAACCGATTCAGCCCAACTGTAATCGTGGCTGCGATCACGGCACAGATCGACAAAGCCAAACTACCGACCCATGTGGAAGTATATCGAGAGCGACACGGATTAGAACGTGATTCGGTCATCCTACTTGAGCAGGTCCGTACAATCGACAAACGCCGTCTAACGGATAAAGTCACGCACCTAGATCCTGACACGATGATGAAAGTAAATAGTGCCGTCGCGATCAGCCTAGGCTTGATTGATTTTTAGGCACTTACATATAACAGCGAGAAGAGTCGATACATCTGTATACGACTTTTTTTGAACATTTTTTTAAATTTTGGTTTAAAGATGTTTAAATGCGGGAATTACATCAGAGTGACCTTTTCTTTAAGAGGGGTCATCCCATACTATTTAAACTATATAGATAGAGAGAACACATAGCAGATTTTCCTTGAGGAGGAACTTGAAGATGGATTTAACAATTAAAACAGAGCAACTAGATGGTCAGACGCATCTCTATATCGCAGGAGAGATTGATACGTATACAGCACCGAAACTTCGTCAAGAACTCGTACCAGCCGTTGAAGCAAATGATGTCGTCGTTCATTTAGATGAGATTCATTATATGGATTCAACAGGTCTTGGTGTGTTTGTCGGCGCCTTAAAAGCTTCAAAGAAAAATGGAACATCGTTTACACTCGTCGGTGTGTCTGAACGCATTCGTCGTTTGTTTGAAATTACTGGTCTTTCAAGCATCATTACAATCGATAGTGGTGTACGAGGTGGAACACAATGAAAAACGAACAACTTGAAATGACACTTCCGGCAAAACCGGAATATGTTGCGATTGCTCGATTAACAGTTTCAGGTGTCGCGAATCGGATGGGTTATACCTACGATGATATCGAAGACATCAAAATTGCTGTTTCTGAAGCATGTGCGAATGCAGTTCAGCATGCCTATGAAGGAGAGCAAGATGGATCGATGGCTTTAACGTGTAACGTTTACCCGGACGATCGTCTTGAAATCATCGTGAAAGACAATGGTGTGACTTTCGATAAAGACAGCGTGAAGCGTCAAAGTGAACCAATCACGGAATCGCATGATTTAGACTCTCTGCACGAGGGGGGACTAGGGATCTTAATGATCGAAGCACTCATGGATCAAGTCACGATCGAGAAAGCAAACGGCGTCACTGTCCATATGACAAAATATATGAATAGAGATGAGGTGGGTCAAAGTGCCAGCAAAGTCTCAACAACGCCATCACAGTGACGATGAAGTCCTTCGTCTAATTGACCTGTACCAACAAGATGATCAAGATGAAGAAGTTCATGCTGCTTTACTTGCCCGGTATTCCGATCTTGTAGAGGCGCTTGCCCGTAAGTTCTCACGTGGCCGTCCGATTCATGATGACCTCGTCCAAGTCGGGATGATTGGCCTGCTTGCCGCTCTTCGTCGTTTTGATAAAGAGTTCGGTCGTAGTTTTGAATCGTTTGCCGTTCCGACCATCATTGGTGAAATCAAACGGTTTATCCGTGATAAGACATGGAGCGTTCACGTTCCACGTCGTATCAAGGAGCTTGGACCGAAAATCAAGAAAGCCGTCGAAGAACTGACGACAGAATTGCAACGTTCACCGCGTATCGATGAAATTGCAGCTCGTCTGGAAGTATCGGAAGAGGAAGTTCTCGAGACACTTGAGATGGGTAAAAGTTATCAAGCCCTTTCTGTCGACAGTTCGATCGAAGCCGATCAAGAAGGCAGTACGGTCACATTACTTGACCTCGTCGGTAACCAGGAAAACGGATATGATTCGGTGGATCAAAAGCTGATTCTCGAAAAAGCATTTGCTGTTTTGACTGACCGGGAACGTTCGATTTTAGAATGTGCCTATTACCGCAACATGAGTCAAAAAGAAACCGGAGAGCTCCTTGGAATTTCGCAAATGCATGTGTCGCGTCTTCAGCGTCGTGCGTTGCAAAAATTACGGGAAGCCATCAAAGTAGAACCGAACGAAGTATTTTCAAAAGACTGATGCGGAAGCATCGGTCTTTTTTGTGTCCCATCGATTCTTCGGTATAATAACAGAGAGGTGAGGAAAATGGAGAAGAGAATCGCAACAGAATTGAACATCAGACCAGCACAAGTTAAAGCCGTTTTACAATTGACGGAAGACGGAGGAACAATTCCGTTTATCGCCAGATACCGTAAAGAACAAACCGGTGAACTCGATGAGGTCGAAATCAAAGCAATCCTCGATCGCCATAAAAGCATCACACAACTTGAAACGAAACGAGAAGATGTCCTGCGGAAAATCGAAGAGCAGGGTGTTTTGACGTCTGAGTTAAAACACAGTTTGAATGGAGCCACGACATTACAACAAATTGAAGACTTATACTTACCGTTTCGTCCGAAGCGGAGAACAAAAGCAGAAATTGCCCGTGAAGCGGGATTAACCCCGTTCTCTGACTTTTTACGTTCACCGAAACCATACGACGAACAACAATTTAACCAGTATGTAGCGGCGCATCCGGAAGGGGAGGCAATTGCTGGAGCACAAGCCATCATAGCAGAAGAATGGGGCGAGCAGGCGAGTGTCCGGGAACATATCCGGAAGACAGCCTACCGATTTGCAGATATCGTCACGAAACTAAAAAAAGACGCAGTCGACGAAAAACGTGTCTTTGCCCAGTACTATGAGTACAGCGAACGGATCCGGCAAATCGTGCCACATCGGATCTTAGCGATTAATCGTGCCGAGTCGTTAAAAATCGTTTCTGTCAAAATCGTCCTGGAAGAACAACATGTTTTACCATACTTGTTGAAGCCGTTCAGCCGATTGGCAGAACCAAAACGTCGGTTGGTCGAAGATGCCGTCCAAACGGGATATAAAAAATCAGTTTTCCCGGCAATCGAACGGGAACTTCGGAATGAGTTGACCGATAAAGCAGAAAACCAGGCGATTGAAGTGTTCGGAAAAAACTTACGACAACTCTATATGCAACCACCGATGAAAGGGAAAGTGATGTTAGGACTTGATCCTGCGTACCGGACCGGATGTAAGTGGGCAGTGATTGATCCGACAGGAGAAGTAAAAGAAGTGGGTGTCGTCTATCTGACGATGTCGGAACAAAAAGCACATGAGGCACGCCAAGTCTTAACGAAACTAGTAAACCGGTACGGGATCGAATTGATTGCGATCGGAAACGGGACGGCTTCCCGCGAGACGGAATCCTTTGTCGCCGACTGGATTAAAGGACATGATCAAATTGCCTTTACGATTGTCGATGAGGCAGGGGCGAGTATCTATTCGGCGTCAGAAATTGCCCGCACTGAGTTTCCGGATTTACAAGTCGAGCAACGGTCAGCCATCTCGATTGCACGACGCTTGCAGGATCCATTGGCGGAGCTCGTCAAAGTGGACCCACAATCCGTGGGTGTCGGACAGTACCAACATGATGTCACACAGACGAAGTTAAAAGAAACACTCGATTTCGTCGTCGAGACAGTCGTTAACCAAGTGGGTGTCGACGTCAATACGGCCTCGGAGTCATTGCTCGGTTACGTCGCAGGGATTACGAAAGCAACAGCTAAAAAGATTGTCGAACGCCGCTCGGAACTGGGGGCTTTCGCCTCCCGGAAAGAATTGTTGAAAGTCCCGCGTTTAGGAGCAAAAGCATATGAACAGGCAGCCGGCTTCTTGCGCATCCCGGAAGGCAGTCATCCGCTTGATCGGACACCGATTCACCCGGAACAGTATAAAACCGTTGAGTCCTTGTTTAAGCAACTGGATTTGCCGTTGCAGAGCGTTGGAACGGAAAACTTACGGACTCGACTCGGAGAATTATCCGTACCGGACACAGCTCAATTGCTTGAAGTCGGTGAGCCGACATTACGAGACATCATTGAAGCATTGCAGCGTCCAGAACGGGATCCGCGGGAAGCGCTCGATAAGCCGTTACTGCGTCAAGATGTCTTATCGCTGGATATGATTCAAGTCGGAATGGAGTTCCAGGGGACGGTCCGCAATGTGCTCGACTTTGGTGCTTTCGTTGATATTGGTGTGAAGGAGAGTGGTCTTGTCCACATCTCGAAGCTCAGTAAAAAACGGGTCAAACATCCGCTTGATGTCATTGCAGTAGGTGATATCGTAACCGTTTGGGTAACGAGTGTCGAACCGGAACGAGGACGGATCGGTCTGACGATGGTCAGTCCGTCATGACGAACGAAGAGTTGCAGCAATACGTCGAGCAACTCTCGCTCGACGTGTTTGCTTTACCTTTTAGACATATTGCACTTTTTAACAATCGCTTACGGACGACTGGTGGACGTTATTTTCTGACGGATCATCATTTGGATTTCAATCGGAGCTATTTAGTCGACCGTCATATCTTTCGTGGAATCGTCATTCATGAGCTGTGCCACTACCATTTACACTTACGCGGAATGGGACATCGGCACCAGGATCAGGATTTTAAAGAGTGGCTACAACGATACGGAGGACTGCGCTACAGTCCGCGTCTGGAAGAAACGGAAAAAAAGAATCATCTTTATGAGTGTGAGAAATGCGGGACATTATATAGAAGAAAAAGAAAGATGAATCCGGAACGATACCGTTGCGGACGATGTCGTGGAAAGATTTTTTACAAAAGTAGTTGACGTTCATTTCGGAGCATGATAAATTATAGAAGTCGTCAAAACGACCGCAACTAAACAACTTCTCGTCACTAAAAACTTTTTTAAAAAAGCATTGACGAAGAGAAAGAAAGTTGCTAATATAGAAAAGTGTTCTGAAACGAACGTCACGTTCCGCAATAGCTCAGTGGTAGAGCAACCGGCTGTTAACCGGTAGGTCGTAGGTTCAAATCCTACTTGCGGAGCCATTATTTTTGGAGATGTACCCAAGTGGCTATAAGGGGCGCCCCTGCTAAGGGTGTAGGCCGGGAAACTGGTGCGAGGGTTCGAATCCCTCCATCTCCGCCAGACCTCTTATGTGAATTTGTTACTTGAGAATAGTTATCAGTTTTTAAATGGCCCGTTGGTCAAGCGGTTAAGACACCGCCCTTTCACGGCGGTATCACGGGTTCGATTCCCGTACGGGTCACCATTTCGGAGGATTAGCTCAGCTGGGAGAGCATCTGCCTTACAAGCAGAGGGTCGGCGGTTCGATCCCGTCATCCTCCACCATTTTAATTTCATACTTAAGTTTCACAAAAATGTGGTCCTGTGGTGTAGCGGTTAACATGCCTGCCTGTCACGCAGGAGATCGCGGGTTCGAATCCCGTCAGGACCGCCATTTTTGGGCTGTGGCCAAGTGGTAAGGCACTGGATTTTGATTCCAGCATGCGAAGGTTCGATCCCTTCCAGCCCAGTTTTTCGTGTCATTAGCTCAGTTGGTAGAGCATCTGACTTTTAATCAGAGGGTCGCAGGTTCGAATCCTGCATGACACACCATTTTATTTTTTAATTCCTAACTTTATATTTGCGGTCGTGGCGGAATGGTAGACGCGCTAGGTTGAGGGCCTAGTGGTGGCAACACTGTGGAGGTTCAAGTCCTCTCGACCGCACCATATCGCACCCTTAGCTCAGCTGGATAGAGTACTTGACTACGAATCAAGGGGTCGGGAGTTCGAATCTCTCAGGGTGCACCATATTTTGTTTGCTTTTGACGGGCCTATAGCTCAGCTGGTTAGAGCGCACGCCTGATAAGCGTGAGGTCGGTGGTTCGAGTCCACTTAGGCCCACCATTCAATTTTATAATCTCATGGGGCCTTAGCTCAGCTGGGAGAGCGCCTGCCTTGCACGCAGGAGGTCAGCGGTTCGATCCCGCTAGGCTCCATTTGTTTATCTTTATGACGAACTTTGAAAACTGAACGATGAGGCAAAAAACGTATCTTCGGATACAAACAATGAATGAAGCGCAAGCTTCGTCAACGTGACTTCGGTCACAAAAACGAGCAAGTCAAACACTTTATGGAGAGTTTGATCCTGGCTCAGGACGAACGCTGGCGGCGTGCCTAATACATGCAAGTCGAGCGCAGGAAGCTCACGGAACTCTTCGGAGGGAAGTGAGGGGAATGAGCGGCGGACGGGTGAGTAACACGTAAGGAACCTGCCCCAAGGATTGGGATAACTCCGAGAAATCGGAGCTAATACCGAATAGTTCTTCAGACCGCATGGTCTGATGATGAAAGGCGCTCCGGCGTCACCTTGGGATGGCCTTGCGGTGCATTAGCTAGTTGGTGGGGTAATGGCCCACCAAGGCGACGATGCATAGCCGACCTGAGAGGGTGATCGGCCACACTGGGACTGAGACACGGCCCAGACTCCTACGGGAGGCAGCAGTAGGGAATCTTCCACAATGGACGAAAGTCTGATGGAGCAACGCCGCGTGAGTGATGAAGGTTTTCGGATCGTAAAACTCTGTTGTAAGGGAAGAACAAGTACGAGAGGTAATGCTCGTACCTTGACGGTACCTTGCGAGAAAGCCACGGCTAACTACGTGCCAGCAGCCGCGGTAATACGTAGGTGGCAAGCGTTGTCCGGAATTATTGGGCGTAAAGCGCGCGCAGGCGGCCTTTTAAGTCTGATGTGAAAGCCCCCGGCTCAACCGGGGAGGGTCATTGGAAACTGGAAGGCTTGAGTACAGAAGAGAAGAGTGGAATTCCATGTGTAGCGGTGAAATGCGTAGAGATGTGGAGGAACACCAGTGGCGAAGGCGACTCTTTGGTCTGTAACTGACGCTGAGGCGCGAAAGCGTGGGGAGCAAACAGGATTAGATACCCTGGTAGTCCACGCCGTAAACGATGAGTGCTAGGTGTTGGGGGGTTTCCGCCCCTCAGTGCTGAAGCTAACGCATTAAGCACTCCGCCTGGGGAGTACGGCCGCAAGGCTGAAACTCAAAGGAATTGACGGGGACCCGCACAAGCGGTGGAGCATGTGGTTTAATTCGAAGCAACGCGAAGAACCTTACCAACTCTTGACATCCCCTTGACCGCTTGAGAGATCAAGTTTCCCCTTCGGGGACAAGGGTGACAGGTGGTGCATGGTTGTCGTCAGCTCGTGTCGTGAGATGTTGGGTTAAGTCCCGCAACGAGCGCAACCCCTATCCTTAGTTGCCAGCATTCAGTTGGGCACTCTAGGGAGACTGCCGGTGACAAACCGGAGGAAGGTGGGGATGACGTCAAATCATCATGCCCCTTATGAGTTGGGCTACACACGTGCTACAATGGACGGTACAAAGGGCAGCGAGACCGCGAGGTGGAGCCAATCCCAGAAAGCCGTTCCCAGTTCGGATTGCAGGCTGCAACTCGCCTGCATGAAGTCGGAATCGCTAGTAATCGCAGGTCAGCATACTGCGGTGAATACGTTCCCGGGTCTTGTACACACCGCCCGTCACACCACGAGAGTTTGCAACACCCGAAGCCGGTGAGGTAACCGCAAGGAGCCAGCCGTCGAAGGTGGGGTAGATGATTGGGGTGAAGTCGTAACAAGGTAGCCGTATCGGAAGGTGCGGCTGGATCACCTCCTTTCTAAGGAAAACGTCCCTTACGGGACATGCCCATCGTTCAGTTTTGAGAGCTCGTCTCTCTAGTCTCGATAGAGACACTCGCACCTTGAAAACTGAAGACATCAACAAGACATCAAACTTTTTATAACCATGTCATTAGACGTGTGTTCTTAGAATACCAAAATGCTAGATCAAGGTATGAAGGGCGTACGGTGGATGCCTTGGCACTAGGAGCCGATGAAGGACGCGACGAACAGCGATATGCTTCGGGGAGCAGTAAGTATGCTTTGATCCGAGGATTTCCGAATGGGGGAACCCACCATCCGTAATGGGATGGGACATGTTACATGAATACATAGTGTAGCGTGAGGCAGACCCGGGGAACTGAAACATCTAAGTACCCGGAGGAAGAGAAAGCAAATGCGATTCCCTGAGTAGCGGCGAGCGAAACGGGAACAGCCCAAACCGGAGAGCATGCTCTCCGGGGTTGTAGGACACTCTATACGGAGTCAAAAAGGAAGACAGTAGGTGAACGACCTGGAAAGGTCGGCCGAAGAAGGTGACAGCCCTGTAGCTGAAACTGTTTTCCCTCCAGAGTGGATCCTGAGTACGGCGGGACACGTGAAACCCCGTCGGAATCCGGGAGGACCATCTCCCAAGGCTAAATACTCCCTAGTGACCGATAGTGAACCAGTACCGTGAGGGAAAGGTGAAAAGCACCCCGGAAGGGGAGTGAAATAGATCCTGAAACCGTATGCCTACAAGTAGTCAGAGCCCGTTAATGGGTGATGGCGTGCCTTTTGTAGAATGAACCGGCGAGTTACGATAGCGCGCGAGGTTAAGCTGATGAGGCGGAGCCGTAGCGAAAGCGAGTCTGAATAGGGCGCCATAGTGCGTTGTCGTAGACCCGAAACCAGGTGATCTACCCATGTCCAGGATGAAGGTCAGGTAACACTGACTGGAGGTCCGAACCCACGCACGTTGAAAAGTGCGGGGATGAGGTGTGGGTAGCGGTGAAATGCCAATCGAACCTGGAGATAGCTGGTTCTCCCCGAAATAGCTTTAGGGCTAGCCTCGAGGTTGAGAGTTCCGGAGGTAGAGCACTGATTGGACTAGGGGCCCCCACAGGGTTACCGAATTCAGTTAAACTCCGAATGCCGGCAACTTATACTCGGGAGTCAGACTGCGAGTGATAAGATCCGTAGTCAAGAGGGAAACAGCCCAGACCGCCAGCTAAGGTCCCAAAGTGTATGTTAAGTGGAAAAGGATGTGGCGCTGCCTAGACAGCTAGGATGTTGGCTTAGAAGCAGCCACCATTCAAAGAGTGCGTAATAGCTCACTAGTCGAGTGGCGCCGCGCCGAAAATGTAACGGGGCTAAACATACCACCGAAGCTGCGGATTCCGTA